>JBBRYD010000144.1:0-9839 GCA_038238065.1 Propionibacteriales bacterium | reverse complement strand
TGCTGCCGCGCCCGATCTGCCGCTCGATGCGGTAACCGGGCACCTCGGGCATGCCCTCAGTTCTCGCGCGCGAGAAGCTCACCTGCTCCAGCCATGTCGCTTCGTTCCCCCAGGTTCGTCGCTGGCGGCACGCCTACGGCGCGCACAACCCCGGCGCCTGACCATCGTACAAACCGACCCTGCTGTTACCAACACGAACGAAGGGATCACCGATTCGAGTGAACCTTCCGAGTGAGAGGTTGGCGCGCCGGCGGCCACGCAGCCGCGTGCTTTGCCGGTGCCTCCAGGCAAGTCTGACGACAGCGCCCGGTCAGACCACGCGGACGATCGACCCCAGCGGGACGGCATCGAGCCGAGCGCGGGGCAGACGTCCGTGAGCCGAACGGGGTGGCCAGCTACCATCGTCAGACATGCAGGTCGTCGTGGAAGCCGCTGGCCAGGTCCGGGATGTCGACGTCAATGTGCAGGTCCCAAACGCGACCATTGCTGATCTCCTGGAGGCATTGGGACACAAGCGGGCCACCAACGTCAGTGGCGCGTGGGTGGACGGTCGGTTTCTCCCGAGCCATTCTACGGTGGCCGACGCCGGCTTGCACGATGGTTCGATCGTCTCGCTCGGCGCGGTACGGGGTGGGGTGGCGAATGGCACGGTCCTCCCCGGCCCGGTTCTCGCCGTGGTTGCCGGCGTCGACGCCGGGCACCGCTGCACACTGCAACCCGGCCGGACGACGGTGATCGGACGGAATGACGGCTGCCAGATACGGCTGAACAGCTCATCGATATCCGGTCAGCATTGCGCGGTCGAGGTTGATCAGCTCGGCAGGGTCGTCGTGCGGGATCTTCAGTCGCGTAATGGTACCCGGATCGACGACGAACCGATTCTCGAGCCTCGGACCCTGGTTCCCAACCAGCTCTTGCAGTTGGGCGCGGTGCACCTGACCTTGTTCGACGGGGAGCGAGACGACCGGTCGCCGGGACTCGAGCTCCCCCGGCCGCACGGGACGGGCGGGAACATAGCGTTCAACCGGCCACCCAGGAGCGCGCCGATACCTGAACCGTCACCGATAGAGCTACCCCCACCACCTCGCGAAAGCCCCACCAAAGAGTCGTTCTCCTGGATCTCGCTGATGATACCGGTTGTGCTCGGCGCGGTGATGGCTCTCTTCCTCGGCCCGATGTACGCGCTCTTCATGTTGCTGTCACCAGTGATGATGATCGGTAGTTGGGTGGAGGGCCGCCAACGCGGCAAGAAGGTGTCTCGGTCGGAGTCCGCCCGGTTCGCCCAGGACCTGGAGACCTTCCGTGGCGAGTTGGCGAAGCGGCGGGCCAGGGCCACCGTCCGAGCTCGTGCCCTTCGGCCGGACCTCTCGGAGGCATTGCGGCGGGCCAATGCGGCTAGCGTGCTGCTGTGGGAACGACGACCCGGCGACGAGGACTTCCTGCGGCTCAGTGCCGGCATCGGCACCGTGCCGTGGGAGCCGAATGTGACCGGTCCCGACGACGCGGCGCGACCCGCGCAGGTCGTCGAAGCACTCGCGGAGGCCTCTCCATTGGACCGGGTCCCGATGCCGGTCGATCTCACGGATGGCGGGGTGGTGGGGATCGTAGGCAATCGGACCGCCGCACTGGCGCTGGCGCGATCACTGCTCTGTCAGGCTGCCGTGCACCATGGCCCGGCTGACCTGCGTATCGCGGTGCTCACGGAGCCGGAGGTGACGACCTCCTGGGAGTGGGCGAAGTGGTTGCCGCACACCAGCGACGCGGACGCCGGTGGCGGTGCCCAGTTGCTGGCGGGAAGCCGGGACGAGGCCGATGCCCTCCTCAAGGGCCTACTTGACGGTGCCCGGGAGCGCAAGACCCGCCAGGAGCCTGACGCCGACGACGGCCCCGTGCTACTCGCCGTGATCGACGCCATCGGACTGACCGCAGGCCGGAACGCACCGGCGCGGTCGGTGCTGCGCGGTGACGCCGGACTGGTCGCCGGCATCGTGCTGGCCAGCACGAGTGCGCAGCTCCCGGCGGTCTGCACCACTGTCATCGAGTTGGTCGACGAGTTCGGCACCGCCAACCTTGCCTGCCCGCAGCGCGGGGAAACGATAAACGGCCTTCTCACTGCTGGGCTCAGCATTGATACCGCCCGTTCCTGCGCGCTGGCGCTGGCTCGCTTCGAGGATCCAGAGGTCACGGTCGCCGGCGCATCGCTCCCGTCCCGGGTCGACCTACCCGCCCTGTTCGGCGGGGACGTGTTCGATGCCGAGACCGTGAGCCGGCTCTGGCAGGCCGAGGGGCACGATCATGGTCTGCTGGCTCCCATCGGGGTGACCGAGGACGGGGTGTTCACCCTTGACCTGGTTCGGGACGGGCCGCACGCGTTGATGGGTGGCACGACCGGGTCCGGGAAGAGCGAGCTACTGCGTAGCCTGGTCGCCGCACTTGCACTTGGTGCTGATCCGCTGCACCTGAACTTCGTCCTGATCGACTACAAGGGTGGCAGTGCATTCGACGAGTGCGCCCGGTTGCCCCACACGGTGGGCCTGGTCACCGACCTGGACCCTCAGCTCGGTGAGCGGGCGTTGCGCTGTCTGGAGGCCGAGCTGCACTACCGCGAGCGCCTATTGCGCGCGGCGGGCGCCACCGACCTGCCCGAGTACCTGCGGCTGCCGGCCGCGCGGGAGACCCCGCTGCCCCGCCTGGTCGTGATCATCGACGAGTTTGCGACCATGGCCGCTGAGCTGCCCGAGTTCATGGAAGCACTGGTCGGCATCGCCCAGCGTGGTCGAAGCCTTGGCGTGCACATGCTGCTGGCCACCCAGCGGCCGTCCGGAGCCATCAAGGACAACATCCGGGCCAACACCAACCTGCGCATCGCGCTGCGGGTGCAAGATGTCGAGGACTCCGTCGATGTCATCGGGGTGCGCAGTGCGGCATACATCGGCCGTGGTCAGCCGGGGCGTGGCTATGTCCGGTTGGGCCCGGGTGAGGTGGTTCCGATCCAGACCGCGCTGGTCACCGGGGTCAGTGGCGGCAAGGACGGTGGCCGGGTGGACGTGGCCGCCTTCACCTTCGGCCGCACGGCACGCCCAGCACGGCCGGCACAGGCACCGAAACGTGTCCTGGACCTCGACGAGACCAGCGACCTGGTGCGGGTGGTCACCGCCGCACGGACCGCGTTCGAGGCGATGAACGCGCCCGAGCCGCGTCGACCGTGGCCGGAACCGCTGCCGACCACAGTCCCGCTGGACACGGTCAGCTCGCCCGCCGCGCCGGGCACCGCGCTGGTCGCGCTCGCCGACGACCCCGAGGCGCAGTCCCAGTACCCGGTCGGCTGGAACATGAGCCAGGGCAACCTGCTGCTGTACGGCCTGGTCGGCAGTGGCACGACCACGACCCTGGCTTCCCTCGCCTTGTCTCTGGCCGCTCATACTTCGCCCGATGACCTGCACGTGTACGTGCTCGACTTCGGGGCCGGCGGACTCGCCCCGCTGGACGGCCTGCCGCACGTCGGCGCGGTGATCGCCGCCAGTGAAGGCGAGCGGCAGCAGCGACTGATCCGCTGGCTGCGCGGCGAGCTCGACCGGCGGCGCGAGGCCGGCCCCGGGAACGACCCCCGGATCGTGCTGATGCTCGACGGCTACGCGGCTTTCCGGGCGGAGTACGAGGACCTGGCGGTGGACTGGGTGCAGGACTACCTGGCTCGGCTGATCGGCGAGGGGCCGTCCGTGGGCATCTTCACCATCATCACCGTGGCTCGGGTGAACGCGGTGCCGTCGACCCTGTCGTCGATCGTGTCCCAGAAGTGGGTCTTTCACCTGCCAGACAAGGAGGACTACGGCTTGTTCGGGCTGAAGCACCAATCGGTCGGCGAGCTTCCGACCGGCCGTGCCGTGATCGCCCGCACTGGTCAGCACATGCAGATCGGTCTGCCGACGCCGTCGCTCACCGAAGCCGTGTCGAGACTGGCGGCGGGTTCACCCGAGGTGACCCGCCCGCTGGTGACACTGTCCACCCTGCCCAGTCGGGTCGATCCGGCTGTGCTGTGCTCCGAGGTGAGGCTGGACGAGCAACTGTGGGAGCTACCGGTGGGGATCACCGAGAGCGCTCTGGCTCCGGCGTTGCTGCGGGTGTACCCCGGTGAGCATGCGCTGATCGCCGGGCCGCAACGCTCCGGCCGCAGCGGCCTGCTCCGCGCGATCGCGTCGCTGCTCACCACAACCGCGCCGGACGTCGCTCTCACCGTGGTGGCCACCCGGCCGTCCCCGCTGCGCATGCTCGACGTCGCACGGATGGTCACCGACGCCGACCAGCTGCCCGACGCTTTGGCGGCGCTCACCGAGGCCGGCGGCCGGCAGGTGATTCTCATCGACGACGCGGACACGCTGGACGATCCGGACGAGGTGATCACCAACCTGCTCAAGCAACGCCTGCCCGATGTGCACCTGATCGCGGCCGGACGGGCCGACACGCTGCGCTCCTCCTACGGGCACTGGACCCAGCAGGTGCGTCGGTCCCGCTCAGGTGTGCTGCTGCGACCCGACATCGACATGGACGGCGACCTGCTCGGCGTGCGGCTGCCCCGGCGAACGCCGGTGCCGGTCACCACCGCGCGTGGCTGGCTGGTCAACGACGGCGCCGGGGAGTTGATCCAGGCTGCCACCATCGGGTGACCTGGGTAAAGGCTTTGATCTCGTGGGGGGTGGTGGGTATGGTGGGGTGCGCTGTGACTACGACGTCAACCGGAGGGGAACGACACGATGACGAGTGGGCGGGTACTGGCCACCCAGGACGCACGAGCCAGCGCGGGCCAGTTGGTACAGCTTTCGGGGCAGTTGAGGGACGAGATCGGGAAGGTCGTCGCCCAGGGAGACAAGCTCGCGGACCCCAACCAGTGGGACGGTAAGCTCGCCCAGACGTGGCGCAGTGACTGGGGCAACGACAAGAAACAGCTCCAGACCGCCGCCCAACAGCTGGATGCCCTGGAGAAAAGGGCCAAGCAGGCCGTCGACGCCATCATCCAGGCTGGCGGCGGCTGACCGCCGTACGAGGGCCCAAGAACTTAGGCGAGTCACTGTCGGCCAGCCACCGACGGTGACTCGCCTAGCTGAGCCTTGCCCCTTTGGTCCACGACGTCATCGTGAGAGAGCGGGACAATGCCTGCTGGACGCGTGCTGGCCACCGAGCAGGCACGGGATGCCGCGAAGCAGATGCTTGCCCTGACCGGGTCCGTGAAGGACAAGGTGGGCAGGGTCGTCCAGCAGGGCCGCGTTCTCGCGGATCCCCAGCGGTGGGACGGCGGCGTCGCCGGGAAATGGCGCAACGACTGGAGCCACGACGCGAGTCAGCTGAGCCAGACTGCGGCGAAGCTGGAGGAGCTTGAGCGCAGGGCCCACCAGGTCGTCGAGGACATCTTCAAAGCCGACAGCGGTGCTGGGTCAGCACCCGTGGGCGTAATACTCACCGCCGACAAGTCACCACCCCAGACCAAGGAGAAAGACCAGGGACTACTCGGGGACATCGGCGACTTCTTCGGAGCCGCTTGGAATACCGTCAAAAGCTTCGGCGAGGGCGTCTGGGACGGTGCGGTCGGGTTTGTCACCGGACTCGGCGGGTTGATCGGTCGCGACCCCACCACCGGGCAATGGTCCTGGTCCGCCGCCGGCACCGCATGGGAAGGCCTTGGTAAATTCGCCTTGGCCGTGGGGGCGTACAGCAACCCCGTCGGCATAATAGCTGACCAAACCGTAGGTGTGCCTGGCCTCAAACGCGGGGAACTGGGCAACGCCCTGCTCAACGCAGGCAAAGGCCTCATCGCCTACGACGAATGGGGCAAAGACCCCGCCCGCGCCGCTGGCACGACCCTCTTCAACGTCGCTGCTGCGATCGTGGGCACCAAAGGCGCCGGCGCCGCGCTGCGCGGCGCCGGCGCAGCCGCCGAAACCAGCGAAGTTGCCGGGACGGCCGCGCGGCTTGGCGGCGAAGCCACCGGCGAGCTGCCCACCGTCAGCGACCTCGGCGCGGCGGTCGATCACAACATCGATCTGTCCGCCATGCCGGAGACACCGGTATGGCGGGACAGCGCGGAACCGCTGTACCGCGCCGACAACCGTGACCCCAGTGAGATATTTCGGGACGGCTTCCAGCCGAAGAATCCTGACAACGTGGACTTGGGAAGTTTCGTTAAGTACGATAACCCCTCAGCTTTCGTGAGCACGTCGACCGACTCCAATCTGTACCAGGAATGGGGGGTGCAGTATCGATACGACATCGAGGCGCCCGGGGGTATTGACGTCAACAAGACGCTGGGGTCTCACATCCATGAGGGCGAGAATGAGATAGCATTCCCCGGCGGCGTAGCTCCCAGGTTCATCAAAGGCGTATATCAAGTGAATCCCGACGGCGGCCTAGGTGAATGGATCCCGAATCCGGGATTCAAACCCCGATGACAGGATCGCTACCGAGTAGGATGGTCTTCATGTTCGATGCTCTTACACGTAGTGCTCTCGAACCCAGGGGTGCTCGGCGGGTGACCGCCTTGGGTCGCAACGAGACCGTCACCGCGGATCTGGCCTGGAAGCGTGTGTCCGATGGATTCGAGGTCACTGCGACGGGACCATGGGGAGCGGTCTCCGGGGCAGCTGACGATGCGTTCAGTGCGCTCGTGGACGTGCGTCAGCAGTTGGAGGATCAGGGCTGGTTCCTCGCAATCAACGGCGCCAGACGAGACACCTACCCCAGTGGGATGCTGCGGGATCAAGCCGGTGGTCTGGCGGTCTACGAGCTCCGGCTCGGTGAACGGACGACCACCACCACCGTGCCCACCTTCGCTGACGCTGTGCCCGATAGCATCGGAACCGTCAGCGAGCAGAAGGCGTACTTCGAGCGATGCTGGGACAGCGTCAGATGACCGCGCAGCCACCACCACCGATTACCCCGCAGATGCGCGAAGCGGCCCGCGCGCAGCGCGGCGGTTGGGTCTATGCGATCGACCCCGAGTTCGATCCAAACGGCCAGGTGCCGGGCTGGGGTGTCCGTGGGGCCTACCGGGTGGACGATCAGGGTGCGATCCACGGCGATTTCGTTCCCAACCCCGATTACCGCCCTTCCCCCACCGCAATGGACCTGCCCCAGCCAGCCAATGATCTCGAGCGCGCCCTCCAACTCGCCGCGACCGGTTATGGGGGCGAAGACCAACTGGTGAGCACCCTGCTTGACACCGACCTTTTCCTGTTTGCGCAGGACGATCAACCGGGACGCCTGTACGTCCGACGTGACCAGTCGGGCCGCGCCACATTGCAAGCGTTCTCCTCAGAAGCACAGCTGCCCACAGAATGGAAGACGTGGCAACAGTCCCGGACCCGAGATCTGGCCCCGGCGTTGGCCGGTTGCGATCTACACATCAATCCCGGTAGTCCAGTTACCGTGAAGATCCCGGGCGAAGCAATAATCGCCGCAGCACGTTAACCTGCGACGGTGCCTTACCCGAAAGCTATACCGTCGAACTGGCTCAACCGGCTCGAACTCCGCCCATTCCGCGAAAGACTTGCCGATGACGCTCACGCGAGCCGGGCCGATGACGCTCACGCGCGCCGGCTTGAGCCGAATAGTTCTACGCGGTGGCGGCGAGGCCGAAGTGTTGCAGTACGGCGGTGAGCAGTTCGAAGGGGGCTCGCTGGCCGCCGTCGAGGCGACACCAGCAGCTTTTCCTGGCGCCCCGGCCGAGGAGAGTGACCTGCGCCGCAGTGGCCTGAGCGTGTGCCACACCGCGCTCGGCGACCACCTCGTGGCCAATGAGGAATCCGTATGGCAGCGCAGGCGGTGCTGGGCGGCTGGCCCGTAATCCGCCTCGGCGGCCGGGCTGGGCCGCCACGATCATCGACCGGGCGGTGTCGGCAACCTCCGCTGCCAAGGTATCGACGATGTCCGTGTTGACCACCGAGACTGGTGGCCCGGACAACCGGGTCCGCTCCAGCACCCCGGCATCGACCCACTGCACATGCAGCTGACCGATCACGCCAGAGCCGACCACAACGAGTTGGGTGCGATCCGGGGCCCGCTCGCGGCAGTGCTCGGTGAGCTCAAACGGTGACCACGGCTGTGTCGCCGGCTCGGCAACACCCCAGCCTGCCGGCGCGGCACCGGTCAGCACCTGCATCGCGATCTCGGTGCTGGCCCCAAGCCGCAGTGACTCGACGGCCGGATGCAGCGTGGAGATCTGTACTTCGAGATCACCCGAACCCGGGTCCATGTCGGCGTCTGCAGAGGGCAATGAGGTGGGGTCGGTAACGAAGCTCTGACCGCTCCAGCGCAACGGAAACCCACTGATTCCGTCCCGGAAGCGCTCGGCGCCCTCACGCAATACCCCCTCGCGCAGTACCCACTGCGCTGCCGCGTCCTGCAGCAACAGCTCCAGCGGGTAGGTGATCCGGCTGTGCGCCGGCGTGAGCACCTGCAGCACCCGCCCGGTCGTGCTGGCTTCGACCGCAGCGTCGGCCACCCACGTGGACAGTGGCACTACGACTCGGTCCTGTTCGACGATCAACGCTTCCGAGGTCGCGCGATCGGCGGCGGGGTGCCAGGTCACTGGTTCGACCACGAGACTCCTCCCGTGGCGGCGAGCAGCGCATCGGTGAACCGCCGGGCCACCGCCTCCGCCTCCGGATCGCTGGCAGGAGCCCGTGACTCCACCCACCACACAGGGTGCGGCACATCCTTGGTGATTCCCAGCAGCCGCTGGGCCTCCCCAGGCACTTGCACCAGACGCGGCCCTTCGGTGGTGAGCAGCAGCCGGCCGTCCGGGTGGTAAAGCTGCACCAGTTGCACGTGGTCGATTGTGTTCACCCGCAGCTGTGGCCCAGCCTCCAGCAGTGCAGCCAAAGTGACGTCGGTGTCGGGCTGGTCGCGGCACAGAGCCACGATGTCAAATGTCACGAGACTTCCTCCCGCTGTGCTGGCCGGACGCCGCAGCCGGTCACCCCCATGATAAGCGAGCTGGTCAATGACGGCGTCGGGGAGTTGACCCAGGCCACCACCATCGGGTGACCTGGGGAAAGGCTTTGGTCTGGTGGGGGTTGGTGGGTACGGTGGGTGCGCTGTGACTACGACGTCGACCGGAGGGCGAGACGATGAGGAGTGGGCGGGTACTGATGACCCAAGACGCACGAACCGCCGCGGGCTGTCGAGGCCATCATTGCGGCCGGTGGCGGCTGACCGCCGTACGAGGGCCCAAGAGCTAGGCGAGTCACCGTCGGCCAGCCACCGTCGGTAGGTTCCCTAGCTGAGACTTGCCCCTTTGGTCCACGACGTCACCGTGAGGGGAACGGGACAATGACTGCCGGACGGGTACTGGCCACCCAACAGGCGAGAGACGCCGCGAAGCAGTTGCTGGCCCTGACCAGGACCGTGAAGGACAAGGTTGGGAAGGTTCTGCAGCACGGTGGGGTTCTCGCGGATCCCAAGCGGTGGGAGGGCGGCGTCGCCGGGAAATGGCGCAACGACTGGCACCAGGACAGCGGCCAGCTCAACCAGGCCTCCGCCAAGTTCGACGAGTTCGAACGTCGAGCTCACCAGGTCGTCGAGGACATCTTCAAGGCCGACAGCGCCTCGCACGGCCCGCAGCAGCTGCGAGACGGGGAGGACTTCAGCGGGCACGGCGTGGTGAGGAAACGCGGAGTGCACGAGATGACCGCTTACCCGGGGTATCGGCGCGGCAACGGGGGTGCAGGGCGTGTCATGACACGTGTGTAAGCCACGGATGGACCAAGATCGACCGATGTGATCACCACTGATCACTGCTCGGCCGGGAGAGGACTATCTGGTGCTTCAAGTTACTGCCATTGATGATC
>JBBRYD010000143.1:0-10038 GCA_038238065.1 Propionibacteriales bacterium | reverse complement strand
TGGGAGACTAGGACGTCGCCGGACAACACACTTCAAGGGTGACCACCACGGTGGTCACCCTTGAAGTATGTCCACCCCCAACACACCACCCGCAACGACCACACCAAGAAGCCACCTGGCCCGCCGCTATCAGCGACGGGCCACGTTTCGTTGATCGATAACGCGAGGGCACCCGACTAGGCCTGACCACACCGTCAGGAAACAACCTCGTCGGTCGAGTCCTTGGGTTGTTTGAGGGCATCCTGCAGGTGTCCCGCGGCCGATCCGACCACGCCGGCCGCCGGACTGGGAATGTAGTGTGCATTGGCCTTGACCTGGCCGGCCAGGTCGGACACGGTCTGCTGCACCTTGGGGTCGTGCACGAAGGCGTCCGCTCGGCCCTTCAGCTGTTCGAAGCGAGCTCGTCCGGCCGCGGTCCCAAGCACATAGCCAACGGCTATGCCTCCAGCGAGGCCCAGTACGGTTTTCAGCTTCATGATGACATCTCCTGTGTGTGGGGTTGGAAAGGACAATGGTTCTAGGGGTCCGGTGAGGCCACTCGACGCGTCCACGCGCCGGTCAGCTGAGGAAATGGCGCTCGAGTGCCGATCGATATCGCTCACCGATCTCGCGGGCGGCGACAAGGTCCGCTTCGGTTGGCTCGTGCTGGCTCAATACCGGCACGGCCCACTGCGGCATCTCGCCGGTCAACGCCCAGGCTGCCTGTTTGGCGGCCCCGACCGCCACACTCTCGAAGGTGTCGGTGACCACGATCGGCAGCCCGAAGACCGCGCTGGCGATGCGGTGCACCGCCGGGGACTGGGACGCGCCCCCCGTGAGCGTGATCCGGGTGATGTCGCCGGCCTGTTCGCGGAGAACCTGGACTCCGTAGGCCAGACTCCACAGCACCCCTTCGATCGCGGCTCTGGCCAGGTTGGCCGGGGTCATGTTGGCCAGCGTCATGCCGATCAGCTCGCCCCGGGCGTCGGGCAGCGGCGGTGTCCGTTCCCCCTCCAGGTAGGGCAGGAAAGTCAGGCCTTCGCTCCCAGGCGGGGCGCTGAGGGCCAAGTGGCTCATCTGGTCGAGGGTGATGCCCAGGAGGTCGGCGGTCGCGACCAGGTTGCGGGCACCGTTGAGGGTGCACACCAGCGGCAGGAAGGCACCCGTCGCATCCGCGAACCCGGCGACGGTACCCGTGGGTTCGTGAGTCTGCCGTTCACTCTGGGCGAACGCGGTCCCGCTGGTACCCAGCGAAACCACCGCCTCGCCGGGGGCTAGTCCCAGACCCAGTCCCGCGGCCATGTTGTCGCCGGTTCCCGGCGCGATGGCAATCACGTCGTGCGTCTTGCCGATGATCTCGTTGGGCGTAGCTACCCGCGGCAACTCGAGGTCGTGCCCGATCGCGCGCGATACCAGGTCACGGCGATACTGGTTGGTGGTGGCGTCGAAGTAGAGCGTCCCGGAGGCGTCCCCTCGATCGGTAACGGGGGCGAACGACTCGCCGCCGATGCGCCAGGTGAGCCAGTCGTGTGGAAGCACCACCGACGCGGTGCGCTTGGCGTTCTCAGGCTCCGCGCGGGCCAGCCAGCGGATCTTCGACACCGTCATCGAGGCCACCGGTACCGATCCGACGGCATCAGCCCAGGCCTGAGCGCCACCCAACTCGTCGATCAGGTCCGTCGCGTCCCGGGCGGAACGGTTGTCGTTCCACAGCAGGGCATCGCGGACGAGGGCTCCGGACTCGTCGAGGGTGACCATCCCGTGTTGCTGACCTCCGACGGATATCGCCTCGACGTCCTTCAACACGTCAGGGTCGGCGGTGGCTTCGCCGTAGGCCGACCACCACGCCTCGGCGGACACCTCAGTGCCAGCGGGGTGGGGGGCGCGCGAGCTCCGGACGATGTCACCGCTGTTCGCGTCGCACACCACGATCTTCACTGACTGCGTCGACGAGTCGACGCCTGCGACGAGGGTCACGAGCTGGTGTTCTCCAATTCCGGCCGAGAAGCTGTGTCCAGACGCCGCCCGAGACGATGACTGGTTCGAACTCTCCGCCACGCTACCGCTTGGCCTGATCAGCGTCGATACAAGGCCAGAGGCGTCCCAGCCAGGAAAGTGTTACCGGAAAGGCGGCTGCGAACTCACAGGAGCGACAGAGACCTGTCCAGCTGGGGTCTGATCTGGAGCTTGCGTCCGGTTCCGGCTCGAAACATGTCCACGGCGTCACCGTAGTCTGCGAGCGTGAAGGCGTGACTCACCATGGAGGTGGCGTCCAGGGCGCCGGCTGCGAACATCTCCACCGCGCGACCGTAGGCGTGCAGCTCGGCCATGGAGCCCACGATGGTGATCTCGTCGTGGTAGACCCGGAACGGTGAGTAGTCGGCGACCGCCTCAGTGGGTGCCACGCCGAACTGCTGGAACGTACCGCCGCGACGGACACGGCCCAGCCCGTCCTCGATCGCGGCGATAACCCCCGTGCAGTCGATGACCACCTCCCAGCCTCCCGGCCGCCGCACCTCGTCAGCAGTCGTGCCCAGTCGTTCGACGCCGACCTCTCGGGCCGCCTGCAGCCGGGTCGGGTTGCGGTCGACGACCGTGACCGAGGCTGCGCCGGCCCGCGGTGCCAGCTGGGCCATCATCAGGCCCATCGTGCCGGCGCCGTAGATCAGGTAGTGCTCCCCCATCCTCCGAGGCAGCAGGTCGTAGCCGCTGATGGCGCACGACAGCGGTTCGATGAGCGCGGCCAGATCGAGATCCACCCCGTCATCCAGCCGATAGATGTTCCTCACGGGTGCCACCACCAGCTCGGCCGTCGACCCGTTCGCGCGAGCCACGCCGCTGCCGTTCCAGTTCTCGCAGAGGTTCGCATGGCCGTTCACGCAGAAGGTGCACTCACCGCAGGTCAGGGTGGGGTTGACCGAGACCCGGTCACCCACTGAGAACTCGGTGACCTGCCGCCCGACGTTCTCGACCACCCCTGAGGTCTCGTGGCCAGGGATGATCGGGAAGACCGTCGGCGCGAACTCCCCGTCCAAGACGTGCAGGTCGGTTCCACAGATCCCTACCGCCTGAACGCGAACCACCACGTCCCGAGGTCCCGCGACTGGGTCAGGGACATCGGTCAAGCAGAACCGCCCCGGACCCGAGAACACGATCGCGCGCACATCAGCCCCCGTCCCGGTCGGCGGCGGCGGGGTACAGACCAGCGGTCATGAGCAACGCTTTCTCGGCTGTGGACTCGTGCTTCGGACCCTAGACCCCGAGTCGAGGACGCCGATGCCCGGTCGTCTTTGCTTTGTGGTCTCGATACAGACAGGATTGAGCGGTGGTAGACAACGGACGGCCCGACCGTGACGATCGCTCTGGTGACCGGAGTCGGGGCGGTCGATCGGGGGGGCCGCCGCGGGGGGATCGGTCGGGCTCGCCACGGCAAGGTGATCGTTCCAGCGCTGCACCACGCAAGGACCAGACCGGCACCTCGGCGGGCGGAGATCGCAGCACGGCTCGTGATGAACGGCCCCAGCGGGGTGACCGGCCCGACAGGGCTGACCGGCCTGAGCGAAGTGGCCGCCCAGATCGTGGCGGTCGAAACGACAGGAGCCGCAGCGACCGTCCGGGCGACTGGACACCGCACACCCGGGGCGAGCGCGGTGACTTCACAGGGCCACGCGAGCCACCGCGACCCGGCTTGGCCCGCAAGGCCAACGAACCGCCGATCCCCGAGGGTGTTGACACCCGTGAGCTGCATCGTTCGGTTCGCGCGGAGCTGCGGGGGCTCCCGAAGGATCTGGCCGAGATCGTGGCCTCTCATCTCGTGGTCGCCGGTCAGCTGATCGACGAGGACCCGGAACAGGCGTACGCACACGCCGAGGCGGCCCGTCGCCGGGCGGCCCGGCTGCCGATCGTCCGCGAGGCCACCGCGGAGACCGCTTACGCCGCGGAGCACTACGACGTCGCCCTCAGCGAGTTCCGTGCTCTGCGCCGGATGACCGGGACCCACGACTACCTGCCCGTGATGGCCGACTGCGAACGCGCTCTCGGTCGGCCGCAAGCTGCCCTGAAACTGGCCAAGGAGGCGAAGCGCTTCGATCTCGACCCGTCGCAGCAGGTGGAGATGACGATCGTGGAAGCGGGAGCCCGGGCCGATCTCGGCCAGCATCCGGAGGCACTGAGAATCCTGAAGGGCGCGATCGACTCGTTCACCGAGCCCGGCGAGGACGCCCGGATGCCCAAGGTGCGACTGCGCTACGCCTACGCGGACGCCCTGGTGCACGAGGGCAAGGACGCCGAGGCGCGAAAGTGGTTCGTGGTCGCGGCGAAGCTCGACCCGCAGGGAGAGACCGACGCCCAGGCTCGGCTGGACGAGCTCGACGGGCTGCTGATCGACTTCGACGAGACCGACAGCGACGAGACGGGCCCCGACGAGAGGGACACCGACCACGGCGGCGCCGCCGGCCCGTCAGGCAAAGGCCCGTCCACTGTCGACCGCAGGCGTTGACGGTTTCGTGACCGACCCGCAGGTGAGCGCCGCGCCGGCCATCATCGAGCGCTACGACGCCGCTCTGTTCGATCTGGACGGCGTGGTCTACCTGGGTCCGTCAGCGGTCCCGGGTGCTGTGGAGGGGATCGCCGCCCTCCGCGAGCGGAACGCCAAGCTCGGTTTCGTCACCAACAACGCCGCCCGACCGCCCGGTGTGGTGGCCGACCACCTGCGTCAGCTGGGCGTGGCGGCGACCGAGGAGGATGTGGTCACCTCCTCCCAGGCCGCTGCCCGGCTCCTGGTCGACAGGTTCGGCGCCGACGCGAAGATCTTGGTCGTGGGTGGCGACGGGATCATCTCTGCGCTCAAGGAGGTCGGGCTGGTCGGGGTGCACTCTGCTGATGACGACCCGGTGGCGGTCATCCAGGGTTTCTCCTTCGACCTGACCTGGGACCAGCTCAACGAGGCGGCCATCGCGATCCAGCGGGGTGCTCACTGGGTGGCCACCAACACCGACTCCACCCGACCCACCGACCGCGGCCTCGTGCCGGGCAACGGGGCGGCCGTGGACGCGGTCCGGGTGGCGGTGGACGTCGACCCCGAGGTCGCCGGTAAGCCGTTTCGGCCGTTGATGGACGAGACCATGGCCAGGCTCGACGCGCGGAACCCGATCTTCGTGGGCGACCGGATCGACACCGACATCGCGGGCGCGGTCGCGGTGAGCATCGACAGCTTGTTCGTGCTGAGCGGTGCTCACGGCCCGCGTGAGCTGCTGGCCGCGGCCCGGGGAGAGCGACCCACCCACCTCGGGCTCAACCTGGCTGCCCTGCTCGCTCCGGAGCGACGGGTCGAGCGGGTCGTCAACCGGGCCATCTGCGGGCGGATGTCAGCGATGGCCACCGGCGACAGCATCCGGTTGGAGTTGACCCCTCGCAACGACGAAGAGGCTGTCGACGCACTGTGGGCGGTGACCCACCTGGTGTGGGAGAGCTACGACCGCTCCCGACCGGTGGACGCCTCGGCCGCGCTGGCCGACCTGCCGCAGCTGTCCTGACCACCCGCGAGGCCCCCGGGGATCTCCGATCCGCGTGGCAGACTGTTTCACGCCAGACGCACACATCCGCCAGCCGAGGAGGCCGCGACCGATGGTCGTTGAAGCTGTACAGAACTACGTCAACCTGGTGAACGGGTTGACCAGGATGACCCGGGAACGGGCCATCCAGACCGCACGGGCTCTGCTGACGCAGGCTGGTCTGGAGGGCGTGGCCAACGACGCCGAGAAGAGAGTTTCCCAGCTGGCCGACGAGATCCTGTCGGCGAGCCGGGCCAACCGGACGCTCGTCGAGAACCTGGTGGCCGGTGAGGTCGACAAGGCAGCGGCGCACTGGGGATATGTCCGCTCCGCTGAGGTTGAAGCGCTGCGCGAGGAGATCGCCGAGCTGCGGCGGTCGCTGGTGAAGGCCACCGTGGACAACGCGAGGCAGCCAGAGCCGCCCGTGAAGAGGGCAGCGAAGACGTCGGCCAGGAAGACGTCGTCGGCTGGGCGTACCGTGCCGACCAGGAAGACTGCCTCCCAAGGCCCCCCGCTCGGCGGCGGGGCCGGTACTGCGGGGTCGCGCCTGCCCGATCCGCCGCTCGGTGAGCCGCTGGTCACCGATCCTGGTGAGCCCAGCCCGACACCACTGATCCAGAGCCCCGCCGAGGTCGCTGCTCAGCCGCCCAGCTCTCCCGAGGCGAGCACACCGATCAAGAGTGCCGTCAAGAAGACGGCCGCGAAGAAGGCAGCCGCGAAGAAGTCCCCGGCCACAAGGACACCGGCCACAAGGACACCGGCCACAAGGACACCGACCACAGGGACATCGACCGCCAGGCCATCGAGCACCAGGGCGTCGACCACCAGGGCGTCGAGCAAGAGGTCCGCACCGGCTGAGCTGCCCGCCCCGGCCGCGCCGCTGACCACGCCGCTGCCGGAGACGGGGACCGAGGGGGAGCAGTGAGTGCGCTCGATCAGTCCGCAGCGCCGACCATGCCACCGGCTCCTCACACGGAGATCCCCGAGATCGACGACGCCCTGGTCGCTCTGACGTCGTCCTGGCCGACCGTCGAGCTGGCCGATCACCACGACCGGTTGGCCGCTGTGCACGCCGTGCTGCATGAGGCGCTCAACGCCGACGTGCCGGTCACGAGCTAGCTGGCAGTGACCGGGACCGTCCGGCTCGATGTCGCCCTCGTCGAGCGCGGCCTCGCGCGTTCACGCAGTCACGCCCAACAGCTGATCGTCGCAGGAGCGGTCCACGTCAACGGTGGGGTGACCAGCAAGCCAGCCGACCGGATCAGACCCGGCGACCAGATCGTGTCGGTCGACGACGGTTACGTCTCGCGGGCGGCACACAAGCTGATCGGCGCCCTCGACGACCTCGACCTGCCGGTCGGCGCCCGCGTGCTGGACGCCGGTTCGTCCACCGGCGGCTTCACCCAGGTCCTGCTCGAACGCGGCGCGGAGCAGGTGTACGCGGTCGACGTCGGTACCGACCAGCTCGCTGCGACACTTCGGACGGACCCACGGGTGGTGGTCTGGGAGCAGACCAACCTCCGCGACCTCGAGCTGCACCACGTCGGCGGACAGCCGGTCGACCTCGTGGTCGCTGACGTGTCCTTCATCTCGCTCGTGCTGTTGATGCCCCGGCTGGCCGCGGTCACCCGACGCACCGGCATGCTGTTGCTGATGGTCAAACCGCAGTTCGAGGTGGGCCGGGCGCGGTTGGGCAAGGGTGGTGTGGTCCGCTCGACCACCGACCGCCGAGAGGCCATCAACGGCGTGGTCGTCGCAGCCGTGGGTGCAGGCTGGTACGCCAGCCGCGTGGTGCGCAGCCGGCTGCCCGGCCCGGCCGGCAATGTCGAATACTTCGTGCTGTTCGGCCCTCAGCGGCCCTCCGCGGCCGTCGGCCTCGAAGATGCGTTGACCCCTGACCCCGCCTGAGCGGAAACGGCGCGCCGAGACGGCTGGGGTGGAAGGTCCCCAAGCGTGTACGGGGGTCCAAGGGGGTCGTCCCCCTTGAGTGGCTGGCGGCTTGTCCGGGGGTCCAAGGGGGTCGTCCCCCTTGAGTAGCTGGCGGCTTGTCCGGGGGTCCCAGGGGGTCGTCCCCCTTGAGTGGGTAACGCCTATGCTGTGCCAGGTGAGCCATCACGCCGAACGGAACGCCGGGCAGGAGCATGGCCGATACCCGTCCGGACGCCGGGTCGCAGTGATGATGCATGCGGGTCGTCCGGAGGCCATCAAGGCTGCGGTGCGCCTGGTCGAGGGCCTCTACCGGGCCGACATCGTGGCCGCCATGGCGGACGAGGACCTGGAGATCATGCGTTCCTGGCTCCCCGCCGACGCAACGGTCGGGCTCGACGATTTCGGGACGAGTCCGTCGGTCGGCTGCGAGCTGGTCGTCGTGCTCGGCGGTGACGGCACCATCCTGCGGAGCGCCGAATGGGCCATCACCTCCGATATCCCGCTGCTGGGGGTCAACCTCGGCCACGTCGGGTTTCTCGCCGAAGCGGAGTCCTCGGAGATCGACAGCATCGTCGAGCGGATCGTGGACTGCTCCTACACGGTGGAGGAACGTGTCACCATCGACGTCACGCTCCGTGACGAGGGCAAGGTCATCTGGTCGTCGTTCGCCATCAACGAGGTCTCGATCGAGAAGGCGGCCCGCGAGCGGATGCTCGAGGTGATGGTGGAGGTGGACGGCCGTCCGCTGTCCCGCTGGGCCTGCGACGGGTTGTTGGTGTCCACCCCGACCGGGTCCACCGCGTACGCCTTCTCCGCCGGCGGCCCGGTCATCTGGCCCGGCGTCGAGGCGCTGCTCGTGGTGCCGTTGAGTGCCCACGCCCTCTTCGCCCGTCCGCTGGTCCTCGGTCCCACCTCACAGGTGATCGTAGAACTGGTCGACACCTCCCCGACGCACGGAGTGGTCTGGGCGGACGGCCGCCGTTCCACCGAGCTGCGGCCCGGGATGGAGATCGAGGTCAAGCAGGGCCAGCACCGACTGCGGCTGGCTCGGCTGTCGGAGTCGCCGTTCACCGACCGACTGGTCAACAAGTTCGGTCTCCGGGTCGAGGGGTGGCGGGGGGCCGCCGAAGAGACTCGGACGCTCGACCCGGCCCTCGAGCGGCGGGGATGACGCATTGATCGACGAGCTGCGGATCACCGACCTCGGCGTGATCAACGAGGCGACACTGGCCCTGCACCCGGGCTTCACCGTGGTCACGGGCGAGACCGGGGCCGGCAAGACGATGATCGTCACCGGCATGGGTCTGCTGCTCGGAGGGCGCGCCGATCCCAAAGCCGTCAGGTCCGGAGCCGACCGGGCGCGGGTCGAGGGTCGCTTCTCGAGGATCGAGCCCGAGCTGGTCGAGCGCGTGAGCGACGCCGGCGGCGAGCTGGACGAGGACGAGCTGCTGGTGGCCCGCCACCTGACCAAGGCCGGTCGGTCCCGCGCCTACCTCGGGGGTGCGCAGGTGCCGGCTGCCGTGTGCGCCGGAGTTGCGGAGGAGCTGATCACCATCCACGGTCAGTCCGAGCAGATCAGGCTGGGCACCGCTGACCGGCAACGCCAGATACTTGACCGTTTCGCCGGTGACTCAGTGGCCGAGCCGCTCGAGCAGTACCGGGTGCGCTACGTCGAGCGCAGAGCGGCCGCAACGGAGCTGGCGCGGCTCCGGTCGGAGGCTCAGACACGGGCCCGCGAGATCGACCTGCTCCGGTTCGGGTTGGAGGAGATCGAGAAGGTGGCGCCCGAGCCCGGAGAGGACGTGGCGTTGGCCGCCGAGACGCTCCGGCTGCAGTCCGCCGACGATCTGCGTCTTTCGGCCCAGGACGCCATGATCGCTCTCGCCGGTGCCGACGACGAATCGGGCGGGGCGTTGACCGCGATCAGTGTGGCGCGGAAGTCTGTCGATGCTTTGGCCCTCCAGGACGAGGGTGCGGCCGACCTCGCCCGACGGGCGGCCGAGGCGACCTATCTGTTGGCCGACCTGACGGGCGACCTGGCGCACTACCTGGACGCGCTCGAGGTCCAACCCGGTCGGCTGGAGTGGATTGCCGGCCGTCGCTCCGAGCTGGCGGGGCTGACCCGCAAGTACGGTCACAGCTGCGACGAGGTCCTGGCCTGGTCGGGCGAGGCCGCCCGGCGACTCATCGAGCTGGAGGCGAGCGAGGACACCATCGGCGAGCTGCAGCAACGCGTCGAAGTCCTCGACGCCGAGCTGGTCACCCTGGCCGAGACGATGACGGCCGCCAGGCAGGTCGCCGCCACGGCGTTCGCCGAGCGGGTGCTGACCGAGCTGGACGCGCTGGCCATGCCGCACGCCCAGCTGGTCTTCGAGCTGACCCGGACCGAGCTCGGCCCTCACGGTGCCGACCAGATCGACCTGTTGTTCAGCGCCAACGCCGGCAGCGACCCGCGGAGCCTGGCCAAGGTCGCCTCCGGCGGGGAGCTGTCGAGGGTGCGGTTGGGCCTCGAGGTGGTGCTGGCCACCGGCCAGGCACACTCCACGTTCGTGTTCGACGAGGTCGACGCCGGGGTGGG
>JBBRYD010000142.1:0-10063 GCA_038238065.1 Propionibacteriales bacterium | reverse complement strand
TCGGGGACCAGGTCCACCTTGGTGTCGAACGGGTTGTTGTAGGCCACGATCGGCAGCCCCACTCGGGCTGCCGCACGGTAGTGGTCGACCACGGTCTCCCGGTCGGCCCGGTAGGTGTTGGGCGGCAGCAGCAACACCGACTGAGCTCCGGACTGAGCGGCCTGGTCGATCCAGCGGCAGCTCTGCAGCGTGCCGTAGGCACCGGCGCCGGCCATCACGCCGAACCCCTGGGGGGCGGCCGCGACCGCGGTGGTGATCACCCGGGCGCGCTCCTCGTCGGACAGCGTCTGGTACTCCCCCAGCGAGCCGTTCGGCACCACGCCGTGCACGCCGTTCTCGGCCAACCAGGCGACGTGGGCGGCGTAGCCGTCGAAGTCGACCGAGAGGTCGTCGTGGAACGGTAGGGCGGTGGCCACGTAGACGCCACGCCAGGGATGGTCTGAGCTGGTCATTCGGGATCTCCTCGGCTGGCCGGTCGACGACCGACGGTGGACTGTTACTGGCCACTATAACATGTGATATTGCACTGAACAACGTGGCCACACAAGGCGACACCGTCCCTGCGGGCCAAGCAGGGACCGTGCCACCTCAGGACCCGAAAAGGCCGTTACTTCTTCTTGGCGGCAGAGCCGTGCTCGATGACGCCTTCGGCAACCTCGCGCATGGACTTACGCAGGTCCATCGCGGTCTTCTGGATCCAGCGGAACGCCTCCGGCTCGGTCAGCCCCAGGCCGGTCTGCAGCAGACCCTTCGCCCGGTCCACGGCCTTGCGCGACTCCAGCCGCTCGGTCAGGTCGCTGACCTCGGCCTCCACGGCCTTGATCTCGGCGAACCGGCCCATCGCGATCTCGATGGCCGGGATCAGATCCGCCTTGCCGAACGGCTTCACCACGTACGCCATCGCGCCGGCCTGCCGGGCCCGGTCCACGAGATCGCGCTGGCTGAACGCGGTCAGCATCACCACCGGCGCGACCCGACCACTGGCGATCTGCTCCGCCGCGCTGATGCCGTCCAGCTTGGGCATCTTCACATCCATCACCACGAGGTCCGGGCGGAGGTCGAGCGCCAGAGCCACGGCCGCTTCGCCGTCGCCGGCTTCGCCGACCACCTCGTAACCTTCTTCGGTCAACATCTCCACCAGATCGAGGCGGATCAAGACCTCGTCCTCCGCCACCACGACCCGTGTGGCCCCGCGGGCGTCCCCGGTTTCAGTCTCTGCGTTAGTCACGAGGACACTTTAGCCAGGTTGTGTTACGGCCAGCGACGACACAATCTCGCCGCGGTGGCAGCTGTGGCACAATTAGCGCGGCTCGCCGAACGGTCTCCAGCCCGACCGAGCGCGCAC
The DNA here is from genome assembly GCA_038238065.1 of Propionibacteriales bacterium. Classification (GTDB taxonomy): domain Bacteria; phylum Actinomycetota; class Actinomycetes; order Propionibacteriales; family Propionibacteriaceae; genus Microlunatus. The sequence continues at coordinate 8,718 of JBBRYD010000142.1, read as the reverse complement.
GGCCCCAGCCGGGGTGGCGGAATGGTATACGCGGACGGCTCAAACCCGTCTGTCCGAGAGGACATAGGGGTTCGACTCCCCTTCCCGGCACTGGGTGGAATTGCTCGCTCCGCTCGCGCGGATGCCGCTTGGGCCCGCTAGGTTCGTACTCTGCTCGCGCGGCTACGCCCTCGGCTCGCTGGCGCTCGCGACGGGATGATGAGCGATCGCCTCCGCCCGCCCTGCTGGCGGCCGTTTCGTCGCGGTCGTCAAGGCCTGTGATCAGGTTCGCGGTCGAGGTTGACGATCCGGAGTGCGTGCTCGGTCAGCCGCGGGTCGTGCGAGGCAGCCAGAATGGCCCGACCGGCGTCGACCTCGGCCTGCAGCACGGCGATCACCCGGGCCGCGGAGACCTCGTCCTGCTGAGAGGTCGGCTCGTCCAGCACCAGCACAGCCACATCGGCGGCCAGGCAGCGGGCCAACGCCACCCGTTGGCGTTCACCGCCGGACAGCCGGTCGACCCCTTGGTCGAGCAGTGCGGTCAGTCCCAACCGGTCGGCGGTCAGCTCGATCTCGTTGTCGCCGATGGCGAGCCCACGGATCACCAACGTCAGGGCCAGGTTCTCCCGGACGGTGAGCGTCTCGACCAAACTCGGACGCTGGGGAGCCACCGCAACCCACTGCCGCCGCAGCTCGCCCCGAGCCGGACGGTCCAGACCGCTCCACGAGGTGCCGGCGATGCGTACCGTGCCGGAGACCGGATCGGCCAGGCCCGCCACCAGCGACAACAGCGTCGACTTGCCCGACCCGGAGTCCCCCGTCACCACCACCCAGTCTCCGCCGTGCAGGTCCAGCGCGAGATCGGCGTACAGCGGCTGGCCGGGGTAGGCGGCCGCGACCGCGGTCAGCTCGACCAGCGGGGTGCCCGCCGGGTCGACCAGCCAGCGGTTCGGTGCCGACCCCTGGGGTACCGATTGCGGGGGTGCGGGCGTCGGGTGTGTCCTGGCCGACGCCGGTCCGGACGCGCTCACTGCAACGTCGGCGCGCCGAGCTCGGGGACGCAGCGACAGCCCCGCGTCGGTGGCCGACGCCACCAGCCCCCTGCCGGGCCCGACCGACGGCAGCAGCTCGGCCGGGACCCGGATCCAGCCGCGACTGTCCGGCACCTGCTCGACCACGGGGTCACCGGGGCGCCACTGCTCGGCCACCCGACCGTCGCGGACCCGGACCGCACGGTCGGCGAACACGTCGGACCGCGGGTCGTGGCTGACCAGGATGACACTCGTCTCGTGGTCGGCGATGCGGCTCAGCATCTCGTACACCTCACGGGCGGAGTGCTCGTCCAGCTCCCCGGTCGGCTCGTCGGCCAGCACCAACGCGGGGGCGTGCGCCACGGCTGCACAGATCGCGACCCGCTGCGCCTCGCCGCCCGACAGCGCCGCGATCTCGCGATGCGCGAGGTGGGCGAGCCCGAGACCATCCAGGGTGGCCCGAGCCCGTTCCCGAGCCGCCGGCGCACCGAGACCGGTCAACCGTAGCTGCAGGGCCACGTTGTCGAGCACGTCCTGCTCGGGCAGCAGGCTGCGTCGCGCGTGCTGGTCGATGAACCCGATGTTGAGGGCCCGCCAGCGACGGCGGGCCGGCACCCCGAGCTCGTGCAGCGCCGTCCCACCCACCCGTACGGATCCGGCGACCACTGCCTGCTCGCCCGTGATCACGCGCAGCAAGGTGGACTTGCCCGACCCGTTCGGTCCCTGGACCAGCAATCGCTCACCCGGCAGGACCATCAGGTCCGCACCGCGCAGGGCCATCACCGAGGCGGCCGCCCCCCGGAAGGCCACAAACACGTCTCGTACGTCCACGATCGGGTCGGTGGCAGGCGGCGTCGGCCAGGTCGGTGACGACGTCATCGCAGATCCATCTCGGGCGCCTGCGGCAGGCCCTCGCGGAAAGCCGTCGCCGTCGCCAGGCCGCAGGCCAGCAGCCCCGCCAGCACGGCGGCGCCGACCACGGCCGCGGTCTGCCGGGTGGCCACCAGCAACCGCAGCGGCGGCACCACGGGGATGCCTCCCGGCCCGTCGACGAGGATGCGCACCGCGACCGCCGCCAGCACGAGTCCCCCGGCCACCCCGACGAGCACGCCGACCCCCACCACCGACAGCCAGCGGGCCAGCAGCACCTGCCGCAGCCGTCGAGCCGACATGCCGTCCAGCTCGAGGGCGAGATGGTCGGCGGCGGACTCAGCCAGGTCGGCCCGTACCGAGGTGGCGACACTGACCATGGCCAGCAGCAGGGCCGCCGCCGCCGCCAGCGTCAGCAGCGCGATCGATCGGGTCGCCACCGGGTCTGAGCCGATCGTCCGGACCAGATCGGCCCGATAGACCAGCGTGGCCGTCGTGGCCGGGGACGACTCGAGCGCCGCCCGCACCGCGGGCAGGGAGCCGGCCGGGACGGCTATCCACACCTGGCTGACCGCCGCCGTCCCGGGTGCGAACCTCTCCAGCAGGGTGGTGACCGCTGCCCGGTCGGCCAGCAGGAACGTCGCGCCCAGTCCGGGCATCCGGGGCAGTACGGCCACCACGCGAGCCGGCACGGTGATGCCGTTGACGGTGATGCCCAGCGCCCTAGCGGTCCCGGCCCGGGCCGCCGTGCTCGGATCCACGGCCACGGGGAGCGCGGGTAGCGACGTCCGCGGCATGAATCCCGGCGTGAGCACCACCCGGTCGTTCGCGATCTGGTACCGAGCGGTCAGCGAAGACGCACCCGCTCCGCTGACCGTGGCCTGGTCGCTGCCCCATGAGGTCCACGGCCAGTCGACGGCCCGGGAGTCGAGGGTGATACCGCCCAACGTCAGCGTCCCGGTCGCCAGCTCCCGGTCGGTGTTACCTTCACCGATGCCGTGCTGGCGATGCATCAGGTGCGACGCGGACTCCGCGATCTCGATCGCGCGTACCGTCCGGGTGCCGCCCTCGGGCAGTGCCGCGGACAGGTCCGGGCCGGCGCCGGTGAGCAGGACCCCCTGCTCCTGACCCTGGGAGGTGCCGAGCCAGACCGTCACCGTGATCGCGTCACTCATGCCCTCCACCCGCACCCCGATCCGGTGGGCCCCGGCCGGGATCTCCGGCGGAGCGCTCTGCCCCGGTGGCGCTACGGCGATCCGCGCCGCCAGCTCGGAAGGCCGCAGATCAGACCCGGTGGTGGCGGCGAACTCGTGCAGCGCGGTCAGCGCCTGGGGATCGATCCCGGTCAGCGGTAGCGCGGTCACCGACGTGGTGCCGGCGAACGCCGTAACGGTGGAGCTGACGACAGGATTGATGCTGACGTCCGGCGCGACGGCGCGCAGGGCAACGGGGTCGACGACGTCCAGCGGGCGGGCCACCTGGGCGCTCGGAAGCACCTTGACGTCCAGCGGGACCTGGGAGGCCGCCTGGTCGGCGGCGGACTGGCGCAGCGACTCCCGGTAGGCGCCCGCGAAGACCAGCGAGCAACACGCCGCGGCGACGAACGCGGCCGTCACCATGCACAGCAGGGGACGCCGCCGGCCTCCCAGCCAGGCCACCTCCCGAACGGGTCCAGCACGTCCCGGCCGCGCCAGCAGGCCGAGCAGCGGACGCCACAGTCGGGCTGCGGCCAGGCCCGTGACCACGGCGACCAGCACCACGACGCTCGATGCCAGCGGCCCGGCCGCGCCCCCCGAGGCACCGACGAGGACCAAGACGACCGCCCCGACGGCGGCCACGCCCACCACGTCGAGGACCAGCTGGGTGCTCCGTCGCGCCTCCCCGGGCCAACGAGCCACTGCCACCGACACCCCGACGGCGGCCAGGGAGAGGACCAGCAGCATCGGCCAGCCGTCGTTGGCGGCGCCCCAGGCGGCCGCCCCGGGATCGGAGACGACCGAGCGTGACCGGACCCACACCACGAACACACCGAACCCGACGCCGACAGCGAGGCCCGCGGCCACCGCCAGCAGGGGTTGGAGCGTGGCGACCAGCAGCACCTGGCCCGGGGAGGCGCCGCGCCGGGTCAGGAGCTGGCCGATGAGCTGCTGGCGACGCCGCATGCCGGCCGCCACCACCAGACAGAAACCCAGCTGCAGGGCACCAGCCCCGGCGCCGAGCACGGTGAAGCGCTCAGCCGAGGCGACCGCTCGCGTGCTGGCGGCGGTGATCGGGTCCACCGGCCAGACCACACCCAACGGACCGGAGGCCACGTTCACCTCGTCAGCGACGCCGGCCAGGGTGCTGGTGAACCGAGGCACGCCCTGCGCCGCGATGCTGGTCCCGTTCAGGGTTCCGAGCCAGGCGGTGTTGCGCCCGAAGAGGGTCAGCGCCTCCAGCTCCGCCAACGCCGCAGGATCATCGCCGAGCAGCAACGGGAGATCGGCGGGGGCCAACCGGACGCCGACGAGCCGGGGGTCGGTGAGCTCAGCCGTACCGGTGATCGACAGACCGAGCGATCCGGCACCTCGGGTCAACGCCGGCAGGGTCAGCCCGGCCCGACCCGGCATGGTGACGGCCAGCACCTCGCAGCCGCTCGGTCGGCACGTCCGGGGCAGCCGGCCCGAGGTCAGCCGCACGTCGGCGGCGAGAGCATCGGCGGCACCCAACGTGACGTCGGTGGCGCCGACGGACAGCGGTCGAAAAGTCACCAGCTGCTGGATCTCCGTCAGGTCAGCGGCGCTGAAGCCAGCGCGGACGGACCGGTCCACCGACGACAGAGCGTCGGCTCTGAGGTCACGGGAGGTGACCGCCAGCACGGCCCGCTGGGACACGGGCAACGTGTCGACGGCAGCCCGGATCGCGCCCACCGTGGCCTCGGTCCGGAATCCGGCGGCGACGACCGGAAGCAGCACGGCCAGGGCAACCCCCAGGGCCAGCAGCAACCAGCCGCCGGGCCGGTGCCGGACCCCCGACCAGGCCAGGCCCGAAGCGACACCGACGGAGCGGCGGGGCACTGTGGTGTCGTCTTAGAGTGGAGCGCCGATCCGACGGACTCGGACCATGTTGGTGTGCCCGGCGATCCCGGGAGGGGAACCGGCGACGATCACGACCCGCTCACCCTCGGAGATCCGACCGCTGTCGGTCAACGCCTTGTCGACCTGGCGGATCATGTCGTCGGTGTGGCTCACCATGGGCACCAGGAACGTCTCCACGCCCCAGGTCAGCGTCAGCTCGGCCCGGGTTGCCTCGATCGGGGTGAAGGCCAGCACAGGAATCGGCGACCGCAGCCGCGACATCCGCCGGGCGGCGTCGCCGGAGTGGGTGAAGGCCACCAGATACTTGGCGTCGATCCGCGCCCCGACCTCGGCGGCCGCCTTGGTGATCACGCCACTGGTGGTGTGCGGGTCCCAGTCGATGTCCTTCATCTGGTCGAGCCCGTGCTGCTCGGTGTTCTCCACGATCCGGGCCATCGTCTGCACGGTGACCACGGGATACTCCCCGACACTGGTTTCGCCGGACAGCATCACCGCGTCGGCGCCGTCGAGCACGGCGTTGGCCACGTCGGATGCCTCGGCGCGGGTCGGCCGGGGTGAGGCGATCATGGACTCGAGCATCTGGGTCGCCACGATCACGGGCTTGGCCCAGCGCCGGGCTGCGCTGACGATCCTCTTCTGCACCAGCGGCACCTCCTCGAGCGGGAGCTCGACCCCGAGGTCCCCGCGGGCGACCATCACCGCGTCGAACGCGTCGATGATCTCGTCCAGGTTCTCCACGGCCTGCGGCTTCTCGATCTTGGCGATCACCGGGACCTTGCGTCCCTCCTCGGCCATGATCTGGTGCACGATGTCGATGTCCTTGCCGCTGCGGACGAACGACAGCGCGACCATGTCGACGCCCTGGCGCAGCGCCCACCGCAGGTCGTCGCAGTCCTTCTCGCTCATGGCGGGCACGCTGACCGCCACGCCCGGCAGGTTGATGCCCTTGTTGTTGCTGACCGGGCCGCCGACGAGCACGCGGGTGATCACGTCGGTGTCGGTCACCTCGAGCGCCTCCAGCAGCAGCCGGCCGTCGTCGATCAGGATGCGGTCGCCCGGCCGGACGTCGCCGGTCAGACCCTTGAAGGTGGTCGAGCAGCGGTGGACGTCGCCCGAGATGTCGTCGACGGTGATGGCGAAGGTCGCCCCCAGCTCGAGGACTTCCTTGCCGTTCGCGAACCGGCCGAGACGGATCTTGGGGCCCTGCAGGTCGGCGAGCACCCCGACCGGTCGACCCGAGGCGGCTGAGGCCGCGCGGACGCTCTCGTAGTTGCGCTCGTGGTCGGCGTAGTCGCCGTGGCTCATGTTGAGTCGGGCCACATCCATCCCGGCCGCCACCAGCTCGATCAGTCGTTCCGGCGCTGAGGACGCAGGCCCCAGCGTGCACACAATTTTGGCTCTTCGCACGTGCCGACCCTAGCGAACGTCTCTGTGCCGTCCGATACCAGCGTGCTACTGGTGTCTTGTGTGGCGTGGGCCTGTTAGGCCACGACGATCAGGTCGAGTGCGTGCTGCAGATCGTCGGGGTACGGCGAGGTGAACGCGACGTACTCCCCCGCGGTCGGGTGGGCGAACCCGAGCCGGACCGCGTGCAGCCACTGCCGGACCAGGCCGAGCCTGGAGGCCAGCACGGGATCAGCGCCGTAGGTCAGGTCCCCGACGCACGGATGCTTGACCGCCGACATGTGCACCCGGATCTGGTGGGTCCGACCGGTTTCCAGCGAGACCTCGAGCAGTGTCGTGCCGACGAAGGCCTCCAGGGTGACGTAGTGGGTCACGCTGTGCCGCCCGCCCGCCATCACGGCCATCTTGTAGTCAGCCCCGGGGTGGCGTCCGATGGGTGCCTCGATGGTGCCGGTGAACGGGTCGGGATGGCCCTGGACCAACGTGTGGTACGTCTTGTCGACGGTCCGCGCCTTGAACGCCCGTTTCAGCACCGTGTACGCCACCTCGCTCTTGGCCAGGACCATCAGTCCGGAGGTGCCCACGTCCAGTCGCTGCACGATGCCTTTGCGTTCGGGCACCCCGGAGGTGGAGATCCGGAACCCGGCCCCGGCCAGGTGCTCCACGATCGACGGACCGCTCCAGCCCAGACTCGGATGGGCGGCCACGCCGGCGGGTTTGTCGACCACCACGATGTCGTCGTCGTCGTAGACGATCCGGACGCCTTCCACCTCGTGGGGGGTGACCTGGACCCCGCCCTCACCGTCGTCCAGGGAGACCTCGAGCACGGACCCGGTGGTGACCCGGTCGGACTTCGCGATCTGAGCGCCGTCGAGCAGAACCAGCCCCCGACCGATCAGGTCGCCGACCTTGTTCCTGGACAGTCCCAGCATCCGGGCGACCGCAGCGTCGACCCGTTCACCCTCCAGACCCTCCGGGATGAACAGGACCCGGAGGTCACTCACTCGGCTCGGGCCTCGGGGCGGTGCTGGGCTCGGCTGCGGGCTTCTGGTAGCGCTCGCCGCTGATGGAGACGTTCTTGATCACGGAGAGGACCAGGATCAGCACGGCGGCGCTGGTGATGCACATGTCGGCCACGTTGAAGATGGGCCAGCGAGGCAGCTGGAGGAAGTCGACCACGTGTCCGCGCAGAAAGCCTGGGGCCCGGAACAAACGGTCAGTGAGGTTGCCGGCGACTCCGGCCACCAGCAGGCCCAGCGCCAGGGCCCAGCCGGTATGCCCGATGCGGGGGGCGAGCCTCACCACGACGAAGGTGAGGACCGCAGCGGACAGGATGGCGAAGACGAAGGTGAAGCTCTCCCCCAGGCTGAAGGCGGCTCCGGGGTTACGGATCAGCCGCAGCGTCAGGGCCCCGCCGAGGAGCCGGACCGGATCGTCCGGGTCGAGACGGTCGACCACGGCGACCTTGGTGACGATGTCGGCAGCCAGTCCGACCGCCGCCACCAGCGCGAACAGCCATCGCAGCCGGGACCGACTCACCGGAGCCCTAGCGGCACCTGCCGTTATCGGCGTTCCTCGCGCTGCTTGCATGTCACGCACAGTGTGGCACGCGGGAACGCCTGCAACCGATACTTGCCGATCGGCTGACCGCAGTTGTCACAGCTGCCGTAGCTGCCCTGCTGGATGTGGCGCAGGGCCAGCTTGGACTGGTCGAGCATCTCGCGGGCGTTGTTGGCCAACGACATCTCGGCGTCCCGCTCGAAGTTGGCCGACCCCACGTCGGCCGGGTCTCGGCCGGCTCCTTCACTGCCGTCACGGAGCAGGCCGATGAGCTCAGCGGTCGACGTCTCGATCTGGGTCTGGAAACGGACGATGTCCTCGCGCAGTGCGGTTTTCACCTCGTCCACCTCCTCAGCGGTCCAGGGGTCTTCGCCCGGTCGGACCGGGAGCGACTCCGGACCACGCAGCGGAGCGGCCTCGATCGGAGCGTCGGACGATTTCGGGGCTGCGGACTGGACGGCCGTCGTCTTGAGGGCCGGGCCGGTTCTAGCGGTAGTCATGCATCCCCCTCATGGGTTCGTGTGGCAGAGAGACAGTAGGACGCATTCGCTCCATGTTCAACGCCGGAAGGGCAATTATGAGCAATGACCGCCAAATTGTCACCAAGTTGCCAGGAACCACAAGACCGGAAGGCCGCAACGGGTGCGGACCTCCGGTCTGGGTCGTGCTGGGTCCGAGACGATTGGTCGTCGCGCCGAAGGCGCGAGGGTCAGCGCTGGTCGCCCAGCAGGGCGTCCAGCCGCGGGGTCTCGCTATGAGCTGAGCCGCCGCCGGCGGTGACCTCGGTGTCGCTGTCC
>JBBRYD010000141.1:0-10309 GCA_038238065.1 Propionibacteriales bacterium | reverse complement strand
GATCGAAGTGCAGGCCAAGACCCGCCTCGTTGTCTGGATCCTCGGAATCGGCCAGGCGACGTACGGCGTAGATCTCCTTATCGACGTCGGCCCCGGCGGTCAATCGCTGGATCGGCTCGACGGCCCGGGTCTCGATCGAGGCGAACCCGTGCAGCTCGAAGGCCTCCCGGAGCCGGTCCAGCACGTACTGCTCGACGATCCGGGACTCCGGGGTGAACTCGGGAAACCCGGAGATCGGCTTGGGGCGGCTCACAACGTGCTCCTCGACTGGCTGGCTCGCAGGTAGGTGTCCTGCAGGTAGGGGTTGCTGACGCGTTCCCGCGCGATGGTGGTCTGCTGTCCGTGTCCGTGCAGCACCGCCGTGCGGTCGGCGAGCGGGAGCACCTTGGTGCGCAACGAGTTCAGCATGGCCGGGGTGCTGCCGCCGGGCAAGTCGGTTCTGCCGATCGACCCGGCGAACAGCACGTCGCCGGAGAACACGAGGGAGTCCACGGTCGCGTCCGCGGCGTCGGCCGTCTGGAACATGATCGAGCCCGGCGTGTGCCCGGGCGCGTGCAGGCACGAGAAGTCCACTCCGGCGACCTGCAGCTGCGCGCCGTCCACCATCTCGCGGACGTCGTCGGGTTCGGCGAAGGTCTGTGTTCCGCCGGTCAGCTGCTCGAGCATGGCGGCCGTCTCGGCACTCATCGCGCGCAAGGGGTCGCTGATCAGCGCTCGGTCTTCGGGATGCACCCAGCACGTCGCGTCGTAGGAGGAGCACAGTGGCGTCACCGAGTACATATGATCGAGATGACCGTGCGTCAGCATGACCGCGACCGGCTGGAGATGGTGCTCCTCGACGACCTCCCGGACGCCCGCGACCGCGTCCATGCCGGGGTCGATGACGACGCACTCCGCGCCCGCGCCGGTGGCGACCAGGTAGCAATTTGTTTGCCAGGGACCCGCTGGGAATGAGGCAATGAACACAGAGTCGAGACTATCGGGCAGGATGAATGCATGAGTGAAGGCGCAGGTCCCGCAAGTTTTGGGCGAGTGGACAGCGACGGCACCGTGTTCGTCAGGACGGCCAGCGGTGAGCGGAGCGTGGGCCAGGTGCCCGACGTTCCCGCCGAAGAAGCCTTAACGTTCTTCGTCCGACGGTACGAGGCGCTCGAGCTCGAGGTGACGCTGCTGGAAAGACGCGTTCGCAACGGAGCCCTCTCCCCCGACGACGCCGCCTCCTCGATCAAGACGGTGCGCGGCTCGATCGGCGAGGCCAACGCGGTCGGCGACCTCGACGCGCTGCTGCACCGGCTGGACTCCCTGGCACCGCTGCTCGCCACCCAGCGGGCGGCGCGCAAGGCCGAGCGGGCCAAGGCCTCGGAGGAGACCCGAGCGGCCAAGGAGAAGTTCGTGCTGGAGGCCGAGAAGCTGGCAGCGGGCAACGACTGGCGAGGCGGGGTCAACCGGTTCCGCTCCCTGCTGGACCAGTGGAAGCTGCTCCCCCGGCTCGACCGGACCACCGACGATGCGCTCTGGCACCGTTTCTCCGCGGCCCGCACCACGTACACCCGGCGGCGCAAGGCACAGTTCGCGCAGCAGGCCGACCAGCGGGACACCTCTCGGGTGGCCAAGGAGCAGCTGGTCGAGGAAGCCGAGGCGCTGGCTGAGTCCACCGACTGGGGTCCGACAACGGGTGTCTACCGTGACCTGATGCTGCGCTGGAAGGCCGCCGGGGCTGCTCCCCGCGGGGCCGATGAGTCGTTGTGGAAGCGCTTCCGGGGGGCTCAGGACACCTTCTTCGCGGCCAAGCAGGCCGCGTTCGAGGAGCAGGACTCGGAGTTCAAAGGCAACCAGGTCCTCAAGGAGGCGTTGCTCGACGAGGGCGAAAAGCTGGTACCGGTGAGCGACCTGGCGGCGGCGAAGGCCGGCTACCGCGACCTGCTGGAGCGTTGGACGGAGATCGGCAAGGTCCCCCGCGACGCGATCAAGCCGCTGGACGGCCGGTTGCGGGCCATCGAAACCGCGATCAAGACCGCCGAGGACGAGCGTTGGACCAGGACCAACCCCGAGGCCCGGGCCCGGGCCGAGGAGACCGCCGCCAAGCTCGAGGCGCAGATCGAGGATCTGGAGACCAAGGCCACCAAGGCCGAAGCCCGCGGAGACGCCAGGGCGGTCCGCGAGGCTCGGGCATCGGCTGAGACCTACCGTGAATGGCTGGTTCAGGCGCAACAGGCAGTCTCAGACTTCAGCGGGTAGTGCCACACCTGAAGCCGGTTTGGGCTGCTCTCCCGAGGGCGCTACTGGTTGATCCGGTAGACGTCGAACACCGCGGGCACCATCCGGACTGCCTTCAGCACATGGTCCAGGTGGGTCGGGTCTGCGGTCTCGAAGGTGAACTTGACCGTGCAGATCCGCTCCTTGCTGGTGCTCAGGGCCGCCGACAAGATGTTGAGGTGCTGGTCCGACAACGCCCGGGTGATGTCGGACAGCAGCCGGTTACGGTCCAGGGCCTCAACCAGGATCGCGACCAGGAACTGGCTCTTGGCCGTAGGCATCCAGGTGACCGGGATCAGGCGCTCGGGCTCGGTCCGTAGCTGCGCAGCGTTGACGCAGTCGGTCCGGTGCACCGAAACCCCGGAGCCACGGGTGACGAAGCCCAGGATGTCGTCGCCCGGCACCGGGGTGCAGCACTTGGCCAGCTTGACCAGCAGGTCGCTGGCCCCGACCACCTGGATGCCGGACTCGCTACCGCCGGACGGGCTGCGGTGCCGGCCGGTGACGACCCGGTCCTCACTGGTCTCGTCGGCCGCGGCGTCGTCGCCGCCCTCGACGTTGATCAGCCGGTTGACCACGGACTGCGGGCTGACGGTCCCTTCGCCCACCGCTGCATACAGATTGGTGACGTCGGCCAGCTTGAAGTGCCGCGCCACCGCAGTCAGGTGCTCGAGCGTGAGCAGACGTTGCAGCGGCAGGCCTGCCTTGCGCATCTGCTTGGCCAGGGCCTCCTTGCCGATCTCGACCGACTCTTCCCGACGCTCTCGGGTGAAGTGGTGCCGGATCTTGTTGCGGGCTCGTGGGCTGCGAACGAACGCGAGCCAGTCCCGGCTCGGTCCGGCGTTCTCGGCCTTGGAGGTGAAGATCTCGACCACGTCGCCGTTGGCCAGCACCGACTCCAGCGGCACCAGCCGGCCGTTCACCCGGGCACCGATGGTCTTGTTGCCCACCTCGGTGTGGATCGCGTAGGCGAAGTCGATGGGGGTCGCACCCTGCGGCAGCGACATGACGTCACCCTTCGGGGTGAACGCGTAGACCTCGGTGGAGTTGATCTCGAACCGCAACGAGTCGAGGAACTCGCCGGGGTCGGCGGTCTCACGCTGCCAGTCCAACAGCTGACGGAGCCAGACCAGCTCGCTGCCGTCGCCCTTGGCCGAGAGGGGTGGGCCTTTCCCTTCCTTGTACTTCCAATGCGCCGCTACACCGAACTCGGCCCGCCGGTGCATGTCGTCGGTGCGGATCTGCAGCTCGACGGGCTTGCCCTCCGGTCCCAGCACCGTGGTGTGCAACGACTGGTACATGTTGAACTTCGGCATCGCGATGTAGTCCTTGAACCGGCCCGGCAGCGGGGTCCAGCGGACGTGCAGGATGCCCAGTGCGGCATAACAGTCCTGGGGCGACTCGACCAGCACGCGCAACGCGACCAGGTCGTAGATGTCCTGGAAGTCGCGGCCGCGGACGACCATCTTCTGGTAGATCGAGTAGTAGTGCTTGGGCCGGCCAGTCACGGTGGCTTTGATCTTGGCCTGCTTGAGGTCGGACTGGACGTCCTCGATCACCGAGGCGAGGAACTCGTCGCGCTGTGGCGCCGCCTCGGCGACGAGCCTGACGATCTCGTCGTACACCTTGGGGTGCAGGGTCGCGAACGACAGGTCCTCGAGCTCCCACTTGATGGCGTTCATACCCAGTCGGTGGGCGAGCGGAGCGAAGATCTCCAACGTCTCCGAGGCGATCCGGGACTGCTTGTCGGGGCGCAGATAGTGCAGGGTGCGCATGTTGTGCAGCCGGTCGGCGAGCTTGATCACCAGCACCCGGATGTCGCGGCTCATGGCCACGACCATCTTGCGGATCGTGTCGGACTTGGCCGACTCGCCGTACTTGATCTTGTCGACCTTGGTGCAGCCGTCGACCAGCAGCGCCACCTCCTCGCCGAAGTCACGGGTCAGCTGGGCCAGCGTGTAGTCGGTGTCCTCGACCGTGTCGTGCAGCAGGGCGGCGCAGAGGGTCGACTCGGTCATGCCCAGCTCGGCCAAGATGGTGGTCACGGCCAGCGGGTGGGTGATGTAGGCGTCGCCGCTCTTGCGCAGCTGACCCCGGTGGTAGTGCTCGGCGGTGCGGTAAGCCCGTTCGATCACGGCGAGGTCGGCCCTGGGGTGGCTGGCCCGGATCACCTTGTAGAGCGGGTCCAGCATCGGGGTCTGCTGTTTGCTGGTGCCGAGGCGGGCCAGCCGTTGCCGCATCCGCACCCGTGGCTGCTCGGGGCCGGTGGTGAGCCGCACCGGCAAGCTCATGGCGCCAGTGCCGGTCGAGCCCGCTGGTCCCGAGCTCGACAGGGGACCAGGATCGGTCGACTCGAGGGAGGAGTCGCTGGGGGCCAGGGCGGGGGCCGTCTCGTCGCGCGGTTCAACCGCTGCGGGCGACTCCTCCGGAGCGCTCGTGGAGCTGACCGCGGTCCCCTGATCGTTCAATGTGCTCCTCGCCCTCCAGTGCTACGGCAAGTGTAGAGCAGGTCGCTACGAGGACTGCTCGTCCGCCGGCCTGACCACGACGACTTCGTCGCCGATCTCCAGGGTGGCGACGGTGGGGTCGTAGAAACGACGGAGGGTGCGGTTGCGGACCACAGCGATCACTCGTTCGCCTCGCACGTCGTCCGGCGAGTGGCCGACCTCGTCCCTGGTCACCTGCCGCTCCCCGACTTCGAGGCCCTCCTTGGACGACAGCAGGTCCTCGATCACCGTACCGAGGTTGGGGCTGACGGCTGACAGGCCGAGCAGTCGGCCCACCGCCTCCGACGAGGTGATGACGGCGTTGGCGCCGGACTGACGTAACAGCGACGCGTTGTCCTCTTCGCGGACGGCGACCACCACGTGCGCGCTGGGGTTGAGCTGGCGCACCGTCAGGGTGACCAGGATGGCCGAGTCGTCGCGGTCGAGGGTGATGATCACCTCGCGGGCCTTGATGATCTCGGCTCGTCGCAGGATCTCCCGGCGGGTGGCGTCACCCTCGATGGCCGCGTAGCCCTTGATGTTGGCGTCGGTGATGGCCGAGGCTCGCCCGTCGATGATGACGATCTGGGCCGGGTTGGCGCCGTTGTCGACCAACGTGTCCACCGCGCTCTTGCCCTTGGTCCCGTATCCGACGACCACCAGGTGATTGCGCATCTCTCTCCTCCAACGTCCGTCTCGGAAGATGCGGCGTCCCTCGTTGGCCAGCACCTCCAGGGTGGTGCCGACCAACAGGACCAGGAACAGGATCCGCAGCGGGGCGATGACGATCGCGTTGATCAGGCGCGAGTGCGGTTCGACCGGGGTGATGTCGCCGTAGCCGGTGGTCGTGATGGTGACCGTCGCGTAGTAGATCGCGTCGATCAGGGTGACGCGCTGGTCGTGGCTGTCGCTGTAGGCGGCCCGGTCGAAGTAGACCAGGCCGACCGTCACGGCCAGCAGGACCACGGCCAACAGTCCTCGTCGGGCGAGCTCGCGCTGCGGTGAGGACGAGCGGGCCGGCAGGCTGACCAGGGCCTGGTTGGTCCACGAGGCGTTGTGGCGCTCGCGTCTGCCGCCGTCGAAGGTGCTCACGCGTCGAAGCACACGATCGACTCGACCCGCTCGACCCCGTTGGCCCGCAGGCGATCCCGGCCGTGCAGGAAGCTCAGCTCCATCAGGACCGTGACCTGCACCAGCTCGGCGCCCAGCTGCCGGAGCAGTCCGGCGGTGGCCAGCACGGTCCCGCCGGTGGCCAGCACGTCGTCGACGATGAGCGCCCGGGATCCTCGCTGGACCGCGTCGGCGTGCATCGCCAACGTGCTGGAGCCGTACTCCAGGTCGTAGGACTGGGAGATGGTGGGCATCGGCAGCTTCCCCGGCTTCCGGACCGGGACGAAGCCGGCGCCGAGCGCCAGGGCCACCGGGGCCCCGAAGATGAAGCCGCGTGCCTCCATCCCCAGCACCACGTCGATGTCGCCGGGCGAGGCCGCGGCCATGGCGTCGATGGCCGCGGCGAACTCGGCCGGTGACTGTAGCAGGGGGCTGATGTCCTTGAAGCCGATGCCCGGTCTCGGAAAGTCCGGTACGTCGCGGATCAGCGCGGCGATGGCCGCCGCCCCAACCGACATCGTGGCTATTTCTTCCGCTGACTACGGGGCTTGTGCTGCGGCTGCGGGCGTTTCGCCCCGCCCTCGGTGACCGGCTTGAGCACCGAGGAGCCATTGGTGGCCGGAGAGACGGTGATACGGGTGGCGGGTCGTTCGACCGCGCCGCTCAGGGCGCCGGCGGCCGCCAGCTCCTCGTTGGACGGCTCCCTGCTCTTCCCGGCGGGACCGGCGGCGACGGTTCGTCCACCGGCTTTGGCCAGTTCCTTGGCCCGGCGGGTCTGTACGCGTCCAGCCAGCTTCTGCATGTCGGGCTCGCGCTCCTTGAGCTGGGCCAGCAGCGGAGTGGCGATGAAGATCGACGAGTACGCGCCGGAGATCATGCCCACGAACAGAGCGAGCGACAGGTCCTTGAGCGGGCCCTCACCGAGGATGAACGCACCGGCGAACAGGAGTGCCGCCACCGGCAGGACCCCGATGACCGTGGTGTTGATGGAGCGCACCAGCACCTGGTTGACCGCCAGGTTGGCCGCCTCGGAGTATGTCCTGGTCGTGCTGGACTTGATGTCGCGGACGTTCTCCCGGACCTTGTCGAACACCACCACCGTGTCGTAGAGGGAGTAGCCCAGGATGGTGAGCACCCCGATCAGGGTGGCTGGCGTGACCGTGAAGCCCACCAGGGCGTAGATGCCGACGGTCAGGATCAGGTCGTGAATCAGGGCGACCAGTGCGGCCGCCGACATCTTGCCGTTGCGGAAGTAGGCCCAGATCACCAACGTCACCAAGACCAGGAAGACTCCCAGCGCGATCAGGGCGCGTTCGGTGATCTGACCGCCCCAGGAGGCTCCGATCAGGCTGTAGGCCACCTCGTCGCTGTTGATGCGGACTTCGTGGGCGATGGCGGTGCGGACCTTCGGGACCTCGGTGACCGCGTCCAGCGTGCGGGTCTGCACCCGGATCTGGTTGTTGCCGATGGTGTTGACCGTCGCCTCGGCGAGGTTCGGCACACCCGAGTTGTCCAATGCGGTCCGCATCTGGGCGACGCTCTGCGACGTCACGGTGGTGTTGGCCCGGAAGTCGGCACCGCCGGAGAACTCGATCCCGAAGGTCAGCCCGCGACCGAACAAAGCCAATAGCGAGATGAGGACGAGTGCCCCCGAGATCAGGTACCACCGACGGCGGCGGGAGATGAAGTCGTAGGAGACCTCGCCGGTGTAGAGCCGATGCCCTAGGTCGCCGAATCGAGACATCAGGCCTCCTTCGGGGTGGGCTCGGGGCTGGCGACTCGGGCGGGGCTGGGCGTCCGGGCGGCGACGGTCTTCCGTGGCCGAGCACCCGGCAGGGACTTGACCCCCAGGTGGGCTGGGTCGAGGCCCGACCACTTGTGCCCGCCGCCGAAGAACTTGGTCCGGGCCAGCAGGGTCATCAGAGGCTTGGTGAAGAAGAAGACGATGAGCACGTCGATCAGGGTGGTCAGACCCAGCGTGAACGCGAAGCCCTTTACGGAGCCGATGGCCAGGATGAAGAGGATGAGCGCTGAGAGCATCGAGACTGCGTCGGCGATGAGCACCGTCTGCCGGGCCCGCTTCCAGCCACTCTCCACGGCGGTCCGCAGACTTCGCCCGTCCCGGACCTCGTCCCTGATCCGTTCGAAGTAGATGACGAAGCTGTCAGCCGTGACGCCGATGGCCACGATGGCGCCGGCGATGCCGGGCAGGTTGAGTGCGAACCCGACCGAGCCACCCAGGAGCACCATCACCGCGTAGGTGATCAGCCCGGCGATCAGCAGCGAGAGGACCACCACGATGCCGAGGCCGCGATAGTAGAGGAAGCAGAACATCACCACCAGGATCAGGCCGATGATGCCGGCCACGATGCCGGCATGGAGCTGCTCGCCCCCCAGGGTGGCCGACACGTTGGCGACCTCGGAGACCTCGAAGGCCAGCGGTAGCGCACCGTACTTCAACACGTTGGCCAGCGCCGTCGCCGACTTCTGGTCGAAGCTGCCGCTGATCTCGGCCTGGCCGCCGGCGATGGCGGTGCTGACCGAGGGTGCAGAGATGGACTGGCCGTCCAGCACGATCGCGAAGCGGTTCATCGGTTCGGTGCGGGTGGCCAGCGTGCCCGTGGCCTTCTCGAACGCAGCCGCCCCGGAGGAGTTGAAGGTCAGGTTGACCACCCACTGCACGCCGTTCTGCGGGATGCCCGCGTTCGCACCGGTGAGGTCGCTGCCCTCGATCAGGGTCGGACCGAGCAGTAGCTTCTCCGTACCGGTCTTGTCGCAGGCGAACAGCGGCTGGTCGGAGACGTCAACCATCTTGGCCGCGGCGTCGCAGGTGAAGGCGGCGAAGTCAGCCTGGTCGGCCGCGGTGGGCTGGTAGTTGATGGCTGACGCCGGAGGAGTGCCCTTGCCCACCGCGGTCGGCCGTGGGGTCTTCGGTGCAGCGGGTGCGGTTGGCAAGGCGGGCGCCGGTCGGCCGTTGCCGGTCGGGCTGGCGGTCGGCGCGGCGGCGGTCTCGGAGGCGCCGGCCGTCGGGGCGGCGCTCGAGGACGCGCTGGCCCCCGTGGTGGGCGACGCACTGGGCGCCGAACCGGTGGGGGCGGCGCTGGGCGTAGCCGTCACCGGGGGCGTGACCTGTTCCGAGGCGTAGACCGCACGGAAGCGCAGCACCGCGGTCTGGCCCACCAGTCGGACCAGCTCGTCCTGTTGGACGTTGGGCACGCTGACGATGATCTGCTTGTCGCCCGCGGTGGTCACCTCGGACTCACCGACACCGAGGCTGTCCACGCGGCTCTGGATGATGGTCTTGGCTTGTTGGAGACTGGCCGGGTCGACGGACCCGCCGCCGGTCGTGTTGGCTGCGGTCAGGGTGATGGTGGTGCCGCCGCGGAGGTCGAGCCCCAGCTTGGGAGTCCACGTCTTGCTGAGGGCCATGCCGCCGTAGAGGGCGGCCACGATGACCAACAGCACGATCAAGGTGCGGCCGGGACGGCCGCTCTGTGTTGCCACGTGCAGTTAGTCCTTAATCGGGGTGGTATTCGTCCCTGAGCGCGGGTCCTGGTCGGTGTTCGACGGGTGGCCGGGCTCGGCCGCGCGAGACCCGTCGGCGCTCCACGGGCTCGGTGCGCCGGTGCTGCTGGTGGTGCTACCGGGGGTGGTGCTGCCGGGTTCGGCGCTGCCGGCGTTGGTGCCGATGGCGCTCGCGCCGTACGTCTCAGCCGACACCGGCCGGGCGGCGTCGTTCACGTCGTAGGCCTCGTCGGTGTCCTCGGCATCTTCTCCGGCGTCGTAGGCGTCCTCTTCGTCTCCGTCCTTGGTCGCGCGGGCGATGGCCTGCTTCAGCACGGTCATCTGCACGCCCGGCGAGAGCTCGAGCACAGCCTGCTTCTCACCGATCTCCACGATGGTGCCGAAGATGCCGCTGGTCATCAGCACCCGGGTGCCGGCCTGCAGCGAGCTCATCGTCGCCTGCTGGGCCTGCTGACGCTTCTTGTTCGGACGGATGATCAAGAAGTAGAAGGCGACCACCATCAAAGCGATCAGAACTAAGGTGCTGTACGGCGAATTTCCCATGACTCCGGCATCTGAGGTTGGTGGCACGACTGGCGATCTCGGTGGCTGCGCCGGTCGATGTCGACGAACGGCCGACCGGCGTACTCTACCTAGTCTGACCCCAAACGGAGACTCAGCCAAACAGATCCGGCGCCGTGTCGAGTGGAACGGGCGGCGCGTTCGCGGTCTTCCCGACCTTCGGGGATGCCAGGCCCAGGTGCCGCCAGGCGGCTGGAGTCGCCACCCGGCCGCGCGGGGTCCGCATCAGGAAACCCTCCCGAACCAGGAACGGCTCGGCGACCTCCTCGACGGTCTCGCGCTCCTCCCCCACGGAGATGGCCAGCGTGGACAGGCCCACCGGCCCGCCGCCGAACAGCCGGCACATGGCGCCGAGCACCGCGCGGTCGAGT
>JBBRYD010000140.1:0-10319 GCA_038238065.1 Propionibacteriales bacterium | reverse complement strand
GTCGGTCGGCTCCCGCTCACTCGGGCTGATGATCCGCGGGCTGACGGTCCGCGGGCTCGGTGGCGGCGCCGAGAACCGGGCGATCGTCACCGACCTGGCGCTCGATCTCGCCCCGGGGCACCGGGTCGCCATCACCGGACCGTCCAGCGCGGACGTCTCGGCGGTGCTGGCCACCGTCGCCGGACTGCGCGTTCCGGACGCCGGAACCATCAGTGTCGACGATGTGGCGCTGGGTCTGGCCCCCTCACCGCAGCGGGCCAGCTACCTCAGCCAGGACCATCGGCTGATCGGCACCTTGACCGCGGTGGAGAACGTGCTCGTCACCATGATCGCCGGCGGTGAGCCGGCCAGCCGGGCCTCGGCCGAGCGTGCCGAGGCCCAGCTGGAGGCGCTCCGGCTGGCCGCAGCCACCTGGCACAACCTGGTCGAGCAGCTGTCCGGTGGTCAGCAGCAGCGGGTCGCCCTGGCCCGGGCCCTCGTACTCCGACCCCGGCTGGTGGTGCTGGACCACCCGACCAGCGAGCTCGACCCGGACAGCGTGGAAATGGTCGTCGACGTGCTCGGGGAGCTGTCGACCCACGGCGTGTGCTGCGTGCTCACCAGCGATGACGAGGTGGTCCTCGACGCCTGCGATGCCACGGTGACCCTCTGAGCGCTCGCCGCCCACGATGCGTCGCGCAGCGTCGGGCTGCCTAGGTCTCCGTGACCACGGTGAAGCCCCGGGTGCGGAGTCGGACCGCCAACGACTCGCCCATCGCCACCATCGGCGTCAGCACACCGCCGCGGGCCGGTAGCTGGTCCTCGGCGAGGCTCATAGCAGACTCGCCGAGCATCACGGCCGTAGCGTTGTAGCCCGGATCGAGGTCGACGCCGATCCGGGTCCGGTAGCGTGCGCCGGCGGCGGTCTCCGCCTCGACCTCGAACCGGAAACGCCCGCGCCGCCGGGCCTCGTCGCTCGGTCCTTCCCCCGGGTTCGGCAGCACCCGGTCGAGCAACCAGCGGGTCGGCTTCAGCCACATGCCCACCATCACGGCGCTGGACCCGGCCGCGATGGCGCCGGCCACGAGAGCGCCTCGCGGCCCGGCACCGGTGTCGACCACCTCGCGGTAGCGGAATTCGGGACCGTGAGGCTGGCCGAGCAGCGCGCGGGTACGGAGCACGATCTGCCGGTTGAACCCGCCCATCACGAACGCCGTCTGCCAGTGTCCGTCCCGCGGGTCGCGCCGGATCGGGATCCGGAGTCGCCGGGTTCGGGCCGGTGTGGACTGCCGCCCGTCACGAACCAGGCAGGACGGGTCGGACACCAGTTCTCTCAGCTCCGGAGCACGGCTCACCTCGATGATCTGCTGCCGCAGCGAGTCCAGGGTGCCCCCACTGACCCCGCCCCGGATGGACCGCACGTGCAACACGGTCCGTCCGAGCGGACCCTGCTCGTCCTCCGACGCTCGGGCAGCGGTCAGTCCCACCCCGAGGTCTGAGGGAACTGAGTCGAAGCCGCACGCGTGCACGATCCTGGCTCCGGTCTGCTGCGCGCGCTCGTGACAGGCGTCGATGCTCCGCCGGACGAACAGCGTCTCTCCGGTCAGGTCCGCGTAATCGGTACCCGCATCCGCGCAGGCCTCGACCAGCGGCAGACCGTACCGCAGGTACGGACCCACGGTGCTCGCGATGACGCGGGTCCGGCCGACCAGCGCCCGCACGGCCGCCAGGTCGGTGATGTCGACGGTGATCAGGGGCCAGTCGCGCGCCGCCGGGTCGAGCGCGCCCCGGACCCGTGACAGCCGAGCCGACGAACGACCAGCCAGGGCGATCCGCAGCTCTGAGGGAGCGTGTCGGGCGAGGTGCTGCGCAGTCAGCCGGCCGACGAAGCCGGTCGCGCCGAGCAGGACGATGTCGAAGTCACGGGCACCAGGGTTCACGTCGGGGAGGCTACGCCGTCACCCGGCAGGCTGACCGAGGTGTCGCGCCGGGTCGGCCGTTGGGTCAGAATGCTTCCCATGATCTTCATCGTGGTCAAGTTCACCACCCTGCCCGAGCACCGCGACGAATGGCTGTCTCAGGTCGACGGCTTCACGCGGTCGACCAGGGCCGAGCCGGGCAACCTCTGGTTCGAGTGGTCCCGCAGCGTGGAGGATCCCGACCAGTTCATCCTGGTCGAGGCGTTCCGTGACGGCCAGGCCGGCGGGGCCCATGTCGGCACGGACCACTTCAAGGCAGCCATCGAGCTGATGGGTCCGATGTTGGCCAAGACGCCCGAGATCGTCAGCACCGAGGTGCCGGGGACCGGATGGTCGGAGATGGGCGAGGTCACCGTCCCCGACCGCTCGTGAGCCGCGGCTTCAGGACTGCGCCGCCTCCGGGAGGGGACCATACCGGGCTGGGCGCCCCGACGGGCTACTTCACCGTGACCGTGCTGCGTCCGAGGAAGGCCGTGATGCCCGGGGTCTTGCTCACGTTGGGGGCATAGACGTAGATGTCGACGTAGCCGGCCCTCTGGGCCGTCGTGGTGGTCGTGACCGTGAAGGTCTGGGCGAAGCCGTGCTTGGCACCGACCTTCGGGTAGGCCTTGGCCACGTCCGATCGGCTGATCGCGGCCGTCTTCAGCTGGTAGCGCTTGCCCACGCCGGCCGGACCTCCGACGTACACCCGGATGCTGACGGCCTGGGAGGTCTTGTCCGGGTCGAAGGCCCAACCGGTCACTGACACCTTGCCGGTTGCGGGCATGGACGCTGCGTCCAGACGTCCGCGGGCCGACCCGATCGCTTGGTCCTTGAAGTGCACGAAGCCGCTGGGCCACCCCGATGACCGCTTGATCCGCCGCCAGTCGAAGCTGCCGCCCCAGTTGTCCTCGGAGACGATGATCTCGTCGGTGGAGATGACCTGCTCGACGTAGGTGACGTGGCCGGTCGCGCCGGCCCCCTTCACGTTGGCCTTCCACCACGCGACGGCGCCCACCGCCGGCGTCAGGTCAGTCCGCTTGGCGTTGGCCCGACCCCAGTTGTAGGCGTTGCCGGTCCCGGACCACGGTCGGGTGTTGGGTAGGCCTTTGCTGACCATCCGGTACGCCACGTAGTTGGTGCAGTTGTGACCGGCGTACATCAGCCAGTACTTGTTCATGCCCGCCTGCGCGTAGCCGGCGTAGGAATAGCCGTGGGCCGCGCAGGACGCGTAGCCGCGGCAGAGGTAGCTGGACGCTGCGAGAGCGGGAACGGGGGCGGCCGTGGCGAACATCGCGATCACCAGGACCAGCACGGACATGGCCGTGCGGAGGACTGCGGACAAGGGGTTTTCCATCCGGATCGAAGGATGGAGCGACCCCGGTCACTCCTGTAGGAAGCAGCGTAGGTCAGTTTCGCGGCGGCGCCCTCATCGTGAGCGCAGGCCGCGGCCTACCATGAGCCGATGACCACTGCTGGAGGTGTCGGTTGAGGCTCGTGGTGTCCGCCGTCATCGTCGACGACCTGCGCCGTCCGAGGCGTGCACTGGCCGCCCGCCGGGCGTCTCCGCCCAGCCTCGCGGGTCGATGGGAGTTCCCCGGCGGCAAGGTCGAGGAAGGCGAAACTCCGACCGCTGCCCTGAGGCGCGAGCTGTCCGAGGAGCTGGAGATCGAGGTCAGGCTGGGGGCCGAGATCGAGGCTCCCGAAGGTGGCCGCTGGCCGATCTCCACCCTGCACGAGATGCGGACCTGGCTGGCGGAGATCACCGGTGGTCAGCCGTGCGTGACCCGCTCTCACGACGAGGTTCGCTGGCTGACCGTCGATGAGCTGGGGGGTTTGGACTGGCTGGACGCCGACCGCGCCATCGTGGACGAGCTGACCCGACGGCTCGGGCCGACGTCGAGTGCCGGGCCGCAGGGCGAGCGGGGTGCCTCTCGGCCCGGTGCCGACAAGGCTCACCTGCTCGCGATCGCACCTGCGGCCTACGACGACCCCGACGTGGTCGAGCTGACCCGACAGGTGCAGGCGTACTACCTCGAGCTCTACGGCGGCCCGGACTCCTCACCCATGACGGCCGGTGAGCTGGCTCCACCGTACGGGCAGTTCCTGCTCGCCCGGCAAGGCGGCCGGCCGGTGGCCATGGGCGGCTGGCGGTTCGTGCCGGAGGTGACCCAGACCGACGCGGCGCGACCCGTCGAGCTCAAGCGCATGTTCGTCCGACCGGAGGCCCGTGGTCGCGGACTCGGCCAGCACCTGCTGCAGTGTCTGGAGCGGGACGCGGCGGCCGCCGGCGCCGACTGGGCCCTGTTGCAGACCGGCAGACCGCAGGTGGACGCGATCCGGCTCTACCGCCGGATGGGCTACCGCGAGGTGACCCCGTTCGGCTACTTCGCCGGCATGGACGACGCCGTCCACCTGGGTCGCCGCCTGGACGGTCGTGCCGTTGCGGGAGCCTGACGAGGGTTCCCCCGGAATACCCCTCCAGCCGGCTGGGTTGAGCAGGGCGTGACCGATCTGCAGACTTCCCCGCGCCGCCTCGACTCCGCTGACCGGCCGCTCCGCCTGTCGGTCCTCGACCTGATCCCGGTTCGTGCTGGTCAGACCACGAGCCAGGCCTTGCGGGCGAGCGTCCAGCTGGCCCAGGTGGCCGAGCGCAGCGGGGTGCACCGTTACTGGGTGGCCGAGCACCACAACATGGCTGCGGTGGCCTCCACCAACCCGCCGGTCGTCATCGCGATCCTCGCGGGCGCCACGTCGACGATGCGGATCGGTTCGGGCGGCATCATGCTCCCCAACCACGCTCCCCTGGTCGTGGCCGAGCAGTTCGCTCTGCTCGAGGCTGCGTTCCCCGGTCGGATCGACCTCGGGATCGGTCGCGCGCCCGGCAGCGACCCCGTCACCAACTGGGCGCTGCGCCACGGCGGCCCCGAGACCGCCGACGCGAACAAGTTCGACGAGGTGGTCGACAACGTGCTGGCCATGATGGAGCCCGCCGGCGTGGGTCTGCAGGTGCAGGGCAGGTCGTACCCGTTGCGGGCGACTCCGGTGGCCACCGGTATCCCCGAGGTGTGGCTGCTCGGTTCGTCCGACTTCTCGGCCCGGCTCGCCGCCCGGAAGGGTCTGCCGTACGTGTTCGCCCACCACTTCTCCGGTGAGGGGACCGCCCAGATCATGGACCTCTACCGCCGGACCTTCCAGCCGTCCGACCTCTCCACGGTGCCGCGGACGTTCCTCACCGTCAACGTCGTGGTGGCCGAGACCTCTGAGGAGGCCGAACGCCTCGTCCGGCCCCAGCTGCTGGCGATGGTGGCGCTCCGCACCGGTGGTGGCCTCGGTCCGCAGCGGACCGTGGAGGAGGCCGCCGAGACCGTGGTCGCGGAGTCGCACCAGGAGCTGGCCGCCCAGATGCGCGCCAAGTGGGTCGTGGGTACGCCGGAGTCCGCCGTCGCCGAGATCCGCGAGCTGGCCGAGCGCTACGACGTGGACGAGGTCATGCTGAGCCCGGTGGCCGGCTCGTCGGTTCATGACCCGATCGACCGGGTGCCCGCCCGCGAGCACACCCTCGAGCTGCTGTCCGGCGCGCTCGTTCCGCAGCCCGTCTGAGGCTTGTGACGGGCTGGTGCCAGCTGCCAACCCATTTTCGTCGCCCCAGTGAACCGCTGGATGGTCCACTGCGCGTCACTGGTCGTCGCCGGCGACGACTGGCCCGACGAAAATGGGTTGTCGACCGGGGAACGCCGGCCGAGCAAGGGTGCGCCACGCCGGGAAAGCGCTTCATGAGACTATGGACTCGTTGCGAGCGCTCCTCCGCGACTGGATCCGGACCATACCTGCTGACGGTGAACCTCAGTCGGGTCTCCGGGTCGGCCCAGCTGAGGAGGCGCCCACCAGAACCGCGCTATGGAGGCAGCTGATGACTACCCACGCAGGGGTGCGCCACTGTGCACACCCGACTCGCCCGTCGATCCTCCGCTCCGCGTGACGGTCGCGGCGGGGACCACCGCTGGTCCACCCGCCCCCGCTCGCATCGGGGACCCGACCGGCTCGGTGCTCCAGGCGCTGCAGAAGCTCTACCCGTACGCCAAGCCGATGGCTCCGCGCTTCGCCCTCGGGGTGCTGTCCGCACTCGGGTCGAGCATCATGGCCCTGACCATCCCGCAGGTGCTGGAGTGGCTGGTCAACGGGCCGGTGCTGAACGGCGGCAAGAGCTCCACCCTGTGGCTGGCGGCGCTGGGCGTGCTCGGTCTGGGCCTTCTGGAGGCCGTGCTGATCGCCTCCCGCCGGTGGTGGGTGATGGGCCCGGGGACCCGGCTGGAAGCCGACCTGCGCAACCGGCTGTTCCGGCACCTCACCGACCTGCCCGTCGGCTTCCACCGCAGCTGGGGCGGCGGCCAGCTCCTGTCGCGCTCCATGACCGACCTGGGGATGTTGCGCCGCTGGCTCTGCTTCAGCCTGGTGATGCTGATCGTCAACACCTTGACCATCGTGATCGGCGTGCTGCTGATGACGCGGTCGTCGACGATCCTCGGCCTGCTGTATCTGGCGGCCGCGGTGCCCGTGGTGATCCTCAGCTTCCATCTCCGCAAGGGCTACCGGCTGGTGTCGCGACAGACCCAGGACCAGGCCGGTGACCTCGCGACGGTGATCGAGGAGTCGGTGCACGGCATCCGGGTGCTGAAGGCCTTCGGCCGTGGCGGCCACGCGTTGGACAAGTTCTCCGGCCAGGCCAGCACCCTGCGCGACACCGAGATCCGCAAGGCGCGGGCCCTGTCCCGCATCTCGTTGATCATGAGCCTGATCCCCGAGGTGGTGCTCGGCATCGCGCTGGTGGTCGGCGTGGCGCTCGTGGTCCGTGGCGAGCTCAGCATCGGCGCGATCGTGGCCTTCTTCGCCACCGCCGCCGTGATCGCCGGACCGCTCGACCGGCTCGGGGCCGTCCTGGCCATGACCCTGGACGCCAAGGTGGCCGTCGACCGATACTTCGACGTGCTCGGCACCGAGAACACCATCGCCGACCCGGAGCATCCACTCGTTCCGTCGGCCCCCCGCGGCGAGCTGATCTTCGATCATGCGGCCTTCCGGTACGAGGACGCTCCACCCCAGACCCGCGACCTGCTGACCGACATCGAGCTCACCGTCCGGCCGGGCGAGACGCTGGCGCTGATCGGCGGCACCGGCAGCGGCAAGTCCACCCTGGTCCAGCTGATCCCCCGGCTCTTCGACGTGACCGCGGGGGCGATCCGGATCGACGGCGTGGACGTCAGGGACATGACCCGCCGACACCTGCGCCAGCTGGTGTCCATCGCCTTCGAGGACCCGGTGCTGTTCTCCGACACGGTCCGGGACAACGTACTGCTGGGCGCACCGGAAGCCGGCGACGACGTGCTCCGGGAGGCGCTGAGCATCGCTCAGGCCGACTTCGTCTACCAGCTGCCGATGGGGCTCGACACCGTCATCGGTGAGGAGGGGCTGAGCCTCTCCGGCGGTCAGCGGCAGCGACTCGCCCTGGCCCGCGCCATCGCTGCCCGGCCGCACATCATGGTGCTGGACGACCCGCTGAGTGCTGTGGACGTGCACACCGAGGAGCGGGTCCAGGTCGACCTGCGTCGGGTGCTGGAGGGCACGACCACCATCATCGTGGCTCACCGACCGTCCACGGTGGCCGTCGCCGACCGGGTGGCCGTGCTGCGTGACGGCGTCATCCATGCCGTCGGCACCCACACCGAGCTGTTGGCCGGCAACGACCACTACCGGTACCTGATCTCGCGGGCCGAGACCGACGAACGGCGCGTCGAGGCCGGATACCCCGCCGAGCCGATCTACGTGACGTCGACCCTGGAGATCGAATGAGCACTCCGACCGGCGTCATGGACGAAGACCGGATCGTCCTCGACAAGGAACACAACCGGGCGATCCGACGCCGCTCCCGGCAGCTGCTCGGCACCCTGCTGAGCCCGCTGAGACTCCGGTTCGCGCTGACCATCCTGCTGGTGGTGACCGCCCAGGCGGCCAAGGCGCTCGGGCCGACCCTGGTGGCGCTGGCCATCGACCGTGGTCTGCCGGCACTGACCGCGGGTCGTTGGGGACCCATCGGCCTGGTCGGTGGTGCCTACATCGTCGCGGCGGTGACGACCGGGGTCCTGACCACGATCTACATCCGGGCCGCGGCCAGGATCAGCCAGGCCATCCTGTTCGACCTCCGTAAGCAGGTGTTCGTCCAGACGCAGCGGCTCAGCCTGGAGTTCCACGAGAGCTACACCTCCGGCCGGTTCATCGCGCGGCAGACCTCGGACCTGGAGGCGCTGCGCGAGCTGCTCGACTCGGGGCTCAACAACCTGGTGTCCGGCATTCTCTACATGGTCTTCGTCGCCGTGCTGCTGTTCCTGCTCGACTGGCGCAGCGGGCTGATCCTGCTGCTCGCCTCGGTGCCGATGACCATGCTGACCCGGTGGTTCCAGAAGCGGTCGCAGCTGGTCTATCGGGAGACCAGGACCGCGTCGGCCCACCTGATCGTGCACTTCGTGGAGTCGATGGCCGGCATGCGCGCCCTACAGGCCTTCCGCCGGGAGGACGCCAGTGCCGAACGCTACGGCGAGCTCACCGAGGACTACCGCAAAGCCACCCACCGTTCGATGGGGCTGAACGGGTTCTTCGACCCAGGACTGGTCCTGATCGGCAACGTCACCGTGGTCGCGACGCTGCTCTTCGACGGGTTCCGGGTGTTCCACGGGACCCTGGAGATCGGCGCCCTGGTGGCCGCCCTGCTCTACGCCAAGCGCTACTTCGGCCCGGTCGAGCAGATGGCTCAGTTCTACAACGCGTTCCAGTCGGCCTCGGCCGCGCTGGAGAAGGTGTCAGGGCTGCTGGAGGAGCAGCCGTCCATCAAGCGGCCGGTGCATCCCGTCGCACTCCGCAACCCGGCGGGTCGGGTCGACTTCGACCAGGTCGAGTTCGGCTACACGCCGTCCCACGTCATCCTGCCGGAGTTCAACCTGACCATCCCGGCCGGACAGACCGTCGCACTCGTGGGTGCGACCGGCGCCGGGAAGTCGACGCTGGCCAAGCTGATCACCCGCTTCTACGACCCGACGCGCGGTGCGGTGCGGCTGGACGGCATCGACCTTCGGCTGCTCAGTCCGCGGGACCTGCGCGACGGGGTGGTGATGGTGACCCAGGAGGCCTTCCTGTTCAGCGGCACCATCGCGGAGAACATCGAGCTGGGCAAGCCGGGCGCCAGTGAGGAGGAGATCGTCCGGGCCGCCGTCGCGGTCGGGGTGCATCGCTTCATCAGCGAACTGCCGGACGGCTACGACACCGACGTCAACAAGCGGGGCGGACGGCTGTCCTCGGGTCAGCGACAGCTCGTCTCGTTCGCCCGGGCGTTCCTGGCCAACCCGTCGGTGCTGGTGCTGGACGAAGCCACCAGCTCACTCGACATCCCCAGCGAGCGGCTGGTGCAGCACGGGCTGCAGACCCTGCTGGCCGGCCGGACCGCGCTGATCATCGCCCACCGGCTGTCCACGGTCGCCATCGCCGACCGGGTGATCGTGCTCGACGCCGGTCAGGTGATCGAGGACGGCACGCCGAGCGAGCTCATCTCCGCGGCGGGCAAGTTTGCCCGGCTTCACGAGGCCTGGGAGGAGTCCCTCGTCTGAGGAGCACCTCCTAGGACTCCTTGATGTAGGCCACCACGTCGGCGACGAGCTGCGTCGAACCGGAGGCGTACAGCCGGACCTTGCCGCCCTCCCCCACCTTGACCACCACGCTGTTGGCGATGGTCTGGCCGGCGGAGTAGTTGAGCGTCGACGCTCCTGGACGCGAGACCCCCGCCGGATAGACGGTGAGGTAACCACCTTCGACGGCCCGGGTGGACGTCACGGTCAGTACCACGGTGGAGACGCCCGTGGCCGGCACGCCACCTCGGCCGGTGACCACCAGGTCGAGGGTGCCACCCGTGGGCACGCTCGCCTGGGCCGCCCCCACGCCGGTCCGGGTGTCGAGCAGCCGCGCTGGGGTCAGGGCGGTCAGGTCGGAGTTGTCGGGCAGCCAGCCGGAGACGTCCACGACCAGATGCGTGGACGCCGAGGCGTACAGGCTGATCTGACCGTACGGGTTCACCTTCGCGATCACGCTGGAGGCGATGGACTGGCCCGCGGTGTAGTTGAGGCTGGACGCCCCCGGGCGGGTGTCGCCGGTCGGGTACACCGTGGTGTAGCCGTTGCCGACCGACTGGGTCGAGGTGACGTTCAGCACCACCGCCGACACCCCAGAGCCGGGGACGCCGCCCTGACCGGCGACGGTCAGCTTCACCGTTCCGCCGGTTGCGACGATGCCCGCCGGAGCGCCGACTCCGCTGCGGGTGTCGAGGATGCGGGCCGGCGT
>JBBRYD010000139.1:0-10337 GCA_038238065.1 Propionibacteriales bacterium | reverse complement strand
GGGGTTTCCGCGGGTCGCGTGGCCCGGGCCGCGCGCAGCGTGGGGGCCCGGACGGGGCCTGTAACCCCGGCCCCGCCCGCCCCACAGGACCAACCTCAGCTGCGAGCTTTCTCGCGCATCTCGAACGTCTCGACCGTGTCGCCGATCTTGATGTCACTGTAGTTCTGCAACGTCAGACCACACTCGAAGCCCTCGCGGACCTCGGTGACGTCGTCCTTCTCACGCCGCAGCGAGGAGATGGTGGTCTCGTTGATGACCACACCCTCGCGGAGCAGGCGCGCCTTGGAGTTCCGTCGGATCGAGCCGCTGGTGACCATACAACCCGCGATGACGCCGGCCCGGGAAGACCGGAACACCTCGCGGATCTCCGTCGTCCCCAGCTGGACCTCTTCGTAGATCGGCTTGAGCATGCCCTTGAGTGCCGCTTCGATCTCGTCGATGGCCTGGTAGATCACCGAGTAGTAGCGGATGTCGACACCCTCGCGGTCGGCCAGCTCCGTCGCCTTGCCCTGAGGCCGGACGTTGAAGCCGATGATGACCGCCTTCGATGCTGCCGCCAGGCTGACGTTGGTCTCGGTGATGGCACCGACCCCGCGGTCGATGACCCGCAGCGACACCTCGTCGCCCACGTCGATCTTGGCCAGAGCATCTTCCAGCGCCTCGACCGAACCGGACCCGTCGCCCTTGAGGATGAGCAGCAGCTCCTGGGTCTCGCCCTTCTCGAGCTGCTCGAACAGCTGGTCCAGCGTCTTGCGCTTGGTCCCGGCGGCCTGAGCAGCCATCCGGAGCCGCGACCCACGCCGCTCGGCGATCTGGCGAGCCATCCGGTCGTCGTCGACGACCAGGAAGGAGTCACCAGCACCGGGTACAGCCGTCAGACCGAGCACCTGGACCGGCATCGAGGGCGGAGCCTCGGTGACGGCATCGCCACGGTCGTTGAGCAGCGCCCGGACCCTGCCGTATCCCGTACCGGCGACGATCGAGTCGCCGACGTGCAGGGTGCCGCGCTGGACCAGAACGGTGGCCACCGGGCCACGGCCCTTGTCCAGGTGTCCCTCGATCGCCACGCCCTGACCAGGCATGTCGGGGTTGGCCCGGAGGTCCAGCGCCGCGTCAGCCGTCAGCACGACAGCCTCCAGCAGGTCGTCCAGACCCTGACCGGTGGTGGCGGAGACGTCCACGAACATCGTGTCGCCGCCGTACTCCTCCGGTACCAGGCCGTACTCGGTGAGCTGGCCTCGGACCTTGGTCGGGTCGGCGCCTTCCTTGTCCACCTTGTTGACCGCAACCACGACGGGCACACCCGCCGCAATGGCGTGGTTGAGCGCCTCGATGGTCTGCGGCATCACACCGTCGTCGGCGGCCACCACCAAGACGGCGATGTCGGTCGACTTCGCGCCACGGGCACGCATGGCCGTGAAGGCCTCGTGACCAGGCGTGTCGATGAAGGTGATCTTGCGCTCTTGACCATCGACCTCGGTCGCGACCTGGTAGGCACCGATCTGCTGGGTGATGCCACCGGCTTCCCGGGCCACCACGTTGGTCTTGCGGATCGCGTCCAGCAGCTTGGTCTTGCCGTGGTCGACGTGACCCATGACGGTGACGGCCGGCGGGCGCGCGGCCAGATCCGAGTCGTCTCCGTCGTCCTCGCCGAACTCGATGTCGAAGCTCTCCAACAGCTCGCGATCCTCGTCCTCGGGGGACACGATCTCGAGGGAGTAGTTGAGCTCCTCGCCGATGACGGTCAACGTGTCCTCGGAGACCGTCTGGGTCGCCGTGACCATCTCACCCAGGTTGAACAACACCTGGACCAGTACGGCGGGATCGACACCGATCTTCTCGGCCAGGTCGGTCAGCGACGCACCCCGGGCGAGGCGGACCGTCGAACCGTCACCGGGCTTGATCCGGACGCCGCCCATGCTGGGGGCTTCCATCTGGTCGAACTCTTGACGGCGCAGCTTCTTGGACTTGCGTCCACGGCGCTGCGGACCACCCGGACGCCCGAAGGCCCCCTGTGTACCGCCGCGGCCCCCGCGACCGCCGCGGCCGCTCGGCGGCGGACCGCCCGGACCGCCACCGGGAGCGCCGCCCGGACCACCGCGACCCGGAGGGCCACCGCCGCCGGGACGACCACGACCACCGGCCGGTGCGCCGCGGCCACGGGTGGACGGACCACCAGGACCGGTGGGACCACCGAGCTGACCGGAGCTCTGCTTGGGCATCATCGCCGGGTTGGGACGGGGCATGCCCGGCACGCCGCCCGGACGCCCCGGTGCGCCGCCGGGCGCCCGGCTGGCGGGCGGACGCGGGCCACCCGGACGCGTGGCGTCCTGGCTCGGACGCTCCGACGAGGGGCGCTCCTGACCGGGAGCCGGCGTACGGGGACGGCCCATGCCCTGCGACGGAGCGAACGGGTTGTTACCCGGGCGCGAACCCGCCCGACGAGGACCAGGCGTGGCGCCCGGGACTCCACCGGTGGTGGCCGGGCGCGGTCGCGGTGCACCGGGGGCCGGTGCCGGACGCGTCGGCACCTCGTCGGTGCGCTCGCTCCGCGGGGTCGGCGGTCGCTGACCGGGAGTGTCGCGAGCACTCGGGGTGTCGCGCTGCGGCGGAGTCTCCGGCCGAGCCGGGGTCTCCCGATGCTCGGGAGCGCGCGGGGTGAACCCGGGCTTCGGCGCCGGTCGCGGACCGGGCCGCGTGGACGACGCCCCTGCGCTCGGTGCTGGATCCGCCTGGGCGGTCGGCGCCTCGAAGGCGGGAGTCGCCACCGGCGGGATGTCGGTCTGCGGAGCCCGGGTGGGCGCCTCGACCGCGGCCTGGGGTGCTGAGACCGCTGCGGAGGCGACCTGGGACAGGACGTCCTGCTTGGCCCTCTCCTGGGTTGCCGGGGGTGCTGGAGTGGGTCTGCCAGCCTTCTTCGCGGGCGACACGTTGGTCGACAGCTTTTCCTTGAGTCGTCTCTCGACCGGCGCCTCGACGGTGGAGGAGGCGGATCGGACGAACTCTCCCATGTCCTTCAACATCGTGAGGACGATCTTGCTTTCGACCCCGAGCTCTTTCGCAAGCTCGTAGACTCGGACCTTTGCCACTGCTCTCCTTGTGAGGTCCGGATCAGAGTCGACCGGACCAGTTAGTTGTTGTGCATGCTCACTGAGGGGTTCTCATCGAGTGGTCATGAGCATTGAGCCCACCTTCTGGTTCGGTGCCTGCTCGAGGCAGACGCATGCTGGTTGGACCTGCTCAGCTGAACAGATCCATCGAGAACTCTATGCCTTGATCCACCGTTTCGCCTAAGTGGCTCGGCTCGCACGAACGTACGACTCCACCACTGACGCGAACTGTCCGCCGTCGAGCAACCTCGTCCGCAGCGCGCGGCCGACCGATCGACGACGAACCGCGAGATCGAGGCAGTCCGGGTCGCGATGAAGATAAGCCCCGCGGCCCGGCTCCGTCTGCGAGACGTCGACCACGATCGCCGCAGTCTTCGCCACCAACCGGAGTAGCTCTGATTTGTCACCTCGCCCACGGCAGCCGATACAGGTGCGCTCGGGGCGGTTCATCACGGCCAGTCTAGCGCGGGCTTTCCCCAGCCCCCGGCGGCGGGGTTGCGCCCTCGGTGTCGGAGCGGATGTCGATGCGCCAGCCCGTGAGACGGGCCGCCAGCCGAGCGTTCTGGCCTTCCCGACCGATGGCCAGGGACAGCTGGTAGTCCGGCACGATCACCCGAGCGGCACGCAGGCCGGCGTCGACCACCTGGACCGAGGTGACCCGGGCCGGGGAGAGCGCGTGGCCGACGAACTTGGCGGGGTCCGGGGAGTAGTCGATGATGTCGATCTTCTCCTCGTTGAGCTCGTGCATCACGGCCCTGACCCGCTGGCCCATGGGACCGATGCAGGCGCCCTTGGCGCTCACGTCGGAGTTGTGGCTGACCACGGCGATCTTGCTGCGGTGCCCGGCCTCGCGCGCGACCGCCATGATCTCCACGGTCCCGTCGGCGATCTCGGGCACCTCCAGCTTGAACAGACGTTCGACGAGCCCAGGATGGGTCCGCGAGACGACGACCTGAGGGCCGCGCAGCTCCTTGCGTACCGACACCACGTAGACCCGGATCCGTCGACCATGGGTATAGGACTCCCCCGGCACCTGCTCAGCGAGCGGCATGATCGCCTCGATCTTGCCGAGGTCGACCAGCACGGTCCGGGAGTCCTTGCCCTGCTGGACGATGCCCGAGACGATGTCTCCCTCGACGCCGGCGAAGTGTCCGTACTTCTGCTCGTCCTCGGCGTCACGGATGCGGTGCATGATCACCTGACGGGCGGTCGAGGCGGCCACGCGGCCGAAGCCCTCCGGGGTGTTGTCGTACTCCCCGACCCGGTGCCCGTCCTCGTCCACCTCGGGCACCATCACCATCACGTGACCGCTCTTGCGGTTGAGGTCTACCCGGGCTCCGGGAACAGCCCCGTCGGTGCGCTCGTAGGCCGACAGCAGCGCCTCTTCGATCGCGCTGATCAAGATGTCGAACGGCAGGTCCTTCTCCCGCTCCAGTAGACGCAATACGGAGATGTCGATATCCATCTCAGTCCTCCTCTTCTGCCGACACACGATTGAGTTCTACCTGGATCTGGGCCTTCGTGACGTCGCCGTAGCCGAGCTCGCGGGGCGTGCCGTCGACGTCGAGGACGACCGCGACGTCGGTGGAGGACACGATGCGGCCGGTGACCTTGTCAGCTGATGTGGTGGTGACCGCGACCAGACGGCCGACGTTGCGCCGCCAGTGACGGGGCAGCTCGAGCGGGCGGCCGACCCCGCGGGAGGACACTTCCAGCGTGTACGGGCTGGTGCCGGTGACGTCCTCCTCGTCCAGGGCAACAGAGATGGCCTTAGTGGCTTCGGCGATGTCGTCCAGGTTGGGTCCGCGACCGTTGGCGCCGTCACCGTCCAGGACGATCCGTAACAGCTTCCGCTTGCCGGCGGGGATCAGATCGACGGCTTCCAGGTCGAGATCGAGCTGGGCGAGCACGGGGGTCAGCAGCTCCGCGATTCGCGGTTCTTTCATCAGGGGTCTTCTCGATTCGGTTGGGTGGATCAGTTGTCGCTCAGCGCTCGCCCTCGGCGTTGCTCCCAGTCTCCCACGGTTGAGGTAACTTCGCCGAGTGATGCAGTCCGCACCGCGTGACGCCGCCGGGTCCCCGAGTCAGTCTCGGCGACGGCTGTTGCTCGGTGTCCTGGGACTGCCCGCCCTGGCGGTGGTCACCGTGGCGAGCGGCTGCACGCCCAGCGATCCGCGGGTGTCCACCGATCATCCGAACGCACCGACGGCATCGGCTCGAACCTCCACGCCGTCAGGGGCCTCCACCGTCTCCCCGCCGGCTGAGACGCTCACGGCCGAGCGCGATCTGGCCGCGCTGGCGGCGGCCATCCTCAGCGGCCCCCATGGACGCGCCCTGGACCGGGCGCAGCGTCCGCTGCTGACCGCCCTGGGGGCTGCCCACCGCCAGCACGCGCTCGCGCTGGCCAGCCCGGAGCCGACCACCCGGCCGACCACACCCAGTGCGACGACCAGCCCGACGGGCGCGACGCCGACCGGCTTCGGCAAGCTCTCGCTCGCGCAGTCCATCGCCGTGCTGTCCGCGATGGAGTCAGCGCAGGCCGCGGCGCTCCGTCGCGCTGCCCTCCGGGCCCGGGGTTTCGAAGCCCTGCTGGCCGGTTCGATGGGTACGGCCGCCACGATGTATGCGGCAGCCATCGTGTCCGACACGGACGTCGCGGTGGACATGATCCCAAGACCACACGCGCCGATGACCGGGGTGTCGGACGTGGAGGCCATCCAGTCGATGCTGCGCCAGCTGCACGCCATCGTCTACGGCTACCAGCTCGCGCTGGGCCGCCTGCGTGCGAGCAGCGCCTCCGGTCGGCGGGCGCTGGCCTCGCTGCGCCAGCATCGAGAGCTCCGGGACCGACTGAGCGCGATGCTGGTGGCTCGGTCAGCCGCGGTGCCGGCGGCGGCCGCCGCATACGTGCCCAGCACCGACCCGACCACCGCCGGTCGGGCGGCGACGCTGATCCGGCAGATGGAGACAGCGCTGCAGCCGTTCTGCGGACTGTGGCTCGCCTCCGCCATCCAGCCCCGTGACCGCGTCCTGCCGCTGGACACGCTGGTTCGGACCACCGCGACAGCACGCCGCTGGAACGCTCCCCTGACCGTCTGGCCCGGCTGGCAGGACTGAGCCGAGCGCGAGACGGCGTCGTGAGGGCAGACCCAGCGCGCGTCATCCTAGAAGACGGTGTCGTAGCCCAGCTTGACCACCAGACCGGCGATCACCAACAAGAACACCCGGCGGATGAAGGCATTTCCGTGCCGGATCGCCATCCGGGCGCCGACGAAACCGCCGACCAGGTTGGCCGAGCCCATCAACAGCCCGAGCTTCCAGAGCACCGACCCGTGCAGCCCGAAGACCACCAGCGCCGAGGCGTTGGTCACCACGTTGGCGATCTTGGCCTTGGCGCTGGCCTCCAGGAAGCCGTACCCGAGCACGGCGACCAACAAGATGACGAAGAAGGAACCGGTGCCCGGTCCGAGGAAGCCGTCGTAAGCCCCGACGCCGAGCCCGATGGCGACGGTGCGCAGGTAGTGTGCGCCACCGGTGTGCAGCCGCCGGGAGACGAGGCCGAGCTCCGGCCTGCGCCAGGTGTAGATCCCTACGCCCACGAGCGCCACCAGGACGATCGGGGTGAAGTAGCCCTTGGGCAGGAACTTCGCGGACCAGGCGCCGATCGCTGATCCTGCGGCGGCGGAGACCGCCAACGGCGCGATGGTCCGCCAGTCGGGTCTGACCTTGATCGCGTAGGTGATCGAGCTGGTCGCCGTGCCCCAGATGCTGGAGAGCTTGTTGGTGCCGAGGATGTCGGCCGGCGGCGTGCTCGCCGGCAACCCGATCAGCAGCGCCGGCAGCTGGATCAGGCCACCGCCACCGACCACCGCGTCGACCCAGCCCGCCACGAACGCAGCACAGACCAGCAGCACGACCACCAGCGTCGAGACCTCCAGGCCGGCCACCTAGCGGGCGTCGACCCCGTCGCGGACGGCGGAGTAGACGCGCTGGAAGGCCTCCTCGGCGTCGATCTCGTCCTTCTGCCCGGTGCGCCGGTCGCGGAGCTCGACCAGGCCGTCGGCCAGACCCTTGCCCACGACGACGATCGTGGGCATGCCCATGATCTCGGAGTCGGCGAACTTGACGCCGGGACT
The DNA here is from genome assembly GCA_038238065.1 of Propionibacteriales bacterium. GTDB lineage: Bacteria > Actinomycetota > Actinomycetes > Propionibacteriales > Propionibacteriaceae > Microlunatus. The sequence goes on along the minus strand of JBBRYD010000139.1, from coordinate 3,091 downwards.
GGCCTTGCGGTCATCCAGCAGCACCGTGATGTCCACGTCGTCCAGCTGACGGGCCAGGCCTTCGGCGTACTCCGCCACGGCGGCGTCCTTGCCGGCCACCACGATGTGCACGTGGTACGGGGCCAGCTCACGGGGCCAGCACAGACCCTTCTCGTCGCAGGTGCCTTCGGCGACCGCGGCCACGGCTCGCGAGACCCCGACACCGTAGGACCCCATGGTCACCGTGACCAGCTTGCCGTTCTGGTCGAGCACCTTGAGCCCGAGCGCCTCGGCGTAGCGTTTGCCGAGCTGGAAGATGTGGCCCATCTCGATCCCGCGGGCCAGCTCCAGGGGACCCGACCCGTCGGGAGCGAGGTCGCCGGCACGGATCTCGGCGGCCTCGATGGTGTCGTCAGCGGTGAAGTCCCGACCGGCCACCAGCCCGAAGACGTGGCGGCCCGGCTCGTTGGCCCCGGTGATCCAGCTCGACCCCTCGACCACCCGGGGGTCGACCCGGTACGAGATCTTGGTGTCGGACTCCAGACCGAGGGCGGGCCGGGTCTGGCCGTCGGCTCCGATCAGCGCCGGGCCGATGTAGCCCTTGACCAGCTCGGGGTGTGCGGCGAAGTCGGCGTCGGTGAACGGCTCGGCCTCCGCCGGCTCCAGCTGGGCGCCGAGCCGTTTCAGGTCCACCTCACGGTCGCCGGGCAGGCCGATGATCAGCGGGGTCCGGCTGCCGTCGACCCCGGTCACCATCAGCACCACGTTCTTCAGCGTGTCGGAGGCCTCCCACGGCCGGTCGGCGCGCGGCTGGCTCGCGTTGGCCACCGCTACCAGCGAGGCGATGGTCGGGGTGTCGGGCGTGTCCTCCACGTGGGCGGGCGGCGCGTCGTCGTAGGGGATGGCGTCGGGCACGGAGACCCGCACCGCCTCGACGTTGGCCGCGTAGCCGCCGGGCGAGCGGACGAACGTGTCCTCGCCGTTCTCGGCCACCGCCAGGAACTCCTCGCTGGCCGATCCGCCCATGGCCCCCGACATGGCTGCGACGATGACGTACTCGAAGCCCAGCCGGTCGAAGATCTTGGTGTAGGCGGAACGGTGCTGGTCGTAGGCCTTCTGCAGACCCGCATCATCGATGTCGAACGAGTAGGAGTCCTTCATCACGAACTCGCGGCCGCGCAGGATGCCCGCCCGCGGCCGCGCCTCGTCGCGGTACTTCGTCTGGATCTGGAAGAGCGACAGGGGCAGATCCTTGTAAGACCGGTACAGGTCCTTGACCAGAAGCGCGAACATCTCCTCGTGGGTGGGGCCCAGCAGCATGTCTGCACCCTTGCGATCCTTGAGCCGGAAGAGACTCTGGCCGTACTCGGTCCAGCGGCCGGTCAGGTCGTACGGCTCCCGGGGCAGCAGGGCCGGGAAGTGGACCTCCTGGGAGCCGATGGCCTCCATCTCCTCGCGGACGATCTTCTCGACGTTGCGGAGCACCTTGTAACCCAGCGGCAGCCAGGAGTAGATGCCGGGAGCGGCGCGGCGGATGTAGCCGGCGCGGACCATCCACTTGTGGCTGGGCACCTCGGCGTCGACCGGGTCATCGCGCAGGGTGCGGACGAACAGCTCCGACATTCGGGTTATCACTACGGGTGGTTCCTCTCGAGCAGGCCTAGAGGAGCACCTTATCGGTGGACACCGACAGAACCGACCCGACGAGGTCCGAGGGCGGCTCGGGCACGGACGGGCTCAGTACAAGATGGTGGCGAACTCGCCGACGTCACTGAAGCCCACCCGGGCGTACGTGGCGCGGGCCGCCACGTTGAAGTCGTTGACGTACAGCGACACGGTCGGGGTGACCGATCGGGCCAGGTGCACCACCGTGGCCATGGCCGGCGCAGCCAACCCGCGGCCCCGGAAGTCCGGGTCGACCCAGACGCCCTGGACCTGGCTGACTCCCGCCGATACCGACCCGAGGTCGGCCTTGAAGATCACCCGGTCACCGTCGAACAGGCCGAACGCGCGCCCGGACGTGATCAGCTGACGGATGTAGAACCGGTAGCCGGCCGGGTTGCCCTGCAGCGGCGAGACCCCCACCTCCTCGGTGTACATCTTCACCGCGGCCTGGTAGTAGGCGTCCCAGTGCTGCAGGGTGACCCGTCGGACGTGCCGGTCGGCGACGATCGCGGAGTCGGTGTCGATGGCCATCACGGGTTGGCGCGGTCGGACCTCGCGGACCTCGGACCAGACCGGGCCCCATCGGTCCGACAGCAAGCTCCACAGCTCCATCGCGACGTCGGACGGACCGATGATGGAGGAGCACATCCGGTCCCGACCGGCGAAGTCGGCGAAGGCCGCGACCGCCTGCGAGTCGGCGTTGACCGGCACCAGGTTGGACCCCGCGTGGCAGATGGAACGCAGCACGCCGTCACGCTCGAAACCCCAGATCGGACAGCCGAGGCTCGCCTGCTCGATGCCCGCGGCCCGGATCCGGGCGGCCACGAAGACGTTCTCGACCGGGTTGGTGGACAGGATGCGGACCGCGCCGGCCAGGTCGTCGCGGTGCAGCACGCGGACCGCCGCCGGCGTGCGACGGACCTGGGAGCGCATCTGACCGGTCTCGCTCACGCGTCAGCCAACGCTGACCTGCGGTGCGCCCTCACCGGCCGGCATGCTGTCGGCCAGCCGCATCGCCTCCTCGATCAGGGTCTCCACGATCTCACTCTCCTTGACCGTCTTGATCACCTCACCCCGGACGAAGATCTGCCCCTTGCCGTTACCGGAGGCCACGCCCAGGTCGGCCTCACGCGCCTCGCCCGGACCGTTCACCACACAACCCATCACCGCGACCCGGAGCGGGACGGTGAGCCCTTCCAGGCCGGCCGTGACCGCGTCGGCGAGCTTGTAGACGTCGACCTGAGCCCGACCGCAGGACGGGCAGGAGACGATCTCGAGCTTCCGGGGTCGCAGGTTCAGCGACTCCAGGATCTTGAGCCCCACCTTGACCTCCTCCACCGGAGGCGCCGACAACGAGACCCGGATGGTGTCGCCGATGCCCCGCGACAGCAGCGAGCCGAAGGCCACCGCCGACTTGATGGTGCCCTGGAAGGCGGGTCCGGCCTCG
>JBBRYD010000138.1:0-10507 GCA_038238065.1 Propionibacteriales bacterium | reverse complement strand
CGGGTTGCGGAGCAAGGCCAAGATCTTGGGTCAGTCGATCGTGGCCATCATCTTCGGTCTGCTGTCGCTGCAGTTCCCCGACGAGCGCGGCATCACGCCGGCCTCCAACGCCATCTCCTTTCTGCGCGACATGCCGCTGCTGGACCATCTGCCGGTGATCCTGGTGATTCTGTGGGTGATGCTGCTGATCGCCGCGGCCAGCAACGGGGTGAACCTGACCGACGGCCTGGACGGGTTGGCTGCGGGCGCCTGCGTGATGATCTTCGGCGCCTACACCCTGATCAACATCTGGCAGTACAACCAGTCCTGCGCCTACACGGCTTCGGCCGGACCGAAGTGCTACGAGGTGCGCGACCCGTACGACCTCGCGGTGGTCGGGATCTCGCTGGCCGGCGCCTGCTTCGGCTTCTTGTGGTGGAACGCGGAGCCGGCGAAGATCTTCATGGGTGACACCGGCTCGCTGTCCCTGGGCGGCGCGCTGGCCGGGATGGCGATCTTCACCCGGACCGAGCTGCTGCTGCTGATCCTGGGCGGTCTGCTGGTCATCGAGGTGATGTCGGTGGTCCTCCAGGTCGGCTACTTCAAGGCCACCAAGGGCAAGCGCATCTTCAAGATGTCGCCGATCCACCACCACTTCGAGCTGCTCAACTGGGCCCAGGTGACGATCGTGATGCGGTTCTGGATCATCGCAGGGCTGTTCGTGTCCGCGGGCCTCGGCATCTTCTACACCGAGTGGGTGGCTGGATGACGACCCGTCCCGACTGGATCCTGGCCGCCGACGGCGTGTCGCCCTGGCCACAGGCGCACGTGGTCATCGCCGGTATCGGGGTCTCCGGTTTTGCCGCCGCCGACGGCCTGATGGAGTTCGGCGCCCGGGTCACGGTGCTGGACGACCTCGCCGACGAGGCCAACTCCGACAAGGGCAAGCTGCTCGAGGTCCTGGGCGCGACCGTCCGGCTGGGTCACGGCGCGACCGGCCGGCTCCCCGACGACGCCGACCTCGTCATCACCACCGGCTGGAGCCCCAGCAACCCGTTGTTGGTGGCGGCCGCGCAGCACGACGTACCGATCTGGTCCGAGGTCGAGCTCGCCTGGCGGCTGAGCCGGCCGGCCAAGGTCGTGCCCTGGCTGGGCATCACCGGCACCAACGGCAAGACCACGACCACCCAGATGCTGGAGTCGATATTGACCGCGGGCGGGCTGCGCGCCGCGGCCGTGGGCAACATCGGCCGCCCGGTGATGGAGACGGTGCTGGACCCCGAGCCGTACGACGTGCTCGCCGTGGAGCTGTCCAGCCACCAGCTGCACTGGTCCAACTCGTTGTCGCTGTACTCGGCCACCGTGCTGAACGTGGCACCTGACCACCTGGAGTGGCACGGCTCACCCGAGAACTACCGAGCAGCCAAGGCGAAGATCTACCACGGGGTGCAGGCCAGCTGCGTCTACAACGTCGCCGACCCGGTGACCGAGCAGCTGGTCGAGGAGGCCGACGTGGTCGAAGGCGCCCGGGCGATCGGGTTCACCCTGGGGATTCCCGGGCTGTCCATGCTGGGGGTGGTGGACGACCTCCTGGTCGACCGTGCCTTCGTCGAGCAGCGCCGGGACTCCGCGCTCGAGCTGGCCAAGATCAGCGACATCTCGCCGTCGGCCCCGCACAACGTGGCCAACGCGCTCGCCGCCGCGGCCCTGGCCCGGTCCTTCGGCGTGACGCCCCTCGCCGTCCGGGACGGGTTGCGCAACGTCCGGGTCGGCGCCCACAAGATCCAGACCATCGCCGAACGGGACGGCATCCGCTGGGTCGACGACTCCAAGGCCACCAACCCGGCGGCCGCGGAGGCCGCGCTGCGCTCCTTCGGGTCGGCCGACGGAGCAGACGGACAGATCGTCTGGATCGCCGGTGGGCAGGCCAAGGGGACGACGTTCGACGAGCTGGTGATGACGCACAAGGCGCGGCTGCGTGGTGCGGTGCTGTTGGGGGTGGACCGGGATCTGATCGCTCAAGCCCTGGCCCGACACGCGCCGGAGGTCCCGGTGATCGTGATCGGGTCGACCGAGACTAGTGCCATGGCCCGAGCCGTTGCGGCCGCTGCGTCCCTGGCCCGCCCGGGCGACGCCGTGATGCTGGCTCCGGGTTGTGCCAGCAAGGACATGTACACCGACTACGCCGCCCGCGGAGATGCGTTCACCGCGGCGGTGCACGACCTCGGACCCCAGGCCGGGGACGGGGTCGGCGAAGCGAAGGAGTGATGCCGTGTGGCGACCCTGACCCCCAGTCCGCTCCATCCTGAGCGGCCGGGCCAACGCTCGATCGGGTCGGGACACAAGCCACGGCAGACCAGCTCCGCGTGGTTGGAGAGCGTGCTCGACCGGCCGATGACCAGCTATCACCTGGTCCTCGCCTCGGCCGGCCTGCTACTCGGGCTGGGCATGCTGATGGTGCTGTCGGCGTCCAGCGTCAAGGCCTACCTGAGCTACCACGACTCGTACTACTTCATCAAGCGCCAGATCGTCTTCGTGGCGGTCGGTCTGCTCGCCATCGTGATCATCGTCAAGGTGAAGCAGTCGACTCTGCGGGTGCTGGGCTGGGTCGGCACCTTCGGCGCCATGGTGCTGCTGGTCCTGACGTACACGCCGCTCGGGGTGGAGTTCCAGGGCAACCGCAACTGGCTCGACCTCGGCTCCTCGGCGCTCCGCCTGCAGCCGTCGGAGTTCGCCAAGCTGGCCCTGGTGCTGTGGGGCGCGGACATACTCGCTCGGAAGCAGAAGCTGCTCGACCAGCCCAAGCACCTGCTGTTCCCCTACCTGCCGGTGGCCGGTCTGATCATCTTGTTGATCGTCTTCCAGGGCGACGCCGGCACCGCGGCCGTGGTGATCGGGATGGTCGGCGCGGTGCTGTGGATGGTGGGTGCGCCGCTGCGGATCTTCGCGGTGCTGGCCGGGGTCGGGGCGGCCGGCCTGACCACGCTGATCGTCACCAGCCCCACCCGGATCAGCCGGTTCACCGCCTTCCTGAACCCGAACGCGAACGTCGACGGCATCAACCACCAGGCGACCGTGGGGATGTACGCCATCGCCTCCGGCGGCTGGTGGGGCGTCGGCCTGGGGGCCAGCCGGCAGAAGTGGGGCACCCTGCCCGAGGCGCACTCCGACTTCATCTTCGCCGTGATCGGCGAAGAGCTCGGGCTGTTCGGCAGCCTGATGGTGCTGGCCATGTTCCTCTCCCTGGGCTACGCCGGCATCCGGATTGCGCTGCGCTCCGACGACGACTTCTCCCGCTACTGCGCCGCCGGGGTCACCGCCTGGTTCATGGTCCAGGCGCTGGTCAACCTGGGGTGCGTGCTCCGGCTGCTGCCGATCGCCGGAGTGCCGCTGCCGCTCGTCTCCTACGGCGGCTCGGCCCTGCTGGCCAACCTGGCCGGGGTGGGCATCCTGCTGGCCTGTGCCCGCAACGAGCCGGGCGCCCGGAAGATCATCGCCGCCAGGTCGGGGAAACGGCTGCCCCGGATGACCGCCGTCGTCGGCTCCCGGACGGCCGGCTCGAGCCGCGGTGCTCCGCGGGGTCGCTCGTGAGCGAAGCCGGCCCCCGCCGGACGAGCGTCGTGCTCGCCGGCGGCGGCACCGCCGGTCACACCTCGCCGCTGATCGCCACGGCCCACGAGATCGGCCTGCTCGCGCCGACCGCTCGGCTCACGGCGGTGGGCACCGCTCGCGGTCTGGAGACCACGGTGGTGCCGGCTGCCGGGCTCGACCTGCGGTTGATCCCTCCGGTCCCGCTGCCGCGGCGTCCGACTCCGGACCTGGCCCGGGTGCCGGTGCGGCTGTGGCGCGCGGTCGCGGAGGCGGCGTCGATCCTGCGGTCGGTCCGCGCCGATGTGGTGCTGGGGTTCGGTGGCTACGTGTCGACCCCGGTCTACCTGGCCGCGCGCCGGCTCGAGGTCCCGATCCTGATCCACGAACAGAACGCGTTACCGGGCCTGGCCAACCGACTGGCGTCCCGCTTCACGCCCTCGGTGTTCACCTCGTTCCCGGACACGCCACTGCCACACGCCACCTGCATCGGGTTACCGTTGCGGCGATCTATCGTCGAGCTCGACCGGTCCGCGCAACGGCGCGCGGCCCGGCTCCGGTTCGGGCTCGACCCGGAGCTGCCGACGCTGTTGGTGAGCGGCGGATCCCAAGGAGCGATGTCCATCAACACAGCGGTGATCGGTGCCCGCCCGACTCTGGGTGCCCGCGGCATCCAGGTGCTGCACGTGCTCGGTCCCAAGAACCTGACCGACCAGACGGTTCGCGCCGTCGATCCGGAGACGGGTGCGGTCTACCAGCCGGTCCCGTTCGTGGACCAGATGGAAGAGGCGTACGCCACCGCGGACCTGATGCTGGGCCGCTGCGGCGCCAGTACGGTGCTGGAGACGGCAGTGGTCGGACTGCCGTCGGTCTTCGTCCCCTACCCGCACGGCAACGGGGAGCAGGGCCGGAATGCGGCGGGGGTGGTGCGCGTGGGCGGAGGTGAGCTGCTCGACGACGCCGACTGCACGTCGGCGTGGGCCGGGCGCCATATTCCTGAGCTGATCCTGGACGGGCCCCGGTTGGACGGAATGTCCAGGGCGCTCTCGGGCGTTGCCCTGGGCGACGCCGCGGTGACGCTGGCGACCAAGACTCTGGAGGTGGCCGGCTGATGGGCCTGATCGAACCGATCGAGCTGTCCGAGGCCGCAGACCTGGGGCCGGTGCACTTCATCGCCATCGGCGGCTCGGGGATGAACGGCATCGCGTCCGCCTTCGTCGAGTCCGGCGTCGAGGTCAGCGGCAGCGACCGGCAGGACTCCAAGTATCTGCAGGCGCTCGCGCGGCTGGGGGCCCACGTGTACGTCGGGCACCGTGCCGAGCAGCTCGGACAGGCCCGGACCGTAGTCGCCTCGTCGGCCATCCGTGAGGACAACCCCGAGCTGGCGGAGGCGCGACGGCGTGGGCTTCCCGTGCTGCACCGCAGCGCGGCGCTGGGCTCGCTGATGCTGGGCCGCAGGGGCGTGGCGGTGGCCGGCACCCACGGCAAGACCACCACGACGGCGATGCTCGCCCAGGTGCTCACCGGCTGCGGGCTGGAGCCCTCGTACGTGATCGGCGGCGCCCTCACCGGTGCCACCACCGGGGGCCATCTCGGCGCCGGCGACCTGCTGGTGGTGGAGGCCGACGAGAGCGACGGGTCGTTCCTGCAGTACCCGGCCGAAGTCGCGGTGGTGACCAACGTCGATCCTGACCACCTGGTGAACTGGGGCACTCCGGAGAACTACGCTGACGGCTTCCTGCGGTTCGCCACCTCGCCGTCGCTCCGGTTGCTCGTGGTCAGCGCCGACGACCCCGGCGCCGTCGTGCTCACCGCCCGTATCCGGGACCGGATCGCCGGCGGGGCGCCCGGCCCGGACATCGTGACCTTCGGGACTGCCGAGGCGGCCGACGTGCGGATCGGTACGGCCGCGTACGCGGGTACCGGCTCCAGCTTCGAGCTGCGGACGCGCAGCGCAGGGGGTCCGGTGCACCTGTCGGTGCCCGGGCACTACAACATGCTCAACGCGGCCGCCACCTATGCCGTGGCGACCTGGCTGGGGGTCGCCGAGGAGCAGGTCCGGCATGAGCTCAGCGCCTTCGGGGGTACCTATCGGCGCTTCGAGCTGATCGGCTCGATCGACGGGATCCGCGTGTTCGACGACTACGCCCATCACCCCACCGAGGTGCACAACACCCTGGTCGCGGCGCGCACCGGGGTGGGTGCCGGACGGGTCGTGGTCTGCTTCCAGCCGCATCTCTACACCCGCACCCGCGACTTCTGGCGTGAGCTGGCCGGTGCGCTCGAGCTGGCCGACGAGGCGGTCGTGATGGACGTCTGCGGCGACCGGGAAGACCCGATCGAGGGGGTCGACGGTCGGCTGGTCAGCGAGGCGGTGTCCCCCGGGACGGCCCACGTCACCTACCAGCCGGACTGGGACGCGGCTGCAGCCACGGTGGCCGCCATCGCCAGACCCGGCGACCTGGTGATCACCGTGGGCTGCGGAGACGTGACCAAGATCGCCCCGCTGATCGTGGACGAGCTGCAGCACCGCTCGACGGCGGGCGGTCAGCGCCGATGAGCGCCAGCACGACAGTGCGTCCTCGCTCAGCGTCGGGATCCTCGGCCGCCGGCCCGCCGCCACGCCGGCGGCGTCGGTGGCCACGGATCGTGGCTGCGGTGCTGGTGGTCGCTGTCCTGGTCACGGCCGGTTGGCTGGTGGCCTTCTCCTCGGTCCTCGCCACTCGCGAGGTCACGGTCACCGGCAACCGGATCCTGTCGTCGGAAGACGTTCGCGCGGCCGCCCAGATTCCGCTGGGGCGGCCTTTGGCTCGCCAGGACACCGACGCGATCGAAGCTCGGGTGGCGGCCCTGCGCCCGGTCCGGTCGGTCCAGGTGACGCGCAGCTGGCCGCGCACCCTGGTGGTCACCGTGCACGAGCGCGCCCCGGTGCTGGCGGTGGCCGAACCCAACGGCTTCGTGCTGGTCGACGCGGTCGGCTCGGCCTACCTGAGCGTCCCCACGGTGCCGACCGGGGTGGTCCAGGCCGCGGTCGACCCGAGCAACGTCCCGCTGCTGACCGACGTAGGTGTCACGGCCCGCGCCCTGTCTCCCGAGTTGGCGAAGAAGGTCCGGATCATCGAGGCCAGCTCGAGCGACGGGATCACGCTCCGGCTCCGTGACGGTGACCGGGTGATCTGGGGTAGCGCGGACGACTCGGCGCTGAAGGCGCAGGTCGTCGGCGCACTACTGGACCGGGCGGCCTCCACGTACGACGTGTCAGCCCCGCACAGCCCATCCCTCCGCTGACTGGGCACTTATCCTGCGTTTCTGCCGGCGCGTCGTCAACAACGAGTTGGCCTGCCGGCGTGTCGAGCGCCGGATAAGTGCCTAGTGAGCGTGGCTAAGGGTCAAGTACAGGTGAAGGAATCGACCGAATTCGATATTTGGTAGGCGTGTCAGATCACCTCATGTGGACACGTTCAAGAACGTCTCATAATCTTCTGGGGACGCAGCGTCGGCACCACATCCTTGACTCCTTCCCCGTTGACTAAAGGTTGAGACTTGGCGCGAGCAGTCAACAGGGCACCAGACTCAGGAGAAAGAGGCTCATCCAGTGGTCACTGCATCACAGAACTACCTGGCCATCATCAAGGTCGTCGGAGTCGGCGGAGGCGGGGTCAACGCCGTCAACCGGATGATCGAGGCCGGTCTACGAGGGGTCGAGTTCATCGCGGTGAACACGGACGCGCAGGCGCTGCTGATGAGCGACGCAGACGTGAAGCTCGACATCGGCCGAGAGCTGACCCGGGGGCTCGGAGCCGGAGCTGACCCCGACAAGGGTCGCCAGGCCGCCGAGGACCATGCGCAGGACATCGAGGACGCACTCAAAGGTGCGGACATGGTGTTCGTGACGGCAGGCGAGGGCGGCGGCACCGGCACCGGTGGCGCGCCGGTGGTGGCGCGGATCGCTCGTGCACTGGGCGCACTGACCATCGGGGTGGTGACTCGTCCGTTCTCTTTCGAGGGCAAGCGGCGGACGACCCAGGCGGACTCCGGCATCGCCGGCCTCCGTGAAGAGGTCGACACCCTGATCGTCATCCCCAACGACAAGCTGCTCCAGATGGTCGACCACCAGATCGCCATCCTGGACGCGTTCAAGCAGGCTGACCAGGTGTTGATGCAGGGCGTCTCGGGCATCACCGACCTGATCACCACCCCCGGTCTGATCAACCTCGACTTCGCCGACGTCAAGGCGGTCATGTCCAACGCCGGTTCGGCCCTGATGGGCATCGGCTCGGCGCGCGGTGAGGACCGCGCCCGCGCGGCGGCCGAGATGGCCGTGTCGTCGCCGTTGCTGGAAGCCAGCATCGACGGTGCCCGGGGTGTCCTGCTCTCCATCGCCGGCGGCTCCGACCTCGGCCTGTTCGAGGTCTCGGCGGCCGCCAACCTCATCCAGAGTGCCGCCCACGAAGACGCCAACATCATCTTCGGCACCGTGATCGACGACGCCCTCGGCGACGAGGTTCGGGTCACCGTGATCGCGGCCGGTTTCGAGGGCGGTCAGCCGCCACGCCGTCAGAGCGCTCGCCCGGGCCTGCCCACGGCACCGGCCAAGCCCGGCTCGACCTCGTCGGCGCCGAGCGCTCGGCCCGCCGCGCCCGCGCCGGAGTCGCAGCAGCCGGCCCCGGCCGGAGCGGGTGCTCCCGCGCCGGCCCAGTCGGGCGGCAGCCCGTCGGGCGGCTCAGCTCCGTGGGGGTCTGGTTCGCGTCCCCGTCCGGCGCCGCCGGTCGACGACGACGATCTCGATATCCCGGACTTCCTGAAGTAGCCACACTGCTGCACGGGGGGCGGTGACGCAAGCGCGTGTCGGGTGCCTCGCTGAGTCAAATCATCCGATGCGGACGGTAGGGTCGTGCTCGAACAGGCTCGAGTCCGCGACACAGTCACCGCAGAAGCAGACGCTGTGGTCGGACGACCGAGAGCAACACGAGGGTGAGGCGGGCAGATGGCGGAACGACTGAAGCGGGCAGCGGCGTGGCTGGGCCTGGTCACCGATGACCGGTACGGGGAGTACGACGACCAGGAGCTGACCGAGGGCATCAGCCGTGAGGACCTCGTCGGCCAGGGTTCCTCGGTCCAGTCCGGGTCCTCCTCGGCGGCCCAGGGCGCGACCGGTCAGTCCGGACAAGCACACGGAGCCGCCGGATCCGGCACACCTTCATCGGCGTCGGCCAGTGTGACGCCGCTCGAGACGAGGCGTCCAGCCCCTTCAGCACCTCAACCCACCCCTGCAACCTCCCGGGCGGCCGACTTGTCCCGCATCATCACCGTTCACCCGCGGACGTACAACGAGGCAAGGACGATCGGCGAGCACTTCCGCGACGGAGTGCCGGTGATCATGAACCTGTCCGAGATGGAAGACGTGGACGCCAAGCGGCTGGTCGACTTCGCCGCCGGTCTCATTTTTGGTTTGCGTGGCACAATTGAGCGCGTGACCAGCAAGGTCTTCCTGCTGTCCCCGCAGAACGTCAATGTCACGGCGGAGGACAAGGAACGAATTGCAGGCGGTTTCTTCAACCAGAGTTGACCCAGCGACCTGAGTTGAGATGACGGTCAGGTCACCCGAGGGCAGAAACCTCGGACACGACGACGTCAACAGGGCAGAGACCGGGGCACGGAGAAACCATGATCATCATCGGGTCAGTCATCAGCTGGGCTCTGTCCATCTTCTTGATGGTGCTGTTCGCCCGGATGATCCTGTCCTGGGTGCCGGTCCTGGTGCGGGACTGGCAGCCCCGGGGGCCCATGCTGGTCGCTGCCGAGGTGGTCTACTCCATCACCGACCCCCCGTTGCGCGCGCTGCGCCGGGTGTTGCGTCCGGTGCGGGTGGGCAACATGATGCTCGATCTCGCGTTCATCGGACTGGTCATCGTGATCTACATCCTGCGAATGGCGAACACCATCATCTTTTTCAGCTGAGACGGTGGTGGGCCGGGCTCGCCGTGCCCCTTCGGTGGAGCCCGGGTGAGCGCTGCTCGGATCAGCAGTGCACGACCAAGCTGCGCGTCGAGGTGTGCGCCCCAGGGAGATTAGGTACGGTAGTCCGGTTGGGTCGGCGACTCGTCGCCCACGGTCGGCCCACGAGCCAACAACATCATTTGATCTAGCCCTGAGGTGAACGATGACGCTTTCGCTTGACGATGTGCGCAACAAGCGGTTCCGGATGGCGCGCAAGTCTGGATACGAGGTGTTGGAGGTCGACGAGTTCGTCGACGAGATCGAAGAGTCGTTCGCGCAGCTGATCGAGGAGAACCAGAACCTCAAGAAACAGGTCGAGAGCCTGCGGAGCTCCGGCGACTCGACCGCGGAGAGGACCAGCGAACCCGCCAGGCAGCCCGTCGCCACGCCGCCGCCGGCGCCGGCCCCCGCGCCGCAGCCGGCGGCTGCCCCTCACGTCCAGCCGCAGACCATCGTGGTGACCACCGCCAAAGAGGCGAGCACCGCAGTGGTGCGGCTGGTCGAGCTGTCCACCGAGCAGGCCGAACGACTTCTCGCCGAGGCCACCGAGGACGCGAACCGCATCCGCGAGGAAGCCAGCACCAACGCCAACGAGGTCACCAGTGACGCCCGCACGAAGGCCGAGCGGTTGGAGTCGGAGGCTCGGATCAACGCCGAGCGACTGCAGGCTCAGACCCTGTCGCGGACCGAGCAGCTGGACCGTGAGATCGACGAGCGCCGCTCCGAGATGCTGACCGGCCTGCAGACCCAGCGCGATCAGCTGTCCACCACGGTGGCCGAGCTGCGCGCGTTCGAGGCGACCTACCGCGTCAACCTGACCGAGCACCTGCGCACGCAGATCAGCACGCTGGAGTCGGGAAGTGCCGAGCCGACCCCGGTGCCGGAGGCGGCGTCGGACCATGCAGCGCCCCCTGCGAGCAGCGGCGGGGACGGCGACCCG
>JBBRYD010000137.1:0-10679 GCA_038238065.1 Propionibacteriales bacterium | reverse complement strand
TCTTGACTCCCGCGCGGACGGGCGGGAACGGGCTCAGCAACGCGTCCAGGATGGCCGGCCCCATCGTCTGCCAGTCAGCGACCACGGCCTGCCAGGCGTCACCGTCACCGGGACTCGCGGCGTCCAGGTTTGCGGCCGTCTTCTCCACGTCGCGGTACAGCAGAGCCCACGACCCGTCGGGCATCGGGTTGCCCAGCACGGCGGGCGCGTGTCGCCAGACCAGACCCTGCTTCTCGAGCTCGAGAGCCTTGATCACCGGGGAGGCGGCGGCCAGCGGGTAGAAGCTGCTGAACGTGTCATGCACGAAGCCAGGTTCGACCGACTCGTCGCTGGACACGGCGCCGCCGACGTGATCCTGGGACTCGAACACCACCACGTCCCAGCCGGCGTCGGCCAGCAGGTTGGCGGCGACCAGCCCGTTGGGTCCGGCGCCGATCACCACGGCGTCGCGGGCCTTGCTCGACATCAGTCCTCCTTCTCCGGCCGACCGGGCGGCGGGGCGTGATCCCGCCGGGCCTTGAGAGCAGCCACCATGCCGCCCACGATGGAGGCTAGGGGACTGCCCTGCTCCCCGTGCAACCGGTTCGCCTCTGGGACCGATTCGAAGACGTTGCCGGTGCCCGGTTCCACCGGAGTACGTCGATCGGTGGCCGCGGCGGTGAACATCGGCGTCACGATGGCATCGTAGATCTGGGGGAACGTCGCGAAGCCGGCCGCGATGAAGCGGTTGGCGGCGCCCACCTGCACCCGAGGCCGGGGATGGTCCATCAGCAGCAGGGCGGCGTGCGCGACCTTCTCCGGCGAGACCACCGGCGGCGGCGGCCGACCGACCCAGCCGAGGTAGTTGGCGGCCTGGAGGTAGATCGGCGTGTCCACCCCGCCCGGGGACACGAGTCCGATGTGCACGCCGGAGCGGTCCCGGTTCTCGACCTGCAGCTCGCGAGCCAGCCCCCGCACCGCCCACTTGGTCACGGCGTAGGCCGACAGGTAGGGCGGTGCGATATGACCGATCAGAGACCCGAGCAGCACGATGGTGCCGGAGTTGCGTTCGCGCATGTGGGGCAGCACCGCGCGGACGACGTTCGCCGAGCCCAGCACGTTGGTCCGCAGCACGGCGTCGAAGACGGCCACCGGCACGTCCTCGAACCGGCCGTAGGCCACTACGCCGGCAGAGTTGACCACCGCGTCGATGTGACCGTGCTCGCTGATCACCGCGTCAACGGCCGAGGTCACCGCGTCTGCATCGGACACGTCCGCGGCGATCACCCGAGCCGACGCCGCGCCCAGTGACCGGCACTGGGCCGCCACGTCTTCCAGGGGCGCGAGGCCCCGCGCGAGCAGGACGACGTGGTCCCCGCGACCGGCCGCCTCCCGGGCGGTCGCTCGACCGATGCCGCTCGATGCTCCAGTAACCAACACAACTCTGCTCATGGAGTGAGCACCAGACCTCCGGACCTCGTGGGATCGCCAACGTAGTCCCAGCACCCAACCCGGCGGGCTCAGCCGCTCTGATCGCTGACGACCGCCTCGGCCGTGGCCAGCAGGGTGGTGTGGTTGTCCCGACCGCGGCGCCGCAGGCTGGTGAAGGCCGCCTCCGGGTCGAGCTCGTAACGCTGCATCAGGATGCCCTCGGCGACGCCGATGGCGTGTCGGGTCTTCGACGCGGCCAGCAGCGCGTCGCGCTGGTGCGCGCTGGACAGGGCGGCGGAGGCGTACCGGGCGAAGAACTCGGCGACCTCGAGGTCGGCGGTGCTGAACGCGTCGGAGCGGCGGGCGTAGAGGTTCAGGGTGCCGCGGGTCTGGCTGCTGATGCCGAGCTGCTTGCTCACCACCGACAGACACCCGAGCTCCGCGGTGCGCGCTCCCCAGCGGGGCCACCGACCGTCGACCCGGGTGTCGCTGCTCATGAAGTCGCTCCGGGTGCGCAGTGACTGCAGCCCCGGGCCCTCTGCATACTCCTGCTGGGAGCCGTCGACGACCGCCACGGAGTCCTCGCTGGCCGCCGTCGCAACGGTCCGTCCGTCGGTGGTGAGCTCGATGGCCGCGGCGTCGCAGAAAGTGGACCGCCGCGCTTCGTCCACGAGCTGGGTCAGGGTACGAGCCACTCCAGGCTGCTCGGCCAGCAACGTGGCCAAGGCGTCGGGTTCGGACTCCGGATCCAGGGACTGGCGTGGTACTGCATCAGGAGGAGAGGTCACGACCGTCATCCCCTTGTCGTCAGTAGTTGCCCTCAGACTACTCCTGTGGCCGACCGGCGCGAACCGATGTCAGTCGTCGTCCGGGCCTTCGTCAGTCGTCGGTGGGGCCGGCGTCGGGCCGGTACGGGGCGCGCTGGGGCGGCCCGAGCTCGTCGAGGCGCTCGTTGATCGCGTGCGCCAAGATGTTGTGCTGGAGCGAGGGCAACGGCATCAGCCCCGACAGGTACGCCTCGATCTCGACCTTGCCGGCGTCACCCCCCAGGGCGAAGTAGCGCAACCACAGCTCCTCGACGGTGAGCTTCGCGCCGGGGAAGGCTACCGCCAGCTGGCGTTGGTGCTCGTCGAAAGGTTGGGAACTGTCCATCGGCGAACCTCACTCAGGCTCGCGGGGGGACAGGTTGATCACGGTGGTCGCCTCGTCGACCAGTTCCTGCTGTGAACGTCCGGCATCCTCGACCAGGCGGAGGAACGCCTGCTGCTCGCTCAGCCGGTGCCGCTCCATCAGGATCCCGCTGGCGGTGGCGATCAGGTTCCGTGCGCGCAACGCCTCCTGCAGACTCTCGCTGAGTCGTTCGGCGTGCTCGAGGGTCTGCACGTTCGCCAGCAGGATGGCGGCCTGTGCGGCAAACCGGGTGAGCAGCAGGTCGCTGGCTGCGGTGAAGACGCCGGCCTCGTCACCGTAGATCTTGATCGCGCCGAGGACGCGATCGTGGCTGGTCATCGGCACACTCAGCGTCGAACGCACACCCAGGGGCAGGGCCGTGCTGGTCCATCGCGGCCACCGCTGATCCTGCTCGAGATCGTCCATCCGGATGATCTCGCCCTGGGCGCAGGCGGCCAGACAGGGACCCTCGTCGAGCTCGTACTGCAGTCGGTCGACCTCAGCCACCAGTTCGCTGGTCGCCGCCGCGCTGGTCTTGCGGCCTTCGGCGTCCACCAGGGTCACGCCTGCGCCGACGGCGCCGCCGACCGTGTCCACAGCGAGCGAGGTGACCAGATCGAGCGCCGTCTGGACGGTCTCCTCGGACAGCAGCAAGCCAGACATCCGCGCGTACACACGGCTGAGCTCCTCGGCCAGCGGCATCATGTCGGTCATCGTGCGTTCCGCCGGACCACGTGTCGGCTCGTGCTCATCCGAACCATCAGAAGTCCCCTACATGATCATCGCTCTCGGGCGAGTGCCGCGAGATTCCCGGACATCATGGCAACCGGAAGAACTTCCACAGTAGCGGTCCGCGTGTCTCGTGTGGTAGACGCATCACCATCGCCACGTTTGCACGACGTATCGGGTCGACAGCTGCGTTGTGCGGCCTACCGGTCAGCGCCGGTCAGCGCCGCTCGGCGCCGCTCAGCGGAGCGTGACGGTGCCGGTCTTCAGGTCTGCGACCAGCTCGCTGCTGCCCTCGCTCATTCCTTGCACGATGGACGCGACGACCTGGTCGAGGTCGGCTCCGCGGGGCATCCGTGGCGGCTGACCGGCCAGGGCACGATCGGCCAACCCGGTCTCCATGTGGGGCGGCCGGGCGTCCAGCACACTGATCTTGTCCCGGCGCACCTCCCGCCGGACGGCGGTCAGGTAGGCCGACATCGCCGCCTTGCTGGCCGAGTACGCCGCCATCCCCGCCGTGGGCACGTCCGCCAGCACCGCGGTGACCACCGCGACGCACGACCCGGCCGACAGCAGCGGCAGTGCGGCCCGGACCAGGGCCATCGGGCCGAGGGTGTTGACGGCGAACAGCTCCTCGACCACGGCGTCCTGATCGTCTCGGGCTGCCCCGAACGCGGCCACACCACTGGCCACGACCAAGCCGTCGAGGCCGCCCAGGGCCGACGCCGCGTCCTGCACGGCGGCCCGGCATGCTTCGACATCGACGGCGTCCACCACGTACGTGCGCTCCGCGGCGACCCGCTGAGCAACGACGCGGAGTGCGTCCTCGCGTCGGCCCGTCACCACCAGCCGCGCGCCACGGTCGGACAGTGCGGCGGCGAGGGCGCCGCCCAACACGCCGGTGGAACCGACGACGAGGATACGGGCGTTCTGCAGGTCCATGACCCCAACCCTGCCTCAGAGGGCCAACCCCGCTGTCCCGCTCCGTGGCCGACCCTTAAGTTACTCGCGAGTAGGGTAGTCTAAGTTACTGGTCGGTAACTTAAGCCCCGGACTCATCACTCACGACAGGTGCGCTCCATGACTCACTACATGTCCAACCTCCGCGACATCCGCTTCAACCTGTTCGAGCTGCTCGGGCGCGGAGAGATCCTGGGCTACGGGCCGTACCAGGAGCTGGATTCCGGGACCGCCACTGTCCTGCTGCAGGAGGTCGACCAGCTGGCCAAGACCAAGCTGGCTGCTTCCTTCGTCGAGTCCGACCGCAACGTGCCGGTGTTCGACGCCGAGCACCATGCGGTCACGGTTCCTGAGGCGTTGGCGAAGTCGTATCACGCGTATCTGGACTCAGGCTTCGCGGCCTTGGGACTGCCCGAGGAGCTGGGCGGTCAGCCGGCGCCGCCGTCGTTGCAGTGGAGCCTGAACGAGCTCGTCCTCGGGGCCAATCCCGCCGCGTACATGTACGCCTCGGGACCGAAGTTCAGCTATGTGGTGTGGGCGAACGGTACCGAAGAGCAGAAACGCATCGCCGAGATCATGTCCGAGCGCCAGTGGGGCGCCACCATGGTCCTGACCGAGCCCGACGCAGGTTCCGACGTGGGCGCCGGTCGCACCCGCGCCATCCTCCAGCCCGACGGGTCCTGGCACCTGGAGGGTGTCAAGCGCTTCATCACCTCGGGCGAGCACGACATGAGCGAGAACATCATCCACCTGGTGCTGGCCCGGCCGACTCCCAGGTCGGGGACGGATCTCCCCGAGCAGCTGCCGCCGGGCGTCGGTGGTCCGGGGACCAAGGGGCTGTCGCTCTTCGTGGTGCCCAAGTTCCACTTCGACCACCGGACCGGTGAGCTGACCGGTGAGCGCAACGGCGTCTACGCCACCGGGGTCGAGCACAAGATGGGCCTGAAGGCGTCCACCACCTGCGAGCTGACCTTCGGTGACACCGAGGTGCCCGCCCGGGGCTGGCTGCTCGGCGACGTGCACGACGGCATCGCCCAGATGTTCCAGGTGATCGAACATGCCCGGATGATGGTGGGCACCAAGGCGATCGCCACCCTGTCGACCGGTTACCTGAACGCCCTGGCCTACGCCAGGACCAGGGTCCAGGGCGCCGACCTGGCTGCCGGCGGCGACAAGACTGCGCCGCGGGTGACCATCACCCATCACCCCGACGTCCGCCGCTCGCTGATGACCCAGAAATCCTACGTCGAGGGCATGCGGTCGCTGGTGCTCTTCACCGCCACCTTCCAGGACCGCATCGCGCTGGCCGAAGCCGCCGGCACCGCCGACGAGGAGGCCGAGCGGGTCAACGACCTGCTGCTGCCCATCGTTAAGGGCTACGGCTCCGAGCGTTCGTGGGTGCTGCTGGGCACTGAGTCGCTGCAGACGTTCGGTGGGTCCGGCTTCCTGACCGACTATCCCCTCGAGCAGTACGTCCGCGACGCCAAGATCGACACGCTCTACGAGGGCACCACCGCTATCCAGGGGTCTGACCTCTTCTTCCGCAAGATCGTCCGCGACCGTGGTCAGGCGGTGGGCTACCTCTCAGGCCTGATGGAGGAGTTCGTCACCAGCGAAGCCGGAAACGGCCAGCTGAAGGAGGAACGCGCACTCCTCGAGCAGGGGTTGGCAGATCTCGGCTCGATCATCGCCGCGATGATCGCCGACCTGCGGTCCTCCGCCCCGAACGCGCCCCAAGGCGACGTCCGCAACGTCTACAAGGTCGGGCTCAACACCTCGCGGCTCCTGATGGCCATGGGGGACGTCATCTGCGCCTGGCTGCTGCTGCGGAGTGCCGAGGTGTCGTTGGCGGCGCTCAACACCGACCTCGTCGAGCCGGAACGCCGGTTCTACGAGGGCAAGATCGCCGCCGCGCGCTGGTTCGCCCGGACCGTGCTGCCGAAGCTCGCCGCCGAACGGGTGATCGCCGAGGGGACCGACAACGCCGTGATGGACCTGGCGGAAGGCTCCTTCTGACGGCGCTCGTCGGACGCCCAGGCCACGGCCGGCACGCCTTCGTCATCACACTCCTCGGCCCGCGCCGTCGAGCCCGCGGTCAGCGTGGAAGAGTGAGGACATGTCCGAAACGCAACCGTCCGCGGTAACCAGAATCGTCATCGTCGGCGCCTCGCTCGGCGGCGCGTCCGCCGCCGTGGCGTTACGCGAGCAGGGTTTCGACGGTGAGATCGAGCTGATCGGGGAGGAGACGCACCTGCCCTACGAGCGACCGCCACTGTCCAAGGCGATGCTGCAGGGCGAGGCCGACGAGCCGGACTGGGTGGCACCGGGCGACTTCTACGACAGTCACCGGATCACGTTGCGGCCGACCACGTTCGTCACTCAGATCCGCCCCAGCGAGCACGTGGTGGTGACCGGGAACAGTGAGCACTCCTACGACAAGCTGCTGCTCGCCACGGGTGCCGGTCCGCGCGTACCGGAGCTCCCCGGTGGCGACCTCCGACAGATCGTCACGCTGCGCACGATCGAGGACTCCCTGACCCTGCGCGACAGTCTCCAGTCCCACGATCGGGTCGTCATCATCGGCGCGGGCTGGATCGGTTGCGAGGTCGCGGCGGCGGCGCAGAAGTACGGCACCCACGTCACCATGGTCGACCCGAGCGACCAGCCTCTGCGTCGCGTGCTGGGCGCCGAGATCGGTGCGGTGTTCGCCGCCCTGCACCGCGAGCACGGAGTCGACCTACGCCTCGGTGTGCAGGCCGAGGAGTTCGTGGGAGATGGCGACGGGCAGCTGACCGGAGTACGCCTCAGCGACGGCTCCGTGGTCGCGACGCGACTGGTCGTGCTGGCGGTCGGAGCGCAGCCCCGGGTCCGGCTCGCCGAGGAGGCGGGACTTGAGCTGAGTGCCGGTGGTGTGGCCGTCGACGCGAACCTGCGCACCTCCGACCCCGACATCTACGCCGTCGGAGACGTCGCGGCTCACGACCATCCCCGACTTCCGGGCCGCGTCCGGGTCGAGCACTGGGACAACGCCAAGGAACAGGGCGCGCACGTGGCCCAGAACCTCCTCGGGGGGTCCGAGCCGTACACGAAGTCACCGTTCTTCTTCTCCGACCAGTACGACCTGGGCTGCGAGTACCGCGGTCTGGCCGACCCCGACGCCGACGAGCTGGTGGTCCGTGGTGAACTCGCCGGCCGCGAGTTCACCGCGTTCTGGCTCCGGGACGGCCGGGTCACCGCGGCGATGAACGTGAACCAGTGGGACGACGGTGACGCGCTGCAGCAGCTCGTCGACACCCAGGCCGCCGTCAGCCCCGAGGAACTGGTGGCCGGCCATTTCTGACGACGACGGCCACGGGCAGCACCTGCTCGTCGAAGGATCGGAGCTGGAGCAGGTCGCCACCGGCACCATCTGGGCCGAGGGGCCGGTCTGGCTGCCCGAAAGACGCTGCGTGCGCTACAGCGACATCCCCAACAACCGGATCGTGGAGTTCAGCGAGCAGACGCAGGCCCTCACCGTCTACGACGACCACGCCGGGTTCGCGAACGGGCGGACCCTCGACCTCGACGGTTCGGTCATCCAGTGCTCGCACGGGCGGAGAGTCGTCGAACGGGACCGCGACGGCGAGCTGAGCACCATCGTCTCATCGTGGAACGGGGCCCGGTTCAACTCGCCGAACGACGTCGTGGTCACCTCCGACGGGACGATCTGGTTCTCCGACCCCTCCTACGGGATCGAGCGGCCGGCCGAGGGCCAGCTGGGTGAACACGAGTACGGCGATCGTTATGTGTTCCGGTTCGAGCCGCACACCGGTCGGATCGACCCCGTGGTGATGGACATCGAGCAGCCGAACGGGCTGGCCTTCTCGCCCGACGAGCGGATCCTGTACGTGGCCGACTCCTCGATCGACCCGGCCGGGGAAGCCAACCCCGCCCGTCCCGGCGGCCACGCCATCCACGCGTACGACATCTTCGAGGGTCGCCACGCCAAGAACGGACGCACCCTGGTGGAGGTCGACCCGGGGTTGCCCGACGGGTTCCGGGTCGACGTCGCCGGCAACATCTGGACGTCGAGCCTGGACGCCGTCCAGGTGTTCTCCCCGGCCGGCGTGCTGCTGCTCCGCATCCCGGTGCCCGAGAAGATCGCCAACGTGTGCTTCGGCGGCGACGATCTGTCCACGCTGTACATCGCGGCCTCCAGCAGCCTCTACCGGATCCGCACCACCACCACCGATGCTGCGCTCAGCCGGCGCCGCGGTCGCGGGTGACGACGCCGCCCGATCTTCGGTTCAGAACAACAGCGCGAGACCGGGGTCGGACAGGATGGCGGCGACCTGGGCCAGGAACTTCGAACCCTGTTCGCCGTCGACCACCCGGTGGTCGAACGATACCGCCAGCGTGGTCACCCAACGGGGCTCGATCCGCTCGTCGGCGCCGGTGCCGACCACCCAGGGCCGTCGTGCGATGTTGCCCAGCGCCAGGATGCCGGACTCCCCGGGGTTGAGAATGGGCGTGCCTGCGTCCACGCCGAAGATCCCGACGTTGGTGATGGTGAACGTGCCCTGGGAGGTGTCGGCTGGTTGGGTCCGGCCCTCCTTGGCCACCGACACCAGGGTGTTGAGGGCGTCAGCCAGCTCGGCCAGGGTGAGCGTCTGAGCGTCTTTGACGTTGGGCACCAGCAGCCCCCGCGGCGTCGAGGCGGCGAATCCGAGGTTGACCGTCCCCTTCAGCACGATCTCGGCCGCGTCAGCGTCCCAGTAGGCGTTCAGGTCGGGCGTCCGGCTCAGCGCGAGACAGACGGCCTTGGCCACCAGCAACAACGGTGACAACCGGACCCCGGCGAACTCACGGCGCACCTTGAGGCGCTCCAGCAGCTCCATCGTGGCGGTCACGTCGCAGGTCAGCCACTCGGTCACGTGCGGGGCGGTGAACGCCGATGACACCATGGCCTCGGCGGTGGCCTTGCGGACCCCCTTGATCGGGATCCGGGTGTCGGCGCCGCTCGGTGACGGCACGGACGCGGCAGCCGTCGGTACTGAGGCTGCGGGGGGAGTCGGAGCGACTGCCGCTGGAGCCGCCGCGGCTTCGACGTCGCTCCGGCTGATCACCCCGCCGGTCCCGGTGCCCTCCACCGTCGCGAGGTCCACGCCGAGGTCCTTGGCGAGCTTGCGGACGGGCGGCTTGGCCAGGACGGCGCTGCGGGACGGCCGGGGCTCGGCCGGCGGGGCGCCGGGTCCGGGCAGCGGGTCACCCACCGGTTCGGCCTCCACCGGCGAGAGCGGGGTCCGGACGTCGGCCCGAAACGACACCGGCGCCGTGGTGCTGAACGTGTCAGCGAAGTCGTTGTGCGAGTCGGCCTCCGCGCTCGGCGCCGACGCCTTGCGGGGACGGCGCTTGGCCTCGGTGGTGCGTGGACCGTAACCGACCAGCACCGCGACGCGGCCACCGGGAGCGGCGCCGCCGATCTTGCCGGCCTCGATCTCGTCGTCCTCGACCGGCGCCACCGGCAGCGCCACGCGCGGCGCCGTGCCGGTCTCTGCCGGGACACCGTCGTCGATCGAGATGATCGGAGCCCCGACCTCCACCATGTCGCCCTCGGCCGCCAGCAGTGCCGCCACGATGCCCGCGTACGGCGTCGGCAGCTCGACCAGCGACTTGCTGGTCTCGATCTCGACCACGATGTCGTTGACGGCCACCGTGTCGCCCACCTCGACCCGCCAGGTGACGATCTCGGCCTCGACCAGTCCTTCGCCGGGATCCGGAAGCCGGAACTCCTTCATCAGCGCATCGTCCTTCGCACATCGGTGGGCAGGTGTCCAAGCAGGCCCACGATCAGTAGGCCAGCGAGCGGTCGACCGCGTCGAGCACCCGGTCGAGGTCAGGAAGATACTCCTCCTCGAGCCGGCTGGGCGGATACGGCATGTCGAACCCGCCGACCCGCAGTACGGGCGCCTCGAGCGAGTAGAAGCACTGCTCGGTGATCCGGGCCGCCAGCTCCGACCCCAGACCCAGGTTCACCGGCGCCTCGTGCACGCTGACCACCCGTCCCGTCTTGCGAGCGGACTCGACCACGCAGCCCATGTCCAGCGGGGACAACGAGCGCAGGTCGATCACCTCGAGCTCACGCCCCTCCTCGGCGGCGGCGGTGGCCGCGTCGAGACAGGTCCGGACCATCGGGCCGTACGCCAGCAGGGTCAGGTCGGTCCCCTCGCGCGCCACCCGGGCCGCGTGCAGCGGCATCGGGGTCGCGGTCTCCTCGACCTCGGCCTTCTCGTGGTAGCGGCGCTTCGGCTCGAAGAAGATCACCGGGTCATCGGAGGCGACCGCCTGCTGGATCATCCAGTAGGCGTCCACCGGGTTGGAGCAGACCACGACCTTGAGCCCCGGGGTGTGGGAGAAGTAGGCCTCGGGCGACT
>JBBRYD010000136.1:0-10699 GCA_038238065.1 Propionibacteriales bacterium | reverse complement strand
TACGTGCTGGACAAGGAGAACCAGGACTTCCTCAAACACGCCAACCCGTGGGCTCTGCAGGGGATCATCGAGAAGCTGAACGAGGCCGTCGACCGGGGACTCTGGGCCGAGCCCGACCCGGAGCTGCTGGCCGACCTGCAGCAGGTCTACCTCGACACCGAGGGGGACCTGGAGGACGGTCCGATGTCGGGCGGGGCCTCGTGAGCCTTGACCTGGACCACCTGTCGACGGCGGTGCTGGAGTTCCTGACCGTCCGGCACCTGGCCACTCTGACCACCCTCAACTCCGACGGCTCGCCGCACGTCGTGCCCGTCGGTTTCACCTACGACGCCGCCACCCGGACGGCCCGGGTGATCACGTCCGGGGACTCGGTCAAGGCGCGGAACGCCGCCCGGGACGGCGCCCGGGCCGCGATCTGCCAGGTGGACGGCGGCCGTTGGCTGACCGTCAGCGGGCGCATCCGGGTGCTGTCCGACCCGGAGCCGGTGGCCGACGCCGTCGAGCGCTACGCCGCGCGCTACCGGACGCCGAAGGTCAACCCGGCTCGCGTCGTGCTGCTGATGGATGTGAACTCGATGATGGGTCGGGTGCCCGATCGAGACGAAGCGCCTGGCCGGTAGCGGCTGGGGTGGCCACGCAGCCGCGTTTGGGCGCCATGGTCCGAAAACGCGGCGTCAGACCGGGCCACCCGCCCGCGTTTGGGCGCCATGGTCCGAAAACGCGGCCCTGAGGCGCAACCAGTCCCGACCGGCGGTCAGCCGCTGGCTCCGGCGATCCACCCGTCGCCCGACACACCGCCCGGGACCACATCCCCCACGGGGTACGGCTCGCGGGTCAGCACGAAGGAGCCGAGGTCCAGATGTGTGACCGCGCCCGCCGCATCCGACACCACCCGGAGGGTCTCGCCCGCGTAGTAGTTGTCCAGCCCGAGCCACGTGCCATCGTCCTGGGCCAGGAACCGGGACTCCCGACCTCCGGTGCCCAGCGCCACCAGCTCGAGCTCCCGGTCGGCCAGCAGCCGGATGGCCAACGGTGCGGCACCCCAGTACCAGGGCCCGGTCAGCGCCAGCAGGTCTTGGTCGACCTCGGCCAGGGGTCGCCAGTCAGACGGCAACCTGGGTTCGGCCTCAGCCACGGTGGCGATCAGGTCGGTCATCACGGAGCCGACCGCGGGTCCGGAGGTGGCGTTGGCGAACACCACCGCAGCCAGCCTGTCGTCCACCGAGCAACCGATCCCGGCCAGGAACCCCGGCATCGACCCGCCGTGCCCGAAGAGCGGCCGGGCGCCAGCAAACAGCTGCAGACCCAGCCCGTACCCGGACCCGACCCCGTCAGCGGGAGCGGTCGGCGCCCGCATCTGCTCCAACGTGGCCAGTCCGAGGACCCGCTCGTCCCCCGAGATCAGGAAGGCGGCGTACCGGGCCAGGTCGCTCACCGTCGACCACAGCTGGCCGGCCGGCGCCATCAGCCCGGCGTCGGGGGTGGGTTCGGGCAGCACCACGTCAGCCCAAGGATGTACGGCCCAACCGAGGGCGTGCGGCGCTTGGGGCGTCAGCGTGGTTCGGGTCATGCCGAGAGGGACCAGCACCTCGTCATGCAGCACTTCGCCCCACGGGCGGTCACGCAACCGCCCCACCATGGCGCCCAACAACGCGAAACCGGGGTTGGAGTAGTGGTAGCGCTGCCCCGCCGGGTGCTTGAGCGCCGCGTCGTCGAGGAGGTCGCCGAGCTGGGGTCGTACGTCGCCGGCGGTGCGCTCCCACCACGGCGGCGGCGTCTCGGACGCGACCCCGGCGGTGTGCGAGAGCAGTTGTCGCACCGTCCGGTCGCCGACAGACGTCCCGGGCAGGTAGGTCCCCAGCGGGGCCGACAGATCGACCACACCTTCGTCGCGCAGCCGCAGCACCAGCACCGCCACGAAGGTCTTGGTGATGGAGCCGATCCGGTACTGGGTGTCCGCCGTGGGGGCGGCGCCGTCCACCAGCCCTCGCCCCGTCCACCAGTCGAGGTGGCCGTCTCGGACCACCCCGGCCACCATCGACGGCGCCCGACCGTCAGCCTGGCCGCGTGCGACTCGGTGCAGCAGCGTCCGACGGGTCGCGGGCATCAGGTCGGGATGTTCTTCGCTCATGGGCCCAGTCAACCGTTGCGGCCCTGCCGCACCGACGGCGGCACCGGTAGTGTCGGCGCTCTGATCTCATCCGGTCCGTGCGCCACCGGACCTCACGTTTTCGGCCCCTGATGCGTCTACAGGACAGAGACCAGCCGTCGAGCCAAGGAGTCGAGAGCCATGTCCACCCGTCACGCCATCCTCACCACACGTGAGATCGACGACGTGATTCTCGTCGCCACCGACGCCGCCATCACCGGGATCTACTATCCGCAGCACTGGACCAAGCCCGACCGGAGCACCTTCGGAGAGCAGGTCGAGCTGTCCAGCGATCCTGTCCTGTCGGAGGCGGCCGACCAGCTGCAGCAGTACCTGCGGGGGGAGCGGACCACGTTCGACTTCCCCACGGCGGTGCACGGCAACCCCTTCGAGGAGCGCGTCTGGGCGCTGCTCGACCGGGTCGGCTTCGGCGAGACCGCCACCTACGGAGAGCTCGCCGAACAGCTGGGCGACAGACGGCTGGCCCGGATGGTCGGGCGGGCGGTCGGACACAACCCGCTGTCCATCGTGGTCGGTTGCCACCGGGTGGTCGGCAGGGACGGCAAGCTCACCGGCTACGCCGGCGGTCTGCAGCGCAAGGAGTTCCTGCTCGAGCTGGAGCTCCCGGCCCGGGTCAGGGCCGGGCGGCTGTTCTGAGAGGCCGAGCCGGTTGCTTCGACGCGCCCGCAGGCCGGGCCGGATGAAGGAGCCGTTCGAGCGCATCGTGGCCGCCCACGGGCCGACGGTGCTCCGGGTCTGCCGGGTCGTGGTCGGCGTCCACGACGCCGACGACGCCTGGTCGGAGACCTTTTTGGCCGCGCTGCGCGCCTACCCCGAGCTGCCGGAGGACGCGAACGTGCAGGCCTGGCTGGTCACCATCGCCCACCGCAAAGCCATCGACCTCGTCCGGGCCCGCACACGCCACGCCGTTCCGGTGGAAGCCGTCCCCGAGACGCCGGCGGCCATCGACGTCGGCCGGGCGTCGGCGGACCTCTGGGACGCAGTGCAGACCCTGCCGCCCAGACAACGCCAGGCCGTCGCCTACCACTACCTGGCCGACCTGCCCTACGCCGCGATCGCGGAGCTCGTGGGCGGCACCGCGGCGGCCGCCCGTCGAGCAGCGTCCGACGGCATACGTACGCTCCGCGCCGCGACAGCCCGGTCCACCCCAGGAGCCTCCTCATGACCAACCACGATGATCACACCGCCATCGACGACCTGATCTTCCTGACCAGCGGCGGGAGCGACCACCTCGCGCGCCTGCATCGTGTCCTGGTGTCCGAGGCAACACGCGACGGGCTCCTCGACGTGGCCTACACGACCGTCGACAGCCCGGTCGGTTCACTGCTGCTCGCGGCGACGGAGAAGGGCCTGGTCCGGGTGGCGTACGCGATCGAGGGCCACGACCGGGTGCTGGAGGGGATCGCCGGCCGGCTCAGCCCCCGGATCCTGCGGGCCCCCCGACGGCTGGACGGCGTGGCCCGCGAGCTGGACGAATACTTCGCCCGGACCCGGCGCAGCTTCGACCTGCCGCTCGACCTGGCGCTGTCCAGCGGCTTCCGGCAGCTCGTCCAGCGGCGCTTGCCCGACATCGGCTACGGCCAGACGCAGAGCTACGGCCAGGTGGCCACGCTGGTGGGCAACCCCAGGGCGGTCCGGGCCGTCGGGACAGCCTGCGCCACCAACCCGCTCCCGGTGGTGATCCCGTGCCATCGCGTGCTGAGGAGCGACGGCACCCTGGGTGGCTACGCCGGCGGGGTCGCCGCCAAGCGCGCGCTGCTCGACCTGGAGGCGTCGGAAATCGCCTAGAGTCATCTCGTGGTGCGGTCCCGGAAGGCGAAAGTGGCCGACGTCCACGCGGTGGCAGCGGCGATGCCCCACGTGAGCGTTGAGGGAAGTCAGGATGACCATCCGGTCTACCAGGTGGGCGGCAAGAGTTTTGTCTTCTTCCGAACCGCACGCCCGGACGCCTTCGACGCCGAGACCGGCGAACGATACCGCGACGTCATCGTGTTCTGGGTGCCCGACGAGATCGACAAACAGGCGCTGGTGGACGACGACACGAATCCGTTCTTCACCACGCCCCACTTCGCGGGTCATCCCTCGGTACTGCTCAGAGGTAGTCGGATCGGTGAGCTGACGCTGGGCCAGCTGACCGAGATCATCGAGGACGCCTGGTGCTCGAGGGCGTCCGCGCGTCGGGTCGCTGACTGGTTGGCGACTCGTCAGGCCTAGCGCTCAGTCGGCGTCCAGCTCGAGTCGCATCACGACCCGGTCGGGGGTCGGCCGGCTCCGAGGTGTGAAACCGAGCTCCGCGAACACCTGCTCCCGACCCACGAACGCCTCGGCTGAGCGCTGCTGAGCTGCGGCCAGTGGCCACCCCTCGATGGCCGTGGCCCCGTCCCGGCGAGCCAGCTCGACCGCCGCGCCCACGAGGGCGTGGGAGATGCCCAGGCCCCGGCTGCCGTCGCGGACGAACAGGCAGGGCAACAGCCAGACCGTGTGGTCCTCGGCTTCGACCCGGTTCGCCATGATCGTGCTCGAGGGACCGACCGCGGCCAGATAGCGCGACCGCGGACCGCAGGCACCCCACCCGACCGGCTCGCCAGCCTGGGAGGCGAGGACTCCCATCGGCGTCGAACCGGCACCCGCCAGGCTTTCGAACCGCCGTTGGTTACCCCCGCCGAACCATCCGAGGGCGAACTGGGTTCGGGTGGTGCAGAAAGCCATGCACCAGCAGTGCCGTGTCGTCCTGGCCGTGTCGAACAGCAGGCCAAGCTCACCCACGTCGGCCGGCCCGACGGGGCGGGTCACCACGCCTATGCTCACGCTCAGGAGGCTATCGCCCCTGGTCGGCATCCGACCTCGGACGAGGACCGCCGGGCGGAGATCCCGACCCGCTCAGCCGAGCTGGAGGTGCCAGATGACCACGGCCGGCTGGTCCCACGCGGCCCGGGTTGCCTCCGGGACGACTCCGAGCAGCGTCCAGGGCCAGCCCTGCCAGCTGCCGATGTCGCGGGTGGGCTCCGGTATCGGTTCGTCGGCGGCCGGCGACCGGTGGGGCTGCTCGTCGAAACCGCGGACGACGAAACCCGCAGCGAGCACGGCGCGCAGGAACTGACCCACACTGTGACGGTGGGTGGTCGCCATCTGCGGCTGCCCGTCGGGGCCGACTGCGGTGACGACCGAACCGCGGAGGACCTGCTCGGGATGGACATCGGAGATGACCAGCCGACCGCCCGGCCGGAGCACCCGGGCGAACTCCGCGAGCACCGGCGCGACGTCGTCGACGTGGGTCAGGGCCAGTGCGTTGAGCACCAGGTCGCAGGACGCGTCGGCCACCGGGAGACGGTACAGATCGCCGAGCACGAACGTCGCGCCGGGAGCGCGGCAGCGGGCCTGTACCAACATCTCGGCAGAGCTGTCCACGCCGAGTACCCGGTGTCCGCGATCGACCAGATGCGCGGTGAACCGACCTGTCCCGCAGGCCGCGTCCACCACCGTGCCGATCGGTAACGCGTCAGTGATCGCGTACACGGTCGGCTCGTCGAGCTCGAACAGGCCGTTCCCGGGTTCGTCGTAGCTGGTCGACCACTGACGGTAGGCGTTCGCCGTTTCACCCCGCTCGATCAGCACTCCGGGGTGGCCGACCAGCTCGTCGTCATCGAGGAGCCGTCGGACCTCGGCCAGCCGGGCGATCACGAACTCCCGGTCGAAGTCGCCCGCCCAGGCCCGCATCAGGGCCATGCCCTCCATCCCGATCAGATAGGCCAGCGGGTGGTGATAGATCATGGTGACCTCCCCGTGTCGGCCATGGCGCGATCATGCCGTCGGGCATGAACGGTGTCAACGGAGATTGTCTGACGGTGCCCGGCCCGAGGGCACGGCTGCCCTATCGTGGTGCCGGTGTTTCCCCGTGGGCTGTCGATGCTGTGGGAGTCGACCAACCCCACCGCGGCTCTGCAGGCTCGGTTCGGCTTCGACGACTTCGACCACGCAGCCCGGTGGCTGAGTGACGCCCTGGCCGACCGGTGGGCCATCGAGGTGCGGGCCTGCGACCGAATCCTGATCAGCTCCGGCAACGCCATCGCCTGGGTGCAGACCGGCCGGGGTCCGCTGGTGGTCAAGTGGTCGGTCCTGCAGGACGAGTTCGTCAAGCTGGCCGCGACGGCCGACCTCATCCATGCACTCGATCAGCAGGGGGTTCCGGTGGCGGCCCCGGTGCGCTCGGTCCACGGCGACCGCCGCGTCGTCGTGCGGTCCGGGTTGCTGCCGCTGTCGATGACCGTGCTGCCGGCGGTCGAGGGTGATCTCCTCGACGTCACCGATCAGACCGCCGTGCACGCGGCCGGTGCCTGTCTGGCGCGGCTCCACCTGGCGTTGTCGAGCCACGACGATCCACGCCTGCAGGGCTGCGACCGGCGGCCGGTCCCGGATCTGGGCAGCAGCGTCGAAGGGTGGCTGTCGGCCGACGACCCCGGAAGGACTCCCGGTGCCTCCGCGCGACTGCGCGACCTCATCGCCGACCTGCCGGCGATCGATGCACCGGTACAGCTCATCCACCGGGACTACCGGTCGGCCAACATCCTGACCGCGGGGCGTCAGATCGTCGCAGTTCTGGATTTCGACGACGTGCGTCCGCACTACTGCGTCTACGACCTGGCGCACGCCGCTACGATGCTCGCGACTCGATTCACCGACTGGTCGCCGACGCCTCGACGCACCCGCGAATCCCTGCAGGCCGGCTATCGGTCGGTCCGCCGGCTCACCCCCGCCGAGGAGCTGTGGCTCGAGCCCCTCATCCTGTGGCTCGGGATCGGCCAGGTCCCGCCCGGGGATGACCCGGCGGGGTGGGCCAAGGCGGTGTCGGTCTCGAGCGGGTAGGCCCCCGGGGCTCCTGAGGTGGCCGCGGCAGACCAACCTCTCGATGACCAGATCCGGGCATTTCGAGGCGGGAAGGGCATCGAGAGGCTATTTTCCCGCAGCTCAAGGGTTCGTCGGAGCACCCATCCGTCCCCCAGCAGCGCGACGACCCGCGCGTCGCCCCCCAGTGGTCCCTGCGGTAGGACGGTCGACATGACTGATGACGGGCACAACCGGCGGTTCCCCTTCGGCGGCGGCGCGGTGGTGCTGGCTGCTGACGGGGCCGTCAGGGCGATCCGGCATCCGCGGCGGGACCACTCGATGCTGCTGGAGGACGCCGGTACGTCCGTCGAGGCGGTGATGCACGACGCGGCTCACGACTGGGGCAAGGGGTTCGCCATCCTGGATGGAGGCGGTTACCGGTTCGACACCCCGACCCAGCTGGACTGGGCGACCGACGGGGTGGATCTTCGTTACGAGCTGGGGCCGCTGAGACTCTCGGTGCGACGCCGGATCGGTACGACGTGGACCGAGTCCTACGAGCTGCACAACACCTCGGCTCGCGCGGTGACGGTGGGCTGCTTCGCCGTCAGCACCCCGTGGCGCGACCTCTACGGATCGAGCCACGACAGCCTGCACCGGGCCGTGCACGCGCACGTCTGGGCGGGCGGGGCCGATGCGTGGGTCTGGGCGATCCCGATGGACGGCTCCGGACCAGGCCTCGGCCTGTCGCTGACCGAGGGCGAGCTCTGGGCTTACTCCGTCGAGTCGCGCGACCAGGTCAGCAGCAGCAACGTCCGCGGACACCTCTACCTCCACGTCACCGACCACGCCCGAGCGCCCCACGCCATGGGCGGGCAGCCGGTGATCGAGCTGCCCGCGCGCGGCCGGTACCGGCTCGGCTGGCGGCTGCAGTGGTATCCGTCGCTCGCGGAGCTGCACGCCGAGCGGGAACCCCTGATCAGCATCGCCCGCGTCGCCGCCGAAGTCGGTGACTCTCTCCCGGTACGGCTGGCGCCGGGGGCCACCACCCAGGCAGCGCTGCCGCTCAGCAGGAACTCACCGGGCATCTTCCACGTCCACGCCGAACGGGACGGGCACCGATCCCGGATCTCGGTGCTGTTCCACCTGCCGCTGCGCACGATCGCCGAAACCCGGGCGGAGTTCCTGCTGATGCGTCAGCGGCCGGTCGAACGCGCTGACAGTCGCCGCCACGCGTTCGTGCCGTACGACAACGACAGCGGGCTCCGGGTGCTCGCCGGCGGCTGGTCGGACTGGTCGGACGCCCGCGAGCGCGTCGGGTCGGCCCTCGTGTTGCAACAGCTGCGGCGGTTGGGCTGGGGCGACCGGACGGCCCTGAACGAGGCTCTGATCGGGTACCGCCGCTTCGTGCTGGACCACGTCGTCCAACCCGACGGGACCGTGCTCGACGGCACGCCGGGACACCGGGTACCGCGGCTCTACAACTTTCCCTGGTTCGCCCGCTTCCTGCTCGACGAGGGCGACCTCGATCTCGCCCTCGCGGTCATGACCCGGTTCTACGCCCTCGACGGGAAGAAGTTCCTGGCCTTCGAGCTGGGCTCGGTGGTGCGGGACCTGGCGGCAGCCCTGCGCAACGCCGGACGCGATCCTGAGGCCGACGCGCTGACCGACCTGCTCCTCGATCAGGCCGCCACCTACCTCCGCTACGGCGACGAGCTGCCCCCGCACGAGGTCAACTACGAGCAGTCCATCGCTGCACCGTTGCTCGATCTACTGCTCGCGGCGCACGCCCTCCGACCCGCGGCGGTCCCCGCCCCAGAGCTCCGGCGCCGGCTGGGCTGGCTGCGCGCTTTCGCTGCTGACCAGCCGGACGTGAGAATGCGGGAGATACCGATCCGGCACTGGGACGGGTACTGGTTCGGGAGGTCGAGGATGTGGGGAGACGTGTTCCCGCACTACTGGTCGATCCTCAGCGCGGGCGCCTATCTGGCGTGGCCCGACGGACTGCTGCCCGACGACGAGACCGCGAGCCTGCGGGAGTCCGCGTACACGATCCTGCGGGGAAACCTCGTCACGTTTCGACCCGACGGCTCGGCCACCTGCGCCTTCGTCTACCCCAGCTGTGTCAACGGCCAACCGGCTCACGTCGCCGACCCGCTCGCCAACGACCAGGACTGGGCGCTCGTGTACGCCCTCCGACACAGCCCTCTCTACGGCTGACGCCGTTCAGCCGCTGCCCTCGGCGGGCTCAGGCAGGACTGGTGAGCATGATGAGGTTGCCGCAGGTGTCGTCGAGCACCGCAGTGACCATCGGCCCCATCGGAGTCGGCGGCTGTGTGAACGTCACGCCCAGGGCCTCGAGCTCGGCGTGGGCGGCGACCACGTCGTCCACCATGAAGGACGTCGCGGGGATGCCGTCCTCGACGAGGGCGGCCACGAAGGCGTTCGCGGCCGGGTGCTCATCGGGCTCGAGGAGCATCTCAACCCCGTCGGGATCGTCGGCACCGACGACGGTGAGCCACCGGAACGGTCCGGCGGGAACGTCGGTCTTGGGGACGAACCCGAGCTTCTCGGTGTAGAAGGCCAGCGCCTTGGCCTGATCGTCCACGAATACGCTGGTCACGGTGATGCGAGCACGCATGACACTCCTGTCGGTTGGGAGCCAGCGCTCGACGACCGAGCGGAGCGGCTCCGCATTGAGGTGATGGATCTCGTGGTCGGCGGCCCCGGCGCCGATGACTTCCCGGGCCGGGCCCAGTCTGGTCTGCTATGGACGTGTTGATGGAGGGGATCGTATTTGCTGAGTCGCCGCGCTGGCACGCCGGGCGGCTGTGGTTCTCCGACTGGGGGGCCGGTCGGGTCTACGCGCTGACGGTCGACGGCACCGTCACTGTCGAGGCTGAGGTGACGTCGTTTCCCTTGTGCATCGACTTCCTGCCCGACGGACGGCTGCTGCTCGTGTCGTCGGCCGCCCGGCAGCTGCTGCGGCGCGAGGTCGACGGCCGGCTGGCCCTGCACGCCGACCTCGGTGGCGTGTCGACGAAGCCCTGGAACGACATCGTCGTCGGCCCACGCGGCAACGCCTACGTCAACAGCATCGGCTTCGACTTCCCGGGTGGGGAGTTCGCGCCCGGGATCGTCGTCCTGGTCACCGCGGACGGCAGCGTCACCCCGGTCGCGGAGGGTCTCGCCTTCCCCAACGGCATGGCCATCACCGCCGACGGGTCCACCCTGATCGTCGCCGAGTCGTACGCGGAGCAGCTGACGGCCTACGACATCGCCGCCGACGGGAGCCTCTCCAGCCGTCGGGTCTGGGCCAGCACCGAAGGCGACCATCCAGACGGCATCTGTCTCGACGCCACGGGAGCGGTCTGGTACGCCGATGTCGGCCACCAGCACTGCGTCCGGGTCCGCGAGGGGGGTGAGGTGCTGACCACCGTCGACCTGGACCGCGGCGCGTTCGCGTGTGCGCTCAGCCGGGGAGCCGACCCCCAGCTGTTCGTGGTCGGGCAGAGCTGGGGCGGACCGGATGCGGTCAGTGGCGCAACCGGCCGGGTGATGGCGTTCCCGGCGCCGGCCGCGGGGGCCGGCTACCCCTGAGTGGTCCCTCCTGAGCACGAGACGCTCGTGGTGCTCTCAGGTGCGCGGCCCAGCCATCGCTCGGCGGTCATCGGATGGTCGTCCCCGACGGCCTGAGCAGGTAGG
>JBBRYD010000135.1:0-10800 GCA_038238065.1 Propionibacteriales bacterium | reverse complement strand
TCGTCACCGATCCCGAGCGCATGGAAGCGGTTATCGAGAACCCCTACATCCTCATCTATGAGAAGAAGATCAGCAGCGCCGCCGACATGATCCCCGTGTTGGAAAAAGTCGCGCAGTCCCGCCGCCCGGTCGTCATTACCCGACCCTGGGTGACCGCAGCTACCTGGTCCATGACGGCGAGGTGGCGTTCGTCGTGGACCCGCAGCGTGACATCGACCGGGTCCTCGACCTGGCCGCCGACGAGGGCGTGCGGATCAGCCACGTGTTCGAGACCCACATCCATAACGACTACGTCACCGGCGGCCTGGCTTTGGCCGAGTGCACCGGCGCCGGGTACTTCGTGAACGGTGCCGATGAGGTGGCCTATGACCGCACCCCGGTCTCCGACGCCGAGGAGGTGACCGTGGGCACGTCGATGGTGGTGCGGGCCCTGGCCACGCCGGGCCACACGTTCAGCCACCTCTCCTACGCCCTGACCGTCGGCGGGGAGCCGGTGGCGGTGTTCACCGGCGGCTCGCTGCTCTACGGCGCGACCGGACGGCCCGACCTGATGGGCTCCGAGCACACCCATGACCTGGTCCACGCCCAGTACGCCTCCGCGCACCGGCTGGCCTATGAGCTGCCTGATACCACCGGGGTGTTCCCCACCCACGGCTTCGGCAGCTTCTGCTCCGCCACCCAGTCCGACGCCACCGAGTCCACCATCGGTGAGGAGAAGCAGAACAACCCGGCCCTGACCGGCGACGAGGAAATCTACGTCGCCGAACTGCTCGCCGGCCTGGACGCCTACCCCGCCTACTACGTCCACATGGCCCCCGCCAACACCGCCGGACCGACCGCACCGGTCCTGTCACTGCCATCGATGGCGCAGCCGGACGAGCTCCGCCGGCGGATCGAGGCCGGGGAATGGGTGGTCGACCTGCGCAATCGGACCGTCTTCGCCGCCGGCCACGTCCCCGGCACGCTGAACTTCGGTATCGACGGCGGGTTTGCCACCTACCTGGGCTGGCTGATCGAGTGGGGCACCCCCGTCACCCTGCTCGGGGAGACCGAGGGCGACGTCGCGGCCGCCCAGCGTGAGCTGGTGCGGATCGGCATCGACCGGCCGGCCGCCGCCGCGACCGGCGGACCAAAGGACTGGACCGACCGGCCGCTCGCCTCGTTCCGCCAGGCGACCTTCGCCGACCTCGACCAGGTCCGGCACCACCGCGACGTCGTCATCCTCGACGTCCGCCGCCAACCCGAGTTCGTCGCCGCCCGGATCGAGGGCGCGCTCAACATCCCCCTCCACGAGCTGCCGAAGCGGGTCGGGGAGGTGCCCGACGCCGGCGAGGTGTGGGTGCACTGCGCCGGCGGCTACCGCGCCGCTGTCGCGGCCTCCTTCTTGTCCGCGGCGAACCGGCGGCTCGTCGCCATCGACGACACCTTCGACAATGCCAAGCTCACCGGCCTCCAACTCATCACCCAAGACGACAGCACTGAAGATGACGGCACCGAACATGACCGCACTGACGACGGCACTGAAGACGGATCCGATTCCGAAGGCGTCCTCGTGAAGGCGGGGGACGAGTCGTGATCGGCAAGCTTGGCGCACTGTTCCGCCGTCCAGCTGCTCTCACCGCCACTGAGGCCCAGCAGTCGGTGACCGACGGAGCTCTGTTGCTGGATGTCCGTGAACTCCAGGAGTGGCGGGCCGGGCACGCTCCCAAGGCTCGCCACCGCGGCCTGGGCCAGTTGCCGGACCACCTGGCCGAACTGCCGACTGACACCCAGATCGTCACCGTCTGCCGGTCCGGGCGCCGTTCCGCCTTGGCGGCCAAGCTGCTGACCCGCCACGGCTACACCGCCACCAACCTCACCGGCGGCATGAACGCCTGGGCCGCAGCCGGCCTGCCCGTCGTCACCAACGACAACGTGCCCGGCCAGATCATCTGACCCACAACGCCTGCACCACAACCACCCGCTCAGGAGACCCACCCATGCCCACCGCTGCCCCCATGTCGGCCCCCAGTGAGGTCGACCCGGCCACCGTCATCGACTGGATGGCCGACCCTGACGCGGTGACTGTCCTCGACGTCCGCAGCCCGGCCGAGTTCGAGACCCGCCACATCGCCCGCTCCTACAACCTGCCGCTCGACCTGGTCGGTGAGCACGCCACCCAGTTGGCCGCCCGGCTCGACCGCAGGGTCGTCCTGGTCTGCCAGTCCGGCGTCCGCGCCAGGCAAGCCCAGCAGCGCCTCGCCGGCACCGGCATGGACAACCTCCACATCCTCAAGACAGGTGTTTCAGGCTACGCCGCAGCTGGCGGCCAGGTCGTCCAGGGTCGCCCCCGCTGGGCGCTCGAGCGCCAGGTCCGCCTCGTCGCCGGCGGGCTCGTCCTCGCCGGAGTCGTAGCCAGCCGTTGGGCGCCCAAGGCAGCCCTGCTCGCGGGCGGCGTCGGCACCGGACTGACCGCCTCGGCCCTCACCGACACCTGCACCGTGGGCAGGTTGCTCTCTGCCTTGCCCTACAACCGCGGAACCACGGCCGACGCCCAGCAGCTGCTCGACAAGCTTCCTATCGCTGAGTCTGTCGCTGGGTCATGAGCACGGCGCTGCTAGTCGCGCTGGTCCTGGGGCTGGTCATCGGCGCCCTCCTCGGCCTCCTCGGCGGGGGCGGCTCGATCCTGGCCGTTCCCGCGCTCGTCTACGGGGTGAACCAACCGTTGGCTGAGGCGGTGCCGACGTCGCTGCTGGTGGTCGGCATTTCGTCCGCCGCTGCCGTCCTTCCCCGGCTGCGCCAGGTGCAGTGGCGCATCGCCGCCGTCTTCGGGGTCACCGGCGCCGCCGCCGCCTTCGGTGGGGCCGCGGTCAACCGCCTCCTGGACCCCGCCGTCGTCCTCGTCGGGTTCGCCGCCGTGATGGTGGTGGCCGCGTTACGCATGCTCCGCAGCTCCGACGACGTCGGCGGCTCCTGCGCCCTGCCCGGAGGGGGGGTCAACTGGCGCAGCTGCCTGCCCAAAGCTGCCGCCTCGGGTGTGGTCGTCGGGTTCCTGACCGGCCTGTTTGGGGTCGGCGGCGGGTTCCTCCTCATTCCTGCCCTCACCCTGCTGCTCGGCCTGCCCATGGCCGCCGCAGTCGCCACCTCACTGATCGTCATAGTCCTCAACTCAGCGGCCGGGTCTGCCGCCCACCTCGGCGACGCATCCATCGACGTCAGCATCGCGGTGGCCTTCACTGGGGCCGCCGTCGTGGGCTCCCTGGCCGCCGGGCGCATCGCCCCACGGCTTCCTGGTGAGCGGCTGCGCCGCTGGTTCGCCTACCTCGTCCTCGCGGTCGCCGCCTACGTCCTCGCTCAGACTGTTCTCCACCAGGGAGCCGTCGGCTGAGCCCTGACCGACCCGCAGAAACACCGGAGATATCTAACAGAAGGGGCCACCATCATGATGGGAAACGGCATGGGAGGACTGGGCTGGTACTGGCTGTTCGGGGCACTGCTGCTTCTCGGACTCGCCCTGCTTGTCGTCGTCGCTGTCCGCGGGCTCCGGGGCGGTATCAGCCGTGGCGGTGACGCCGCAGCCCGCGACCAGCGACCGATCCGCAGCCAGGCCAGAGGCATCCTGGATGAGCGGTACGCCCGCGGCGAGTTGAGCACCGAGGAGTACCACGAACGACTTCAAGGCCTCGGCGAGGACGCCTGATGCAACCACTCAGCCGCCACCGAGCCTTGCCAGCTCAGCGGGCTCGGGCTCGCCGGCACCGTTGTTGGCGCCGGCGGGCTCACCTGGAAGATGACCGCCGGGTTCAGCCCGGCGCCGCCCGCGGCGCTCACCGAGCCGCCGACCCTGACCAGCGCAGGCGGCTTATTGCAGGTGCGCCTCGAAGCGGCGGCGGGGCGCATCGCCGGCCGGCCGGCGACCGCGCTGGCCTACAACGGCGGCCTGCCGGGACCTACCTTGCGCCTGCAACCCGGCGACCGACTCCAGGTGCAGCTGACCAACCGACTGACCCAACCCACCAACCTCCACGTCCACGGCCTGCACGTCTCCCCGCAAGGCAACGGCGACAACCCGTTCCTCAGGATCGACCCCGGTGCCTTGTTCGACTACGACTACCAGCTGCCCGACGACCATCCACCCGGGGTGTACTGGTACCACCCACACCACCACGGCACCGTCGCTGACCAGATCTTCGGCGGACTCTACGGCGCCATCATCGTCGGCGACCCCGAAAGCTGTACCCCCTCCGTCCCCGTCACCCGCGAACGCGTACTCGTCATCTCCGACATCTCCCTCAGCGCGTCCGGCACCATCCCAACCCCCTCGGCAATGACCGGATGAGGGGCCGCGAAGGCGAGCTCATCCTCACCAACAGACAAACCCAACCCAAGCTGACCGCCCAACCCGGAGAGCGGGAACGCTGGCGGATCGTCAACGCCTGCACCTCCCGCTACCTCCGGCTCCGCCTCGACGGCCAACACCTGCAGCTCCTCGGCCTCGACTCCGGCCGGTTCGCCGCGCCCCAAGACGTCGACGAGTTCGTCCTCGCCCCCGGAACCGAGCAGACGTCCTCGTTGGCACCACTGCCGGCACCAGCCAGCTGCAGACCCTCCCCTACAACCGAGGAACACGATGGGGATGGGCGGTGGGATGGGCAACAACGCACAGCCCAACAGCAACGAAGGCGACAGAGTCCTCGCCACCCTCGAGGTCACCGGCAGCGACGTCCCCACCCTGCCGGCGGTCGCCGCACAGCCCGAGCCCCGGGACTCCGCGGCGCCACCATCGCCCGCCGCCGTGAACTCACCTTCGCCATGAGCATGGGCGCCGCCGCCGTGAACTCACCTTCGCCATGAGCATGGGCGCCGCCGCCATGAACTTCACCATCGACGGCCAAAAGTTCGACGCCGCCCGGGTCGACCAGACGGTCGACGCCGGCACCATCGAGGAGTGGACCCTCACCAACACCTCGCCGATGGACCACCCCCTCCACCTCCACGTCTGGTCCATGCAAATCATCGAGACAGAGGGACCGCCCCTCAGACAACCCACCTGGCAGGACGTCGTCAACATCCCCGCCCGCAGCAACGTCAAGGTGCGGGTTGCCTTCGACGACTTCGCCCGCCGAACCGTTTACCACTGCCACATCCTCGACCACGAAGACCACGGGATGATGGGCGTCATCAACGCCCGCACCTAACCTGCGGGACACAAGTCAAGTCACCGCGGGAGGATGTCCCGAGTTCGGTGAGACTTCGGGCCTCCTCTCCGACCGGCGCACGGAAGCGGCGACGCCCAACAGCACCGCCCTCCTGCCTAGCGGGCTCGGCTGCGTCCTGCCGCGCGGACTCGTTCCTTCCACCGGCACGCGTTCCTGGAAACCGCGCCCGTCACCACCGCGTGACGGTTCTCGGTGACGACCGGAAGTCGTTCCCCTAGTAGCGTGTCGCTGCTTAGATTCG
Source organism: Propionibacteriales bacterium (assembly GCA_038238065.1). Taxonomy (GTDB): domain Bacteria; phylum Actinomycetota; class Actinomycetes; order Propionibacteriales; family Propionibacteriaceae; genus Microlunatus. Next base: position 5,361 of record JBBRYD010000135.1, on the reverse strand, counting down.
TGGTGTCTGGTTGGAAGGTTGTTAGGCGGCGGATCCTTCCCCTATCTGCCGGACAAGGACAACGGTCATGCCCTCGCAGAAGAAGCGGCCGGTCACGTTGACCGTGCAGGATCGTGAAGATTTGGTTCGGGTGACCACCACGGGTGTTCAGGGTGCCTCGATGATCATGCGGGCGCGGGTGCTGCTCGCGCTGGATACCTCGGTGGGCGAGGTGGATGCACAAGAGGTGATCGCGGCGCGGCGCGGCTCGGGGTCTCGGGCGAGACGTTGCGGCTGGTTGCCAAGCGTTTCGCCGAGACCGGAGATGACGTGCACGCCACCATCGCCCGTAAGCAGCGCGACCTCCCGCCGGTCCCCACACCGGTCACCGGCGCGGGGAGGTCGAGGCCAGGTTGATCGCCCTGGCCTGCTCTCAGCCCCCCGATGGGCGTGCGCGGTGGTCTTTGCGGCTGCTGGAGAAGCACGTCGCGCTGGTCGAGGACATCCCGGATCTGGACCACTCCACCATCGGCAGGGTCTTAAAAAAACGAAACTTCGTCCTCATCTGAAGAGGTGCTGGACCATCCCACCACGGGCGAATGCGGAGTTCGCGGCCCGGATGGAGGACGTGCTCGCGGTCTACGCCCGCCGCTATGACCCAAGGCGTCCGGTGGTGTGCATGGATGAGAAGCCCTATCAGCTTCTCGACCATGCCCGCGATCCGTTGCCGGCGCGACCTGGTCACGACGCATGTGAGGACAGTGAGTACATCCGGTGCGGGACGTGCTCGATCTTCGTGTGGGTGGAGCCCCTAGCCGGGTGGCGCCGAGTCCAGGCCCTCGAACGCCGGACCCGGATCGACTGGGCCGGCCAGGTCAAGCAGATGCTGACCGTGGACTATCCCGAAGCCGAGGCCGTCGTGTTGGTGATGGACAACCTCAACACCCACGGCATCGCGTCGCTCTACGAAGCCTTTCGAGCCCGAGGAGGCCTTCGCCCTGGCCCAGCGCCTCGAGATCCACCACACACCGAAACACGGGTCCTGGCTCAACATCGCCGAGATCGAACTCTCCGCGCTGACCCGCCAATGTCTTGACCGCCGCATCAGCGACCTGACAGTCCTCAACACCGAACTCACTGCCTGGCAGAACGCCACCAACGCCGACCAGCGTCAGGTCGACTGGCAGTTCACCACCGACGACGCACGCATCAAACTCCGCCACCTATACCCAAAGAGTTAGCCACGACGACCTACTAGGGTGATCGCGTCTGGCAGGGCCTTGAGCCCGTCGCAGACCGCGATCCACAGATCCTGGACGCCGCGGTTTTTCAGCTCGGTGAGGACCTGCAGCCAGAACTTGGCGCCCTCGCCGCCGGTACCGGCCCACAGGCCGAGGATGTCGCGTTCGCCGTGCACGGTGACCCCGATGACGACGTAGATCGGCTTGTTGCGGACCTGGCCGTCGCGGACCTTGACGACGATGGCGTCGATGAAGATGACCGGGTAGACCGGGTCGAGGGGCCGGTTGGACCACTCGTTCATCTCCTCGACCACCTTGTCGGTGATCTTGGAGACGGTGTCCTTGCTGACCGAGGCGCCGTAGACCTCGGCGAAGTGTGCCGAGATCTCACCGGTGGTCAGACCTCGCGCCGTCAACGACAACACGATCTCGTCGACCCCGCTCAGCCGGCGTTGGCGCTTCTTCACAATCTGCGGGGCGAATGAGGCGTCGACGTCGCGAGGGACGTCGATCTCCACTGGTCCGATCTCGGTCAGGACCGTCTTCGCCCGCACCCCGTTGCGGGAGTTGCCGTGGTTCCGGCCGACCGGGTCGTGCTTGTCGTAGCCGAGATGCTCGGCCATCTCCTCCTCGAGCGCGGTCTCGAGGACCTTCTTGGTGAGCTGGTTCAACAGCCCGTCCGGGCCGACCAGGTCGACCCCCTGCTCCTTGGCCTGAGCCAGGAGCTGCTCAGCCAGCTTCTGCTGGTCGACCTCCTGCTTGTCTGCTGATGCCACGTCGTTCAGCGTGTCAGTCATGGTCTGGCTCCTCTCGGATCAGACCAGCCAGTTCCACCGTTTTCCTGACAGTCCCGCCCGGCGTCCGTTCCTTGTCCTGCTCCTTGGCCGGTGACGTCACGTCCGGCTTAGTAGACGAGCCGCATGATGATCAGGCGCGGTCTATCGGCTCGGAAGACGTACACGATGAGACCGGAGCCGGCGGCGTCTGTGGTTGTCCATAGGTCGGTGTCTGGATCATGGTGGGTGTCTGAGCCGGTTGGGTCGCTGAGGAGTTGCTGGATGCGGGTGTCGATCAGCCGCTGCTGGTTGCTGGGTAGGGCGAGGTACTGCTCGATGGCGATGTCGACCCAGCCGAGGATGTGGTCGGGCACCTATGGCGTGGCCGGCCCTCGAACAGCCAGGTATGCGGTCGGGGAGGACCAGCCGACGTGCTCGCCTGCGCGGAAACGTTGGATCAGCTGCTGCTCGTCGGCGGTGAGGGGGTTGGCCCGGATGTGGGCGATGCCCCACCAGCGGGTGAGGACCGTTTCGGCTTCGGTCAGGTCGAACGTGTCGGCAGCTCGGGTGAGGGCGTCGCGGTACTCGCGTCGAAACTGGTCAGCTTCAGGAGGTGACAGGGCGGTCAAGGCGGCCTGGATGGCTTGGCCGGAGCGCTGAATGGTTGTCGTGGTTACCGCCATGACGGAAGTCTGTCAGATCGATCCATCGGGCGGGGTGCTGCAACGTCGACCTGACAGCAAGGCGGGTGGTACTCAGCCAGGAATGGTAGGAGGTGGCGCTTGTTCGCTGCCGGTTGTGGTCAGGTCTGGTAGCAGTTTTGGGCGCCAAATCAGCGGCCCGGTGACGTCGGTCGTTTTCCGAAGGTGGTGGTGTGCGACGTGGAACAGGTCGGACTCTCTGACACCGTGCAGGCGACGGAACGTTCGGTAGTCCGGGCTTCTGAGCTCGATCCTGATTGGGAGGGGCGCGTAGGCGATGTCCCCGCCGGTCAGCCGTTCCCAGAGCTGCCGCTGCAGCGTCTCGGTCGGAACGGTGGTGGGGTGTCGGCGTCGGCCGGCTTCGACCGCTGCGGTGAGCAGGTCAGGGTTCTGCCCGACGGCTCGGCGGGCCGGGTAGTCGATGGGCGGCGGGTGTTGCTGGAGGCCGGTCATCAACCGCTCGAGCGCGGCCAGCCGGACCGGCCAGCTACCGCGCCGGTCGTAGTAGCGGATCAGCCGGTCTATCCGGTCGGCATGGCTGGCGGGGAGCTGGAGCTCCTCGGCGATGGTGGTCCAGTCGTGGGTGCTGCCGGTCTTGGCCAGGGCCATCGCGAGCAGGGACCGGACCAGGGCGGAGTGGGCGTGGTCGGCGAGGACCATGGGCACGGCTTTCCACCACAGAGTCTGTGGGATCCAGGCCGGGTCGGGTTCGGGCCAGTGGGGCCGGTGAGCGGGTAGTCGGAGCCGGCGCCGGCTGTCGGGGGTGGTGGTGGCCGGGAAGCGGGGGAGCGGATGCCCGGTGCGGAACATCAGCTGCTGATCGATGGTCAGCTGGTCACGGACGGAGTGCACCTGGACGGCGGCGAGCAGTGGGCTGTAGTGGTGGGCCAGGATCCGTCCCGTTGACCCGATGGGGGCATGCGGACCGTCGATGGCCAGCATGCCGGCGGCGGCGTCCGCGGCGGCGTCCAGGCTGGGCTGGGTGAGGAGGCGTACGGCTGCAGGCAGGGCGGCGGCGACCTGGGTGGGGTCGGTGGGGAGGTCGAGCAGATCTGCGCCTGAACCGAGGCTGGCATCGGCGAGCTCGGCCAGAGCCTGGAACCCGATCCGGTGGGTGATGGCGATCCCGCACGCGGTGGCGTGCTCGGCCGGACCGCGCGCCCAGTCATGCAGGAGCTGTTGCGCCGCGACCTGTTCGGCTGGTGCGGTGGTCGGGGTGAGCTGGCTCAGGTCCTGGTCGCACCACCCATGCCGTTGCCCGCCGGTCCCTCGGATGAGTGAGGGTCTGGGTTGGGCTGGGCAGCGGTGGAGGTCGACGGGTCGGGCCAGCCAGGCCGTGCTGGCCAGCGGCGGCTGCCCGCATTTGGGGCAGGCGCGGACGAGGTAGCAGCGGTGGGCGAGGCAGATCAGCGACAGCGGAGTCTGCCAGTGCTCGGGCCAGAACGGCTCCGGTTCGCCGAGACATTGGGGGCAGTACCGCGACCCGGGCCGCATCTGGGTGCCTGCTGGTCGGAAGGTGTCGAGGTAGGCGGCGGTCGCGGCCAGCAGCGGTGTGGGGTTGACGAGGCGGCTGGTCTCGGGGTCGGTGAGGCCGAGCCGTCGGGCGATGCCGCGGTAGCCGCGGAGCCGCACGGTCACCCCGTTGGTGGCGGTGATGGGCCGCTTCGCGCCGGCGGTGCGGAGCAGGTCGCGGGCGGGTACGTCGTAGCGGACCGACAGCCGGCGCAGCCATGACACCACCGATTCGCCCTCGCGTACCTCCACGTGGATTGGGACCGGCGACAGGTCGTAGCCGCCTGGCACGCCCCGCAGCCGCCGAGCTGCACCGGTGTCCCCGGCTGGTGCGGCTGGCTCAGCTGGGGCGGGTGTTGGTGGCGGCGGCATTGTCGGAGGTGGTGGCGGCGAGCAGCTCGGCTGTGATGGTCTCGGCGCCGGTGGTGATCGCGAGGTAGCAGGCCCGGTCGACCAGGTTCGTCAACGACGCGAGATGGCCTTGGGTGCGGCGGTGCAGCTCTTTCGCGTGGTCGGTGAGCATCCCGGGGTGGCTGTCGGCGAGCAGGATGTGACCTTCGAGGGCGCGGAGCAGGTCGGTCCAGCCGCGCATCCCCGCGTCGGTGGTGATGTCGAACGGGGCGACCTCGCAGCGGGTGGCGCGGCGGGAGGTCTGGGCGTAGACGGCGTCGGGGCCGAGGATCCCTTCGTCGAAGAACCGTTTCTCCCGCAGCCGGACGCCGACGTAGATGAAGGTGACCGGCATCTCGTTCGCCAACCCTTTCAGGTGGTTGGACACTTCTTGGCCGTTGCGGTGCCGAAGTCGACGAAGTGCAGGTCGTCGATCACCACCAGCTGCGTCTCACACGAGGCGACGCAGTCCACCGCCAGGGCTCCGAGCCGGGTCGAGGTAGCCCGGTTCGCGGCGGGGTGGCCGTAGAAGGCGAGGATCTTCTGGTTCAGGCCTTTCAACGTGATCCCTGCCGACAGCGGGATGAACGCGACCGGCAGCCGCTGATGCCCTGAGACGGTTTTCGGGCCGTGGCGGCGGTAGGTGCGGCGGTGGAAGTCGCGTGCGTAGCGGGTGGCGATGGTGGTCTTCCCGAGCCCGGGGGCGGCGTCGATGACGACGGAACCGCGGAGCCGGTCCGCGTCGCGGCGGTTGGAGGCCAT
>JBBRYD010000134.1:0-10889 GCA_038238065.1 Propionibacteriales bacterium | reverse complement strand
GGCCAGTCGAGCCATCTGGCGTTGCAAGGTGCGGCGGGCTACGCCCGTCTCGGCCGCGGCCTCGTCGTAGCGTTCAAGCATTGTCCGCTGGTCCCCAGCGTCGGGTTCACTGATTCGGCGCAACACCTGCAGCCGGTCGAGGAGCTGTTGGTGCTGGCGAGCGGTCAAGCTGGCCAGCAGCACCCCGGGCACCTCCCACCGGTCCTCGGCCTCGTCCTCAGACTGGGCCTCGTCGTCCTCGTCGCCGATCAGCGCCGGCGCCGTCTCCGCCAAGCTGGTGATGCTGACGACACGAAGGGATGAACCTGCGCTGAGGCGGACGTTAAGGCCGGTCAGTTCCGCGACGTCCAACCCTTGCCCGTCCAGCCAGATCCGGTCACCCACCTTGACTTCGAAGACCGACCTCACCTTGAGCTTCCTTCCGAGGGTCGACCGATCAAGGATTGGCCGGACAGCGGCTGCGACAGGTCGGTGGTCAAGGCGCCCGTCCACAGCAGCCTGAGAACGGCTGAGCGGGCGTCCGTGCGGTCCCCGCCGGCGGCCACTTCAGCCTCCGTGATCCTCATTCCCGGCTGTGCCGCTTCGTCGACCTTGACGAGGGCGTCCTCGTCGACGAACTGCGGCCGGCGGCCGGCGCCTAAGAACCGGATGTTGCGGAGCAGGATCGGGTCGGCGCCGGTCCACACCTCGTAGCCCCAACCCTTGCCCGCGCACAACCGGCCCGTCCAGGACAACAGCTCAGCGACCTCTGGTTCGTCGAGCAGACGGGCGGGCTTCACATCGACCACCAGGTAGCTGCCGTCGGCCAGCTGCAACATGTAGTCGGGCACGTGGCGGCGGCGTGTCGAACCGTCCAAGCCTGACAACCAGAAGGGTTGTTCCACAATCCCGCGAACGGCTGGGTCGAAATCGGCGAGCCACAACCGGTCACGCTCCAACAAGCTCTCGTACCCGACGAGCGTGCCCGTCGTCGCAGTCCACAACAGACCCGGATAGTTCCGCTGACCCTTGTAGGTCGGAAACGAACGCACCGGTCCGCCAGCCAGGACTGCCGCAGCGTCAACCTTGCCGAGCGGCGAATCTGCCCAATCGCCGTCGCCGAGGGATAGGTAGCGGACCTGAGCATCCACAGCGACACCTGCACAGCCTGGCATCATGACAAGTTAACAGGAAAAATGCCAAATAGGTGACATCAATACGGGAAAGGTGACAACTTAGACAGGAACCTACAACAGCAGCAAGAGTGGTTGAGGGTCTTCCTAGAAATTGGTTCCGAGTCAGAACCTCGCTGAGAACCATTCCTCGGAACCGATTTTAGGGAGGGCGTCAAGCGGTCCAGGGGCCGACGGTTAGGGCAAGAGTCGGCACCTACTGGCTGCGAAGCAGCCCGCTGCGTGGGGCAACCGGCCCCCTGCTGGGGGACAACAGGGCCACACCACACCCACACCTGATCGGCCACCGCTTCTGCCCTCTCACAGGTGGTGGTTGGGACGCACCTTCTCTGGGTTGTCACGATCTCCCAGAGAAAAGGGCGCACCAGCATGGTGGCTCCACGCACGGCTCCACGTCGTCCACCGGTACGCAACCCGTCTCCGGCCCCGCCGCCGGCTCAGGCGCTGCCAGCGCGGCGCATCACCCACTTTCGCGACGGCCTGGCTCTTGTCGGTGCCGGTGTCGGTGGGTACGGGCTCGCGCCACTCGCTGGCTACCCGCAATGGGCCACCTCACTTCTCCTGGCCGGCGTGTTGGGCGGCGTGATCGTCGTAGCAGTGGGCCACCGGCGCAAGCTGCGGCACCGGCTACTTGACCGGCTCGTCGAGGCGTTGGCGCCGATGCTCGGGGTGCGAAGCCTCGACCGGCGTGCCGTTCGGCTGCGGGCCTGGTCGTGGGGGATACCGGGGCTCCCGGGGCGGATCGACTTGCGCTACGCCCCTGGAACACCCGACGCCGATCCGCAGTGGAAGGCCAACCTGCTGGCGGGGGTGACCGGTCGCCTCCTGATGTCCTACGACGTCACACGACACGACCGCCGCCAGTGCCAGATCCCCTTGGCCCGACCGACTGAGCCCAAAGGCGAGACGGCTCTGCCGCACCCCGAACGGGTTCGAGCGGAGAGAACGGTCACCGAGCTCGTCGGTCCGACCGCCAAGGTCATCGCCGTCGAGATGATGGGTGACCAGCTGAGCCGAATCACCGTCGAGCACGAAGCCGGCACGAAGCTGGCCGCCTCTGGCTATCGGGCACGCATCGAGGGGACCGTGTCTACCGTGCTCCCCGGGCCGGTGGCGCGCCCGGTGGGACTTGGAGTCCAATCAGGTGGTCTTCGAGGTCCGTCCCAGGGCGACGGCGTCGACCTGCCGGGCGACAGCAACGGCGTGGAACCGCCCGGGCGTCACCCGCACTCCTGAGACCTCGTCGAGGAGCTCTTCGTCGGCCAGGTCGTCCTCGTCGGCCAGGGTCACGGATTTTGTGTCCCCGCGCTCCTGGGCAAGGAAGTGGGTGACCCGACGTGCGGCGACGAGGGCCTGACTGAGGCCTACCGCGCTCTCGATGAACGACGACACCGGGACGGCGAGCACGGCGACATAGCCGTACACCGCGACCAGAACACCGAGGGTGACGCTGTGCTCGACCGCGAGCCGTGCAGCCAGCCACACCACGACCGCGGAGAACAGCGTCGGTAGCCCCAGTCCGACCACCTGGATGACGCTCGTGACCCGCCCGACCCGGTAGCCCTGCTGCAGCAACTTCTGGGACTCGGCCCGGACGCGGCTGGCGTAGACATCTTTGCCGCCCAACCCGTTCAGCACGCTCAGGCCCGCGATGATGTCGACGATCCGGCTAAGGCGGCGAGCGGCAACCGTCCGGTTCGGTACCGGCGGAACTGGCGGTCAAGAGGCCGTCCGGTTGCGGCAATAGACGAGCCGGGCAGACGCGCCTCGTGCGCCGTAGGGCAGCAGTCCCGACGACTGGGGGTATGCGGAGGAACGCCTAGTCAGAGCCCAAACGTCTGCTGCATCCCCTTAGCGCGCGTTCGAGATTCGTCTGGTGGAGGAACGCACACGAGGACGTGGACCGTCGATGTTCTTTTCGCCACCTCGACGAAAGGAGAACACCGTGCTCAGTCTGCAACAGGCCCTTGACCTGCCCCGTCTGCTCGAATCGGCCCAGCCGCTGCTGGCGCGCTGGGCGGAGCGACATCCGGCCCTGGAGGGGCTCGATTCGCCGGCCGACGTCGCCGCAGCGACACGGCAAGGAAGCGAGGCGGACCGGGACGACGTGCTGATTGCGTTGGCCGAGTTGGCCAGCCCGGACGGAGGTGACAGCCCGGAGGCTGCTGCGCTGCTCTGCCAACTGCTGATCCCTGCCGTCGTCTCAACGCTGTTGGCCGGAATCAGCGGCGCCCGCGGGTTGAGTCGGGACGACGTCACGAACCTGGTGGCCGCACAACTTTGGGTCGCGGTGAGGACGTTCCCGTGGCGAGCCCATCGCAAGGTGGCGGTATCGATTCAGTGGGCGGTCCGGAGAGCGGTGCTCGCCGAGCTCGGTTTCTCCAACCACCTCGTGCGCGTCGATCGGACCTGGGCGGCCACGTCCGCAGCGGGCGACCAGCGGCTCGACGCGATGGTGGTCGACGACGGAGAGGTGCCGGCGGAACTTCAGCTCGAGCTGCTGCTCGCCACCGCTGTCGAGCGAGGGGTCGTCAGCCGCGACGACGTGGAGTTGCTGTGGACGCTGGTCCTGGAGTCGCAGCAGGTGTCCGGCCGCTACACCAGCTGCGGGCTGATGTCGGAGCAGGTGTCCGAGCTCGTCGGCGCGCGGATGGGGGTGGCCGGCCGGACTGTCCGCCGCCGCGCAGCTCGGGCGCTGGAGCGGCTCCGAGTCATGGTCGCGCGCGACCGGGACGACGGGCACCTCATCGACGGCCGGGGTGTGGCGGCATGACACACCCGTCCAGGAGTCCGTTCGGTGCGGCGTGTTCGCCCGTCGAGGAAGGACCGGGCCATGACTCATCCGATGCTGGAACGCTTGGTAGCGATGGCTGCGAACGAGCAGCAGGCCATCGCCGATGTCTCGCGGGCGGTCCGCCACCTGGAGGCGACGCAGGCAGCGAAGGCCCAGCTGCAGGGGTTGCCGGCCGATCTAGTGCGGGCCGCGCTCACGGCGAGGTTGCACGCGCTGACTGGCGAGGAGCACCGGTGGGCTCGACCGTGAGCGAGTTGCGTCGGGCGTGGGCAGCGCTCGAGTCGGGACAGTTTGCCGGCGCCCAGGGCCGGCGGGGAACCGGGGCTACCTGGACGCCCGCTGCGGGGGAGCGGGTGCTGCCGGTGGTCGGCGCGCACGGCACCGCGGGTGCATCGACGCTCGCGCTCGCCATTGCCACAGTTGCTGCGCCAGCCAGAGTTGTGGAGTGCGCGCCGACCGCCACGTCAGGTCTGGTCGGTGCCGCGACCGCGGAGCTGGGCCGTCGCGACGGATGGCTGCGGGGCACCCGCGATCAGGTAGTGCTGGAGCGCTGGGACGACGAGAATCCTGTGAAGTCGCCGATCCCGCTGGCCAGCGATCTCAGCATGACCGTGGTCGACGTCGGCTCCCAGCTACTTGACTGTTCGGGCCTGTCCTGGCTGTGGGAAACCCTGGACGGGGTCGACCCTGTCGTCGTCATCGGAGACTTCTCCCTGCCGGGGATCCGGCGGATCCAACAGACACTGTCCGCGCCGTGGGGCGGGTCGCGGGTGGTGGCACTCCGCGGTCCCAAGCCGCAGCGGTCCCCGCGATACCTCTGGCGGGCCCTTGATGACCTCGATTCGTCGCTGCCACTGGTCCACGTTCCAGACGACCCGCGCCTTCGGCTTCGCGGCCTCGACATCGCCCCGCTCCCGCCATTGCTGCTGGCGGCCGCACAACAGATCCTCACCGTCGTCGAACCGGCATGGCGAAAGGAAGCCCCATGATGCTGATCCCGCTCGACGTCTGCCCGGTCGCACCGCCCGGCGCTCAGCAGTACGCCGACCAGCTCACCGGCTACGTCCTGTGGGGAGTCCTGGCCCTCTTCGTCGTCGGCGTTGTCGTATCAATCGGCGCCATCGTGGCCGGCCGCATCTTCGCCATGCCCCACGCCAGCAAGGCCGGGGTGGTCGGCCTGGCAGTGATCTTCCTGGCCGCGATCGCCTACATGATCATGCCGGCGATCGTGTCTGCGGTCACCGGCTCGGGCTGCGTCGGATGAGCGGCCTGTGGCGGCGGCCCCCGCCAGGTCAGCGACCGGCGTGGAGCCGTACTCGGATCTCTGGGCTGCTGATCGCCATCGTCACCTTCGTCCTACTGATGGTGACCGGTATGGGACTGACTGTTCGAACCGCGGTCGGTCAGCAGGGCACGTCCGACGCGAACGCGCCCGCTCCCCGGTCCCTCGTCCCGGTGGGGCAGGTCTCCGATGCTCGGCGCCGGACGCGCTGGCCGCCGCGCCCATGCTCGCCGTGTCCGCCGAGGACAGCCGGTCAGGCGATCCGGCCGTCTCGCCGGCTCCGGCGATCACCGTCCCCGACGCCACGCAGATCGGGGCCGCGCGAGTCCCGTCCGGCTTTATGCGTACCCCCGATGGGGCGGTCGGTCAGTTGGCCGCTATCGAGGTCGTCGTCCTGCAGGCGATGAGCGTCCCGCGGACGGTCGAGGTCTACCGGGAATGGGCCAGTCCAGCGGCTGGGCCAGCCGCAGAGTGCGGCTGACAACCCAGGTACGCAGCTTCCTCGGGGCAGCTCGGATGGGCCAGCAGAAGGACCTGACGACGACCGTGACCGTTACCCCGGCCGCAGCGCAGGTCAAGGCCACCGACGGCCCGGACTGGGTCGTCGCCTGCGTACTGGTCGACGTCCGCGCGGTCATCGCTACCGAGCAGCGGATGGCCTACGGCTACTGCGAACGGATGCAGTGGACCGGGCGGCGGTGGACGATCGCTGCCGGCGCCCCGCCTGCGGCGGCGCCGTCAACCTGGCCGAACACCGAGCTGGCCGCGACGGCGGGCTGGCGAACATGGCAGAACGGGTGAGGTGGTCCTGATGCCACTCGACGACCCGTTCGGTTGGTTGGCCGGCGAAGCCGGCCGCGTGCTCACCGACAGCTGGTCGGGGATCATGTTGACGCTGTGGAACGCGGGCCTGTTCCTGCTGCGGGTGGTGCTGAAGTTCGAGGGCCATTTCCTGACCCCGGATCTGTCCGCCCACGGGCCTGCCCGCGACGCCTACGCAACGACGTTCTGGGTGGCCGCCGTACTGGCGTTGATCATGATGATGGTCCAGATCGGTACCACCCTGGCCCGGCGTGACGGCAAGGCGCTCGCCCGGGTGGTTATCGGGATGGCGCAGTTCGTCCTGGTGTGGGTGGCCTGGCTGGTCTACGGCACAGCGGTGATCGCGGCCTGCGGCGGTCTCAACGACGCTCTGATGAGGGCGATGTTCGGGGTGAAGAGCTGGGACGCCTGGCAGCCCGCCCAGGCCTTCCGAGCTGGCGACCTCGTGGACGCCTCCGTGGCCACGGTGCTCGGACTGCTCGGGCTGTTCTTGTGGATCGCCGCGATCGCTCACCTGCTGGTGATCCTGACCAGGGCTGCCGCGTTGATCATGCTGGCCGCGACTACGCCGATCTGCGCGGCCGGACTGATGTCCGACGTCGGGCGTGGCTGGTTCTGGAAGTCGCTCCGGTGGTTCCACGCTGCCGCCCTGACTCCGCTGGTGATGACCTTGATCATGGGGATCGGCAACAAGCTCGCCACCGGTGTCTCTCTGGGGCTGGGCGACAAGTCCTCGACCGCCGTTGGCAGCGCGGTGCCGTCGGTGCTGATGATCATCATCTCCACCGTCGCCCCGCTGGCGCTGTTCAAGCTGCTCGCCTTCGTCGACCCCGGAATCAACTCCGGAGCGTCAGTCCGGGCAGGACTGGCCGCGGTCGGGGGTCTCAGCGGACTCCTCAGCGGACGTCCGGCGGGCCAGTCGGTGGGTGCGTCGTCTGAGCAAGGCGCCGCCGACGGTGACGCAGCCAGCCGGTCGCAGGCCGAGGGCCAGGGCGAAGCCGCGACCACCCAACGCTTCGCCAACGCACAGGCCGGAACCGCCGCGCAGGCCGGGCAGCTCGGGCAACTCGTCGGCGCCGGTCTCCGCGGCGTCGCCACCGTGGGAAGTCTCGCCTCGGCTGTGGCGACCGACACCACCAACCAGATGGGCGTTGGTCACAACACCTACCAGCCTGACCTGGCCCGCACCGGACGTCCCGAGTCCGGCCCGGACAACGACACGAGCGGCCGGTCCAGGGACGACGGGTCGAGCGACGCGAATCCCGCCGGCTCCGGAGCGGACCAACCCAACGAGGCCGCGGTAGGCGGGTGGAGCGTGGGCGGTCCCTCGGACGAGCCCCCGCGAACAGGTGGCAGCCCAGTGGGCGGCACCGGTCCGAAGCCGCCCGGCGGTCCTGCAGACGGCGGCGCCACGGCCGGCGGCGAGGCGGCAGGCGGCGCCGAAGCCGCCGCAGTAGTAGTCCTCTGAATCGACCACCAGGAAAGGATGACCATGCGGGTGATCTACAGCGACTATTCCGAGGACCGGGTCGGGTGGTTCTTCGGGCTCCGCGGCTGGCAGCTGGCGGTCGTCGCCGGGGCCGCGTTGCCTGTCTTCGGCGCGATCCAGGCCCAACGCTGGCAGTTGGCCGGCGAACTCGTCGTGCTCTGGCTGGTGATCGTCGTCCTCACTGTCATCCGGGTCCGTGGCCGCTCGGCCGTCGGCTGGCTCTGGGCGAGCGGATGCCAGCTGGCGGCGACCGTTTCGGGCGCGCGCTCCTTCGTGGCCCGGGCGGCGCAGGGCCTAGTCGAAGATCCGGGTCAGGTGGATCTGCCGGGGCTGCTGCAGTCAGTTCAGATCCACGACGGACCGCCGCACGGTCCGAACCTGGAGCGGACCGCGATCATCCAGGACCATGCCTCTCGCACCTGGGCGGTGACCGCGGCGGTGGTCCACCCGGGCATCGGGATGGCCGGGGCTGCAGAGCGAGACCGGCAGGCCGCCGGGTTGGCGGCCCTCATCGAGCTGGCCTCACGGACCGAGCTTGTCGACGAGGTCATCCTCCTTGTCCGTACGGTCCCCGACGACGGCGCCGAGCGTGAGATCTGGGTCCAGCGGCACCGCTCCCCGACCGGCCCGCCTGTCGCCAGGGTAATCAACGACGACCTGCAGCGCGGGCTGAGCCAGGCCAGTGTGCGAACCGAAACGTTCGTCACGATCGTCGTCCCGGAGGGCCGGATGGGCCGGCACGCCCGCGAGTCCGGAGGTGGCGTCGGCGGCCGCGCCCGGGTGCTGTACTCGCTGATGGGTGAGGTCGAGGCCCAGCTGCGCGGCGGGATGGCGATGACCGACGTCCGCTGGCTGACCTCGCCTGGCCTTGCGCTGGCCTGCCGGACCGGCTTCGCGCCGGGTGACCGGGTTGGCATCATCGACGCTCTCGCCGAGTCCGAGACCGACTCGAGTGTGAACGCCGAGGTTCCATGGTCGATGGCTGGCCCCAGCGGTGCGGACACGCCCGTCCGGCACTACAGCCACGACGCCTGGAACTCCGTCACTGCCACCCTCCGGCTTCCGACCAAGGGTGGGTTGATGGGTGCGCTTGCGCCGGTGTTGGTCCCCACCGAGCCGGGGGAGCGACGCTCGTTCATGGTCGCGTTCCCGATCCTTAAGCAATCGGCAGCGGAACGGCGCAGCGACGCCGCAGAGTTCGCCGCGGACATGGGCGGCGCGTTGCGACAGCGCGCCGGAGTCAAGCCCCGCGCACGGCACCGTAACGACGCCCGCAAGGCCTACGGCATGGACGAGAAGCTGGCCGGCGGAAGCGCGATGACCCGCCCGTACGCCGTCTGCTGCGTGACCGTGCCGAAGACATTGCCGGCCTCAGAGTTCGGGCGACGGCTCGACGCGTCGGTCCGGCGCGCCGGGTTCGCGCCGTTGCGGCTCGACCTCGCCCAGGATGCCGGGTTCGCCGCCTCCACAGTGCCGCTCGGGGTCAGCCTCAACCGGCGGTCCCAGACATGACCCGGACCCCCGCCAACGGGCGGCCCGGTCGACAGGCGAGGTCGACCAGCCGAGACCTCGGCCGGCTGCTCGACGACTTCGGCCACACGCTGCCACCGGTACCGAGACCGGTGCCGCCGGACGGCTCGGCAGAACGCCTGTTCCGGCCCGCGCCGAGTCGTGGCTCGTTCCGCCGCGGAAGGGGCTGGTCGGCGGCCTCCGCGCCGGTGTCGACCTGGCGGATGACGTCGGACCAGGCGGCGGTGTGGTGGCCGCTGATCGCCACCCCCGCGCTGCCGCCCAGTGGCGCGCAGATCGGCATCGACCAGCTCTCAGGTGGATGCTTCTACGCCGACCCGCTCGGCTGGGTGCTGTCCGACGTCGTGCCCGTCACCAACCCGAATGTCTTTGTCTTCGGCAAACCCGGCCGAGGCAAGAGCGGCACCACCAAGGCGTTCATCCTGCGGATGCTCGACTTCGGATACCGGGCGCTGATCCTGGGCGACCCGAAAGACGAGTACCAGCAGCTCTGTCGGGTGCTAGGCGTCGAACCCTTCGCCGTCGGGCCGGGGATGGCCGCCCGGATCAACCCGCTCGACTTCGGGCCGCTCGGCGCCGGCTGGGACGCCCTGTCGGCGAGGGAGGCGCAACGGCGCTCGGCGGTGGTGTTCGGGCGATGGCTCACCCTTATCCGTGGGCTCGTCGGCAGCCAACGCGTTGGGGAGCAGCGGGTGCCGTTCGGGCCCAGCGACGAAGTGGTGGCCAAGAACGCACTCGCCCAGATCACCGGCCACGACCGCGGTGCCAGCCGGCTTGCCGAGCCGACCATTCCGATGCTGTGGCGGGCACTGGACGAGCCGTCGGAGCAACTCGTGCGTCGATGCCGCTATCGCGACACCCGCCAGTTCCTGGACGAGACCCGACTGCTGCGGGACGCGCTCGGCCAGCTCGTCTCCGGCGCGCTCGCCGGGCTGTTCGACGACCACACCAGCATCCGGATCGACTGGCGCGCCCCCATCCAGTCGCTGAGTCTGTCCCGGCTCGAGCCGCTCGGCGACGACGCCGTCGGTATCGCCCTCACCTGCCTGAACTCGTGGGGTCGGGCGATGCGCGAGACGGCTGAGCCGGGCGACCTGCGGATCGTCGTCCGCGACGAGGCGTGGAAGCAACTGCGGCTCGGACCCGAGGCTGTCAAGAGCTTCGACTCCGACCTGCGCCTGTCCCGTCGCGACGGTGACATCCAGTGGGCCGTGGCGCACAAGCCCGGCGACGTCCTCTCCGCCGGCGACGCCGGCTCCCAGGCCGTCGCCATCGCCAAGGAACTGCTGCACTTGGCCGACATCAAGATCCTCCACGGCCAAGACCCCGGGGTGGCCGACGAGCTCAACGAACTGCTCGGCCTAGGACCGATCGCCCGCCAGCTGATCACCGGGTGGGCCATGCAGGGCAAGGGTCGTGCGCTGTGGTGCGTCGGAGACCAGCACTACAAGGTCCAGACCGTCCTGCACCCCATCGAGCGCGAACTGACGTTCACCAACGACGCGCTTGCCGCGGCCCGCTGAGTCCGTGATCAACAAGCCGGTCATGATCGCCGCGGGGGTCGTCGCCTGGATCCTGGCCCTGCCCGGGGCGGTGATCATCATCGCGGCCGCAGTGGTGGCGACCGCTGTTTCCGGCACCGCCTCGGGGTGCGACTCCGCCGCGACGACATCCGTAGCTGGCGCTGCGAGCCTGGCTGCGGTGAAAGCCGCCGGCGTCGACGAGACCGCCGGTGAGGGCGGAGTCGGCTTCGACCTGCCCGCACCAAAGGCACGTCGGAACTCGCTACACAACCCGCCG
>JBBRYD010000133.1:0-11027 GCA_038238065.1 Propionibacteriales bacterium | reverse complement strand
GTGGTAGCCGTCGCCCCGGCAACCGTGAAGGGCACCGCGGGCGAGGTCGACGGCGCGTAGAGCTTCGGGTCGGTGGGGGTGAACACCGCGCTGAGCTGGCGTGACCCGACAGCCAGCGTCGACGTCGTCGACGCCGTCCCGTTCCTGACCGGCACCGGACCGCCGATATTGACGCTGCCATCCTTGAACTGCACGGCCCCGGCCGCTGCCGCGGGAGTGAGCGTCGCGGTCAGCGTCAGCGGAGTGCCCTGCGGGATCGGCGAGGGCGCGGCCGTGCTCAGCACAGTGCTGGTCGGGGTGATCTGGGCGGTGTCAGCAGCCCGGACCATACCCTGGGCTGCGCCATCCCCACGGACGGACGACGGTCCGGGGGTGAGCAACACCCCCGCGGTCATGGCGACGGCGATCACGAGGGCTCCCAGCAGGAGCAGGATCGAAGGTTTTTTCAACACTTGGTTTCCTACTAGAGTGATACGTGATACGGGCATCCCCGCGACAAGTGCAACGACGGTGGGGCAGGGTCGATACGGGCAGCCCTCGAACGATAATCGGGACCTCCTGCCGGGCCCCAGCCTAGGCTCTGCTCGTGCAATGCCCACAGGTGGCGATGCCGCGTTCAGACCTGGCGGGCCAGGTGACGTTCCCCGACCGCCGGGTGGGTTGCGGACGCAAGATGGACACGTTCAGTAGTTCGTCGTAGATCGCGGAGATGCCGCATCCCAGCACCACGCCCCCGCGCGATCAACATCATCAGTCATGACGCATGCGCAGGCATGGCCCATTGCTCGAATCTCACGAGACAACCGGGCGTCCATCGACCAGGCGGAAGCCGAACCTCTCATACTCACCTCGGAACCACACGGCATCGTCGCCAAGTTTATCAAAATGAGCAGCGAGCTGATCGTGGACTTGCTGCCAACAGAGATTCCCATTCGAGCTGACCCGTGCTAGGCCGACTTCATGAATAATGAGCAGGTCCCCGCCGGGAAGCTCCTGAAACGCGACTCGGTGCAGCCCCCCAGGATCGTACTGATCCTGAAGATCCAGGCGGTCAAGCCGCGAGACTTGGGCGAGCTTTCCGGTCAGGGGCCACGCACACCACAGAGCTCCACTTTTCAGTCCGAGAAAGCACGCCCAGCTCTCACCGCACCAGAACTCGACAAAGTTGCTGAGTTCGAGTTCGGTCACCAATACGCAGCATTCGGAGCCTCCAGCGCCGACGAGCGTCACGATGCCACCGGGCTCAAAACGGAGCACGCCGCTGGCGCAGGGGACCGTTGCTGGCGTTCGGATGTCGATCTCCGTCATGGCACGCGAACATCCACACCGAGTCGCTTGAGAACAGTGATGAAATTCTTGTCGGATGTGATCACTGGTAACCCTCGGTTCAGCGCAGTCGCACCAATCGAGCCGTCCCCGAAGAGCCCCCGCTGACCAGGCTTGATCCCTTCGAGCATTCCCCTGATATTGATGCGGGTGCTGACATCCATCACGTCGTCGATAACAGGAAGCTCGTCGGCAAATCGCGGCCACTTCACGCGCCCACTGGCGACGAGATTACGAAGCTCGGCCGCACTGGTGCGCGTCATCACCGGCGACTCCCCCGCGCGGAGTAGGCCCTCAACTCCTGATCGGTTGAACACAGCGTTAGTGTCCACGATCACTTGGTCAGCACTCTTCAAAGCCTCAGTTCCCTTGAGGCCGGCCTTCAGAGCTTCGGCGCCCTCGATACCGGCTTCTGCGAATTTGGCGCCTTTGACTCCGACTTTGGCGGCGATGGCGGCGTCGCCGAGGCCGGGGATCATGGCGGCAGCGGAGAGCGCAGCCATGGCGTAGTTGCCCTCGGCGCCGTACCAGACGACATTGATGCCTTCGGCGACGGTACCGACGACGGGGATCAGCCCGATCACGTCGAGAGCGCCGTGACCGATGTCGCTCATGTGGTTGCCCATCCAGTTGCCGGCTTTGTGGAGGAAGCCGGAGAGGCCCCCGCCGTGGTGGGCTTGATGGTGTGCGGCGAGGTCGGCGTCGGTGGCGGGGCGCAGGCCGAGGGGGTCGAGCAGGTTGATGGGGTTGTTGTTGGCGTAGTGGTAGGGGTTGGTGGCGGCGGGGGTGCCTGGGACGGCGGGTAGGGGATCTGGGGTCAGGAAGGCGCGGGTGGTGGGGTCGTAGGCACGGTTGCGGAGCCAGGTCAGTCCGTCGATGGTGAGTTCGCCGCGCCAGCCCAGTTGGGGAGTGGTGGTGGTGTGGTGGGTGGCGCCCCAGGGATCCCGGGGCTGGTCTGTGGTGTTGGTGCTGTGTTGCCAGTCGGTGTCCAGCCAGGTGACTGCGCCGGTTGTGTCGGTTTGGGCCCAGTTTTGCTCGGCACTGCCGATGACGGTGGTGTCGCCGAGGCGGCGTAGTTGGGGGATCAGGCCGGTGGGGTCCCAGGCCAGGGGAGTGTCGTTGATCGCGGCCAGGTCCCCGAAGGCGTCGACGGTCAGGGTGGTGGTGGATTCGCCGGTCGGGTCTTGCCGGTGGATGCTGGTGAGGTGATCTAGCGGGTTCCAGGTGAAGGTGCGGGTGAGTTCTGGACTGGTCTCGGCCACCCGTCGGCCGACAGCGTCGTAGGTGTACTGGGTGGTGTCGGCACCGCGGCGGCGTTGCTGGAGTTGGCTGGCGGCGTCATAGGTGTAGGTGACTTCTCCGTCGGGCCCGGTTTCGGTGGTCAGCCGACCGGCGGGGTCGTAGCTGAATGTTCGAGCGCCGTGGGGGGTATCGGTGGTGGTGAGTTGGCCGGTGGGGTCGTAGTGGTAGCGACGGGAGGCACCGTCGCGGGTTTCGGTGATCACGCGGCCGGCGGCGTCTCGTTCGAGCTGGGTGAGCTGGCGTTGCCCGTTCCGCTCGATGCTGTGGCCGACCAGCTCGCCGTCGCGGTAGGACCACGATTCACTGCCTCCGGGGGTCTCCAGGCTGGTGAGGTGGCCGGCTTCGTCTCGGTGCAGCGCGATGGTGCCCAGCACGGGGTGCTGCGCGCGGGTCAGCCCGCCGGCCGGGTCGTGGGTGAAGGCGGTGTGGGTGCCGTCGGGGTAGCCGGCGGCGATCTGGCGTCCGTCGGCGTCGTAGTGCCAGGTCAGTTCCAGGCCGCCGGAACGTTTGGCGATCAGCCGACCGAGCGGGTCCCAGGCCAGCTGGTGACGCCGGCCCGGCTCCTCGATCACATTGGGGCGGCCCAGTGCGTCCCGTTCGATGGTCACCGGGTCGGCTCCGCCGGCGTGGTAGCCGGCCAAGCGCCCAGACGGGTCGTAGGACCAGCGGACCTGCCCGCCGGCCGCATCCAGCTGCCGGATCCGTTGGCCGGCGGAGTCGTATTCCCAGCGGGTGGTGCGCCTGAGTTGGTCGGTGGTGGCCACGGGTCGGCCGACCTCGTCGTAGCGGTGTTCGATGACCCCACCGAGCGGGTCGGTGACCGTCGTGAGCCAGCCGCGAGCGTTGAACTCATAGTGGGTGGTAGCGCCGTTGGCGTCGGTGGCTTCCACGAGGTGGCCGCGCGGGTCGTAGCCGAATCGGGTCACGCCGTCGGTGGGATAGGTGACCTGGATCAGCCGTCCGACGGCGTCGTAGTCGTAGCGGGTTGTCCCGCCGTTGGGGCCGCGGCGAGTGGCCAACCGCCCGGCAGCGTCGTAGTCGAAATACCAGGCCTGCCCGGCCGCCGTTACCCGGGTGATGCGGGCCTCGGCGTCGTAGCGGTAGGTGCGGCGAAGCCCGCGCGGGTCGATCTCGGTCACCAATCGCCCGGCCCGGTCATACTCGAACGCGACCGAATGCCCTAACGGGCTGGTTACCCGGGCCAGCCGCCCGGCGGGGGTGTAGGCGTATCGGGTGATACCACCGAGTGGGTCGGTGCTCGAGGTGCGTCGTCCGCACAGGTCATAGCTGGCCCGCAGCTCGGTGCCATCGGGGCGGCGCTGCACCGTGGTCCTGCCTAGTTCGTCGTACTCGAAGTCCACCGAGGTGACGCCGTCGTCGATTTCGGTGATCCGGCCGAGCTGGTTGACGGTGTCGCTGCGGCGCGCTCCCAACGGGTCGATGCTGGCGGCCAGGTTGCCCTCGGCGTCGTGCTCGCGCAGCCAGCTCGCGCCGGCCGGGTCGTGGATCCCAACCAGGCGGCACAGCGCGTCGTAGCTGAACTCCCATTTGGCGCCGTCGGGGGCGACCATGCCGACCAGGTTGCCCAGCGTGTCGAACCGGCGGCTGGTGACATGCCCCAACGCGTCGATGACCTGCTCGGCCTCACCGTCGACGCCGTACCGGGTCTCGGTGCGCGCCCCAGTCGGATCGGCGACCGCGGCCAGCCGACCAGCCGGGGTGTAGGCAAACCGCCACACCTCGCCACCGGGATCCCGGCGCTCGACCGGACGCCCAGCCCGGTCATAGCTCAGCTCAGTTCGCCGCCCGGCCGGCGACACCACCGCAGTGACCTGACCGGCGGCGTCTCGCTCGAGGACCGCGGCATTGTCATAGGCGTCGGTGACCGACGTGATGTTGCCATCGGGATCAAAACCGAACCGCACCTCGACCCCGTCCGGGTCGACGATCCGGCGGACCAGCCCGCCGGCGACCTCCATCCGCACGACGCCACCCTCGGGGCCGATGACCTCCACCGGGGTGCGCTCGGTGCCCTCGTACCGGAACCGCGTGCGCGCCCCGGTCGAGATCTCGACCTCCAGCAACCGGTCGGACTCATCGTGGGAGGAGCTGAACACCGCCCCGCTGGGCTCAGTCTGGCGGACCAGCCGGGCCCGCTCGTCCCACTGCTGCACCGTGACCGCGCCGTTGCGGTCGGTGATCACGGTCGGGTTGCCCCACTCGTCATACACTTTGGTCAACTCGGCGCCGTGGCCGTCCACCACCCCGATCAGCCGGCCGTGCTCGTCGTGCCGGTAGGTGTTGACCGGCCCGCCGTCCTCGTCATCGACGACCGTGACGTGCCCGGGCAGGTACCGCATCCGCGACCGGCGGCCATGCGCCGAGGTCTGCCCGAGCACCCGGCCATCGGCGTCATAGGTGTTGCGCACTTCCACAACACCATCGGCGTCGAGCACGGCCAGCACCCGGCCTTGAGCGTCCAACTCGTAACGGCGAACACCGCCCGGTCCGCCGTCGGCCTCGATCAGGCCACCAGCCTCGTCGTAGCGGTAGGCCACCCGCCGACCGTCCGAACAGGCCAGCTCGGTGATCCGCTCACCATCCCAGCCCAGGCTCAGCCGTTTGCCACCCTCATGGATCAGCTCAACCAGCCGGCCGTGCTCATGGACAAACCGCACCTGTGTGCCCGGCCCATCCATCGCCCGCACCGGCAGGCCCTCGGCGTCGAACTCCCACCGACCCCCACCGAACCACTCCAGCGCCAACCCAGCCCCCGCTGGCACCACCAGCCCGGGGATCCCCACCACCCGCCGGTACCCACTCCCGTTCACCGAGACCGGGATCAGGGCTTGCTGCCCATCCGGAGACTCCCACTGCACCCCATCCGGCGTGGCCCGCAACCGGGTGGTCGCCCACGACTCCCACCCCCGACCGAACGGCCCCACCCGATCCGAGCGACTGTTGAACGTCCGGCTGAATCGCAACCCCCGCAGCAGCCCGGTGAAATCCAGGTCGACCTCGGTCTCCACGAAGTTGCCGCTCGCGGTGTTCACCGGGTCATTCGCAAACCCGCTGGTCGGTGGCGTACCGTGCAAGACCGGATCGTCAAACGTGACCGACTCCCCGGCCAACCGGACCGCCTGCAACTCCCCATCACCAGAGGCACCGCTATCGGCTTTGAAGATGTCCTCGACGACCTGGTGAGCTCGACGTTCGAGCTCGTCGAGCTTGGCGGAGGACTGGTTGAGCTGGCCGCTGTCCTGGTGCCAGTCGTTGCGCCATTTCAAGGCGACGCCGCCGTCCCACCGCTTAGGATCCGCGAGAACCCCACCGTGCTGCAGAACCTTCCCAACCTTGTCCTTCACGGTCCTAGTCAGGGCCAGCAACTGCTTCGCGGCGTCTCTCGCCTGTTGGGTGGCCAGTACCCGTCCGGCAGTCATTGTCCCGTTCCCCTCACGGTGACGTCGTGTTCCAGCGGGTTAACCGTACCCACTGTTCCCGTTCCCGCGGGGCAGAACCTTTTTCAGCTCACTCGGTCGTGGTCACCTGGGATCAACTCCGCGCCGCTGTTGTTCAGCTCGACCAGGGGTTTCGGTAGCGGTGGCGAATGGCAAGAGACCGTCGACTTGGACATGGCCAGCCTGCTCGATACGAAGAATTCTCCACCGACGCAAACAATCCCGTCAGGACTCGAGTATCTCCAGCTCCGCCGCGGCGTACGCCGCGCCGTTGGCATCGCCGAGCGCCTGGAACACCTCCTGGGCCGTCATGAGGGAGCGGCGGGCGGACGTGTCGTCATTTCCCATCCGCTCCATACGGCTCAGCCTCAAGAGGAGACCGGCGGCCACCAAGCGGGTGCGCGGGTCCTGAGCGAGGTTGAGGGCCTCGGTAACCCTGTCGCGGGCGGCAGGCAGCTCGTCCTGCCGGACGTGCAGCCAGCCCCGGTTGGCCATAGCCCGGGCTTTGGCTTCGTCGTCAAGCGCTTCGCTCAGTGACAGGCACTCATCGAAGCATGCGGCGCACCGTTCGAGGTCGTCATCCCGGAAGGTCGCCCAGCCCAGGTTTCCCAGCACAAGCACCGTCAGTTGGTGATCCTCGTGCTGACGGCACAAGGTGAGCGCCTCGTCGAGATGCCGCAGTGCGGCGTTGTGGCGTCCGTAGTGCAGCTCGACGACGCCGGTCCGATTGAGGATGTCTACAATCAGGCCGGGATCGCAGAGGGATCTGGCCGTGTCCAGGGCGCGCTCCATGCAAGCCAGACCAGCCGTAGGCAGGCCCAGGCTGGTCTGAGAGCTGCCTGCTTCCGCCAACAGTAAAGCGGCCCGCTGCTGGTCAGCCGGAGGTGGCGCCGCCGCCAACTGTGCGAGCCGGCCTCTGACCGCTGGCGGTGGTGGGCTGAGGCTGCCGATCAGGCGTCGCTGGGCAGCATCGATATCTCCGCCCAGTAGGTCATCCACCGCGAAACTCAATTCTACCAACGTGATGCCGGCAGGATTACCGAGGTCGTGCCACGCCGCCGCCGCGGCCTCCAGCTCAGCCCTGGCAAAACCGGCGTGCCCGAGCCATAGGTCCACCGTCGCCAGCTGTGTGAGTGCCATCGCCGCGTCCTGGAGGTCGCCCAGATCCTGGAAGGTGACCAGCGCATCTGCCAGGGCCTCTCGTACCCGCTCGGGGTCGTCACCAGCCGCGCCGATCGGTTGGGTCCCGATCAACTGCTCCAGCGCTCGGGCCCGGCGGGTCTGCAGGTCGGCCATTATGGGTCGGCCGTCCTGCGGAGGATGTACATCCGTTGCAGGCGGGTGATCGAGCATGTCGGCGAGCCGCATGATGTTGTCGTGCCGCAGTGCCCATCCGCCCGGACCCGCGGGGTTCAGCACTAGGCGGGAGTGCTGATCACGAGCCACCGTGAGCAGGGCGGCAGCGTCGACCGCGACGCTAGGAACGGGTCCATGGAGGGCGGCCTCCAACGCTTCCTGGTCGGTGAACGCCTGCATCACCGGAGCGCCCCCTCGTGGCTCCCAGGCCACGAGCAACTCGGTCTGTCCGGCATCCGTGCCGGCCGCCGATACAGGAACCAGCAGCGTGCTGGCCCGCAGCGCCTCCCCCAACGAGTCGAGGGATCTAAAAGGATCGACCAGCGTCAGAACGAGCCGGCGATCTTGAGCCCTCTCCTCATCCCCCTGCGGCGCACTCATCGGTTACCTCCTCCTAGCAGGGCGGCCCGGTCATCGTGGAAGCATTCACGACGACCCCGCTCTGCCTGCGAGGAAACCGTAGCGCGAGACAGCCGAGGATCTGATCGGACGTGCTGGCCACAACCCAGGAGTTGGTCACGTCCTGATCGGAGACATTGACCTCCACTGTGCGCCCCGGCGTGAGCTGGTCGATCTCATGGAACGTGTCACATCTGACATCACATTGCTTCAGCACGACCGTGCGCGAGGTGTCGTTCCGGAGCGTCACCGTAAACTCCTGCTCCGTCGGGTCCCTGAGACCCAGCATGCCGACGGCGACGAACGCGACCAGCCAGAAAGCGGCTAGCACCACCAAGACTCCCCCACCGGCGATGGCCAGTCTGATGACACGCCGCTGGCCGCTGACTCGCTGCATCACCACTCCCAATCAATTGCTCCGTTGGCGTGAACCCCGGGCAGGTAGACTTCGGTGGGGTCGAAGCCTAGCTTCTTCAGCCCATTGCCGAATAGCGGCCCCACAAAGCCCTCGTCCTTCCACGACTCTCCGTTGTGGAGCACCGCATTCTTGATCAGGTCGATTCCTATGTCACCGCCAAGGCCAATTCCTTCCATAGATACCAAGACCGTCTCCACCGGAAGGGTAATTGGGGTGAGCGCAATCCTCAGCGGCGCAGGAAGTTTGTTCAATTCTCTTAACGCCTGATAGGAAGCATAGTAAAGTCCGTACGTCGCTAATGACGCTAACTCGAGGGGAATGTAAGCAGCGTAGTGCCCAAGCTTCTGCCAAAGGCTTTGGTGCTGGCCTGCCTGCCCGCTGCCGGCCACGGCCGATGATACTGCGCCCGTACCGCTATCGGCTGTGAAGATGTCCTCAATGACTTGTTGTGCCCGGCGCTCAAGTTCGTCGAGCTTGGCGGAGGCCTGGTTGAGCTGGCCGCTGTCCTGGTGCCAGTCGTTGCGCCATTTCAAGGCGACGCCACCGTCCCACCGCTGGGGATCCGCGAGAACCCCACCGTGCTGCAGAACCTTCCCAACCTTGTCCTTCACGGTCCTGGTCAGGGCCAGCAACTGCTTCGCGGCGTCTCTCGCCTGTTGGGTGGCCAGTACCCGTCCGGCCGTCATTGTCCCGTTCCCCTCACGGTGACGTCGTGAATCCGAGGCCCAAGAACTACGGCACTCGTACGGCGGTCAGCCGCTGCCAGCCTAGATGATGGCGTCGACGGCCTGCTTGGCCCTCTTCTCCAGAGCATCCACCTACTACCTCCCGGGTCGACGTAACAGTCACGGGCCACTCACGGTACCCCACCAGCCCCCACCAGACCAACGCCTTTACCCAGGCCACCCGATGGTGGTGGCCTGGATCAGGTCCCGGCGCACCAGAAACCGACGCAACAATTCCGTCAGGTGGACGTGACGGTCGGTTGACTGGCAGCGATGGCGCGCTCGAGTAGCTCCGGGTCGACGTCCCACCAGTCGCGCAGCGAACGCAGTGGCTCAAGCAGGGTGGAGTCGGCCAGTTCGGCCGCTGCCTCGACGACGAGTTTGCCGACGTAGTCCGTCTGCAGTTCTGCGCGAACCCTGTCGACGAGCGCCCTTTCGTGCCGTGCGGCGAGGCCCGCCAGCGCCTCCGACCGGGTGTTGTAATGGGGGTCGTCCACACGGTCCCACAGCGCCGGTCGGACCTGCTCCGAGTCGTCATCGAGCTGGGACAGGCCGAACGTCGCCCAATCTCTCACCGTGGGATCGGGATCGGCCGACAGTCTGACGAGCTGCTCCACGCCTCGGCTGTCACCGTCCGCCGCGATCGCTCCAGCCAGCCCCATCGCGACGGTTCGCGCACGCTGGACGACTGGCTCGCAGCCAGCTTCGAGAGCGGCTCGATGGCGGACGGGTGGCAGGTGAGCCGCAGGGCGTCCGCGATCGACCATTCCAGGTGGGATGGATGGCATCCTGGTTCATCCCGTCCAGCAGGGCAGTCGGCCCCGTCGACGTTGGCGGTGTTGCCGTCGACCAGTGACCCGAGCACGTGCGCCGCGACGGCCCGCTCCAGTGGGTCACGGGAGACAGCGAGGCGCCGCGCTGCCGAGAGTGCGTTCGGAGAACGGCCGATCGCCTCCGCAGCCGGCCATTCGTGGCCTTGGTCGGTGAGCTCCGGCGCGGCCCTCTCCTCCTGGACGGCCCGGGCGATCAGGTCGCCGCTGTCACTTGTTGGGTTGTCCACGCTGCTTTCCCTGGTTCCGTTCACCTCTGAACTTCGCCCTGCGCCTGTTCGGACTCGCTTCGGTACCCGGTGTCAGCTCGGTCCCCGCTGCGGCAGTCACCCGAGTCCCCGGGGACCCCAGCGGTCGTCACTGCGGCCCGGTAGTTGTTGTCGAGGGCCGTCGGCGTGCTGAACTTGGTGAAGACGACCGAGGTCACCTCCTCGCCCGACGATTTGCAGGTCATCCCTGAAGGAGCGGGGCCGGTCAACCCCCTGTTTTGTTCCTGATCTTCTTCTTGTCGTTCTCCGCGTGCCCTTTGGTCGCGACGAGGTAGGCGTCGAGGTCAGGGATCGGCCCGGAGGGTCGACCGCGGCAGCGGCCGTAGGTCCTTGACGGCGACGCCGGACGGCGCATCCTGATGGAAAAGCGGAGAAGGTGTGGTTGGGCGGCTCCGGTGCTGAGGCGATCGGATCTGTTGTGCTGCTCCAGTGCCGGTGTCCCGGCTGGTGGACAGGCCCCCCGGGTGGGGGCTGTCGGTCATCCCCTTCGCCGCGCGGGGCGGCATGGAGTGCTGCGACAAGGTTCGCGGTGGGCGAGGTCAATCAGATGGGGCGACCACGCCGTGGTTGGGGGTCATGACCTGCACGACCCGCGCCCACCACGTTTGGTGGCCGGCTCACGCCGGCTGGGCCAAGCAGCGGATGTGGTGATCACGTAGGCCGTAGAAGACCAGCCCGGTCAGCTCGCGGGCGGCGGCCACGACCCCGATGTTGCGGCCTCGGCGCTCACCGATCCGATCACGCATCGCGCCGAGACGAGTGTGCGCGGGTAGCCGTTGCACGGCCTCGATCGCGGCCCACCGGACTGACGTTCCGCACATCTCGCGAGGGTTATCTCGGTGATTGTCTGAGCTGGGTGTAGATGCTCGGGGCGAGGCCCATGAGGTCCAGGACTTGTATCTGTTGGGCTGTGAGTTCGGGCTGGAAGGTCTTCAGGAGGACCC
>JBBRYD010000132.1:0-11051 GCA_038238065.1 Propionibacteriales bacterium | reverse complement strand
CACCACGGAGTCCTTGCCGCCGGAGAACAGCATCAGCGGGGAGGCGAAGGTGGCCGCCACCTCGCGGAGGATGTGGATGGACTCCGACTCGAGCGCCTGCAGCTCGGTCAGCGGCCGCAGCGCAGTGCTGGTGTCGCTCATCGGCGTGGACCTCCTGCGTCGGGGAACGAGGACCTGCCGGACAGGTAGTCGAGTGTGGTCTGCACCGCCGTGGCGAGGTCGACCGCGGCGGTGTCGATGACCAGCTCGGCGGCCACGGGAGCCTCGTACGGGTCGTCGATGCCGGTCATGCCGGTGATCTCACCGCGACGGGCCGAGGCGTAGAGGCCCTTGACGTCACGTTGCTCGGCGACCTGGAGGGAGGTGGACACGTAGACCTCGCCGAACGAGACCCCGGCCGCGTCGTGGTCGGCGCGGACGGCGTCCCGGGCGGCTTCGTACGGTGCGATCACCGGAACCAGCACGACCACGCCGTGCGAGGCCAGCAATCGGGCGACCCAGCCGATCCGCGCCACGTTGATGTCGCGGGCCTCCTTGCTGAAACCGAGGTCGCCGGACAGGTAGGGCCGGACGGCGTCACCGTCGAGCACCTGGACGCGCTGTCCCGAAGCGGCGATCCGCTCGGCGACCGCGTGCGCGATGGTGGACTTCCCGGCGGACGGCAGACCGGTGAACCAGAGCGTGCAGCCCGTCGCCGCGCGATCCCGTACCGGCGCTGGGTCGGTCTGGATGGTCGTGCTCATAGGTGGATCCCGCACTCGGTCTTGCCCAGACCGGCCCAGCGTCCGGCGCGGGCGTCACCGTGCTCGACCCGTCGGGTGCAGGGCGCACAGCCGATGGAGGGGTACCCGTCAGACAGCAGCGGGTTCACCATCAGCGAGTTGGTCTCGATGTAGCCGGCCACGTCGTCGTCGCTCCAACGGGCGATCGGGGCGATCTTGACCAGGTTGCGCTTGGGGTCGAAGGAGACGACCGGTGTATGGGCCCGGGACGGCGAGTCGGCCCGCCTCAGACCGGTGGCCCAGGCGGTGTAGCCCTTCAGCGCCTCGTTCAACGGAGCGACCTTGCGCAGCGCGCAGCACTGGTCCGGGTTGGTGGCGAACAGGTCCTTGCCGTACGTGGCGTCCTGCTCGGCCACGGTCTGCACCGGCGTGATGCTCAGCAGGTTGACGTCGTGCACGGCCCGGACGGCGTCGCGGGTGCCGATCGTCTCGACGAAGTGGTAGCCGGTGTCGAGGAAGATCACGTCGATGCCGGGCATCACCTGCTCGGCGAGGTGGATCATCACGGTGTCGGCCAGCGAGGAGGTGACCGCGAGCCGGGAGCCGAACTCGTCACGCGCCCAGGTCAGGATCTCGGTGGCTGTGGCGTCTTCCAGGTCGCGGTTCGCGACCACGGCCAGCTCGCTCAGATCGATGGTGGTGCTCACGACGAGGCCCCCTGTTCGTTCACCATGCTGGGTCGGCTCCGGTTCGGAGTCTGCACGAGACCGATGAACTTGACCGAGAACGCCCGCAGGCAGCTGCGGCATTCCCAGCCGCCCGCCTCGATCGGAAAAAGGGTCTCCTCGGCGCAGTACGGGCAGTACATGACCGCCTGCCGCGTCTGGGAGGTGCCGCTTGCTGAGCCTGTCGAAGGGTCGCTCATACCAGCACCCCCTCGTCGGCCCGGGCCACCCACTGGGCGAACCGCTCCTCGGTGCCCCGCTCGGCGACGAAGGCCTTGGCCAACCGTTCGATGTAGTCGGGCAGCTCCTCGGCGGTGACCTTGTGACCCCGCAGCTTGCGGCCGAAGCCGGCGTCCAGCCCCAGCCCGCCACCGAGGTGGACCTGGAAGCCCTCGACCTGGTCGCCGTTGGGCCCCTGCACCAGCTGGCCCTTGAGCCCGATGTCGGCGACCTGAATCCGGGCACACGAGTTGGGGCAGCCGTTGATGTTGACGGTGATGGGGGAGTCCAGCGCGCCCAACCGGCTCTCCAGCTCGGTCACCACCCGGGCAGCCTGGGCCTTGGTCTCCACGATGGCGAGCTTGCAGAACTCGATCCCCGTGCAGGCCATCACCGAGCGGCGCCACGCCCGCGGGTTGCTGGACAGGCCGATAGCCTCGGTGGCGGCCACCAGGCTGTCGACCTGGTCCTCGGCCACGTCCAGCACCAGCAGCTTCTGCATCGGCGTGGTCCGGACCCGGTAGGACCCGTGCGCCTCGGCCGTATCGGCCAGCGCCAGCAGCGTCTCACCGCTGACCCGGCCGGCGACCGCGGCCAGGCCGACGAAGAAGTTGCCGTCCTTCTGCTCGGCCACCCCGACGTGGTCACCCGGCCGGTCCGGCACGGCGGGGGCGGGGCCGTCGATGAGGGAGCGCTTCAGGTATTCGCTCTCGAGCACCTCGCGGAACTTCTCCACCCCCCAGTCGGCGACCAGGAACTTGATCCGGGCGCGGGTACGCAGCCGGCGGTAACCGTAGTCGCGAAAGACACTGACCACGCCGGCCCAGACGTCGGCCACCTCGTCGATCGGCACCCAGGCGCCGAGGCGCAGGGCCAGCATCGGGTTGGTGGAGAGTCCGCCGCCCACCCACACGTCGAAGCCCGGCCCGTGCTCGGGGTGCTCGACGCCGACGAACGCGACGTCGTTGATCTCGGGGACCACATCGTGGATCGGGTGTCCGGTGATAGCGGTCTTGAACTTGCGCGGAAGGTTGGAGTACTGCGGGTCACCGATGAAGCGCTCGGCGATCTCGTTGATGGCCGGCGTGGGGTCGATGAGCTCGTCGGCGGCGATGCCGGCCACCGGGGAACCCAGGATGACCCGCGGACAGTCGCCGCAGGCTTCCGTGGTCGACAGGCCGACCGCCTCCAGCCGACGCCAGATCTCCGGTACGTCCTCGACCCGGATCCAGTGCAGCTGGACGTTCTGCCGGTCGGTCACATCGGCCGTGCTGCGGGCGAAGTCGATCGAGATCTGCGCGATGACCCGCAGCTGCTCGGTGGTCAGGGCGCCGCCGTCGATACGGATCCGGAGCATGAAGAAGGAGTCGTCGAGCTGCTCCGGCTCCAGCGTGGCGGTCTTGCCGCCGTCGATGCCGGGACGCCGTTGGGTGTAGAGGCCCCACCAGCGGAAGCGACCGCGCAGGTCGCCCGGATCGATGGAGTCGAAGCCGCCCTTGGAGTAGATGTTCTCGATCCGGGCGCGGACGTTGAGCGGGTTGTCGTCCTTCTTGGACTGCTCGTTGGCGTTCAGCGGCTCGCGGTAGCCCAGCGCCCACTGGCCCTCGCCCTTCTTCCGCCGGGGCCGGGCGGCGGGCCCGGGCGTGCCCGCTCCGGCGGGGCCGGGGACGGTGGTCGGGGCTGCAGGGTTCTGGGTCGTCATGACGGTGTCCTCAATGGGGGCGTGAGTCGCGCGTCGGCTCGTTCGGTCGAGCCGGACCGCTGGTGTGGGGGTCTCAGTGCGATGTCGGTCGACAGAGCATCGAGCCCGTGCGGCCCAGGTCCACGAAGCGTCGCGCGGTCAGCCCGGACGGCTGATGACGAGCTCCCCGTCGCGGCTGTTGCCACGCGACAGAGGTCCCCGTTGTTATACGCATGTAACCACCCTGTGCCAGTCGATCGATCGGATCAAGTTGAAATACCACGTGTTGAGACGACCATCCGTCAGGTGAGACAGGCGGCACGGCGGGGGTGACCACCCGGTTCGCAGACCGGGCACAATGCCTCAGTGACCTCTAAGGCGAACGAGACGTCGGCGCCGGTCCGGCGGCCACGTCAGACGCTGATCTTCGACGCCGACGACACGCTGTGGGAGAACAACGTGTACTTCAAGCAGGTGGTCGACGACTATCTCGACTGGGTCGCCCACCCGACCCTGGACCGATCTCAGATCCGTTCCATCCTGAACGATATGGAGGCGGCCAACACCGTGACCCACGGCTACGGAACCACGGCCTTCCTGCACAACCTGGCCGAGTGTCTGGAACGGTTGCGGGAACGCCCGACCAGCGACGCCGAACGACGGGAGATCGAAGAGCTGGCTCACGCTCTGGTTCACCATCAGCTCGAGCTGATGCCCGGCGTGGCCGACGCGTTGACCGAGCTGGGCAGCCGGCACGAGCTCTGGATGCTGACCAAGGGCGCCGCCGAGGAGCAGCAGCGCAAGATCACGGCATCGGGACTGGCAGGTCACTTCCAGGCCGTACACATCGTCAGCGAGAAGAATCCTGCGGTCTACCGAGCCCTGGCCCATCAGCACGACCTGCAGCTGGACCGCACCTGGATGATCGGGAACTCACCCAAGTCCGACATCCTCGCGGCTCGCGCGGCCGGACTCAACGCCGTCTTCATCCCGCACCGCTACACCTGGGAGCTCGAGCACTCCGAGCTCGATCCTGATGACCATCAGGTCCTCGTGTTGAGTTCTTTCCCGGACCTGTTGAGGCATTTCTGAGCCGACCTCGCCGGATATTACCGTCGTCGGTGAGTAGCATTGTTGATAACCAGCATCACATGTCGGGATTGATCCGACGATAGGAGAATTGAGTGCCCGCCATGAGGTACTGTCACAACAGAAGTTCTGTTTCGACGTTCATCGTGTGGCATTTCGAGCCAGTCCCATCCCCCGAATCTCCAGGACGGGCCCGAGTCGTCAGATCATGTCCCGATATACATGGTCTGTGGTGCTGAGTCGTCGTGGAGACGTTTACGCGCTGCTGATGCCGGCAGTGTCAATTCGAGGGAAAAGACTGTGCGTAGAAATTCCGTGCTCGTATCTCTGTTCGCTATGACTGCCGGCCTCCTGACCGCAGCGTTACCGCCGATGGCTGCCTCGGCGGCAGTCGTGCCCCCCTGTCACACCACCGTGGTCAAGACCGCCATGTCGTCGTCCACGATCGTGGTCGGTGTGCGAATGGTCAAGAGCAGCACCTATACGGTGGTGCTCGACAACACCTGTGACAACCCCGGACTCTTTGTGAACCTGGCGTCCACCACAGATGTCGTCGGGCGGAATGTCACCATGAATCCCCCCACCAACGACGGAAAGGGCCGGTACACCTTCGTCGGCTCGACGTCATGGGATCCCGCCACCATGAACAACGCCCAGTTCGCCGGGTCGTGGATTTCGGTGATCGACGTTTTCAGTGACAACGGCCCTTCGCTGTCGAGTCAGGGCGTCGACTTCCGTGTCCTCCGAGCCGCAACGGTCACGGCGAAGGCACGGACCGCGGTGACCAAGGGTTCCATGGTGTCGGTGAGCGGCAGGCTCACCCGGGCCAGCTGGGACACGGGCAGCTATCAACGCTTCGCCGGCCAGGTGGTGGAGCTGCAGTTCAAGACCCGGGCCGGCGCCTACACCACCGTGAAGCACTCGCGCAGCATGAGCAACGGTTCGCTGCTCAACTCGGTCCGAGCCGACGCCGACGGGTGCTACCGCTATCTGTACCGCGGGAACGACACGTCGGTGTCGAGCCCGAGCGCGGCCGCCTGTGTCGACGTTCGCTAGCGGGCGCCGGTCTCCTAACGCTGGTCGGGGTTGCGGTAGGTGGGCGTGCTCTGAGACCGCTGGAAGCCCAGCTCACCACCGATGCGACCGCCGTACGGGCGCCCGTGGTCGGCGAACTCGGCCCGGAAGTAGGACATGACCCAGTTTCCGAGCTCGATCCGCGTACCGGTCCGCAGCAGTCCACCCCGCACGGCCCGGCCGTCGATGTAGGACGGCACTGTCTCACTGACCGCCTCGAGCACGTACTCGTCGTCGTCGTTGCGCCAGATCTTGGCCTGCAGCGCGTCGACACCGGCGAGCACCAGATCGCAGTCCGCCCCGCTACCGATGGTCGTCACCCCGGGCCTGAGATAGAACGAGCTGGCCGAGTCACCCTCGAACGGCGCCCGACCCGCCCGGAACCGCAGCCGTGGTCGACCGCCACCCTGGGGGTCGTGGGTGGTGGTCACCCGACGCTCCTGCCGCCGGAAGGTGGGCGCCAGCGGTAGCACCGTCGACGGCGGCATCAGCTCGGCGAGAGTCATCCCGCCCGACCGGTGCGCGCGCGGTCGGAGAATGCGGACGAACTGCACCACCCGAGCCAGCCGGACGTGGCTGGACCGGGTCAGCACGCGGTGCAGGAGGTTGCCCCGAACGGCGCCGATGGTCATCAGCGGGCCGTCCGGCCCCGACACCGACACCGTGAGCCCCATGGACGCCAGCCCGGCCGCGGTACGCCGCAGCAACGGAGCCGCCGTCCTCGCCGACACCTCCGGCAACGCGTCACAGGTCACCTGCAGGTGGCTGCCGACCCCGCTGATCGTGCCACTCATCGCTCGGGCGGGCAGACCACCGACGGGCGGCTCCGCGTAGGAGAAGGTGAGGTCCGAGTCGATGTGCATGGCGTCGGTGCGCTACTTGTTCCTGGAGGGACCGGCGAACTCGTCGTCGCTGGTGGTGATCCGCAGCGTTCCGTTCAGCTTCCAGGTGGCCCGCGGCGCGTCGGCGCCGGTGTCACGCGGCACCTCGACCTCCATGTCGACGAAGCTGTAGTTGATGGCCGCACCGCGACCGGTCAGGTAGGCCCACAGGTCCTGTCCCAGCTCGGTCCACGACACGTCGGGCCGGTTGTCGTCGGGCTTGGGGGCGTTGGTCACGGTGTTGCTGCTCATGGGCTCACCCGGATCTCTCAGGTCAAAGGCTCGCGTCCCTGGGTGGATGCGGCGCTGGCTGAAGCCTGCCACCCGGTGCCTAATGGGCCACCGAAGCGGAACTGGTCAAACCCAGGGCCCCACCGTCGCGCGTTCAGTCAGGGTTGAAGACCGTCGAGGGCCGCGACGTAGACGGTGTTCGCGGAGCGTCCACCGGTGTAATGGTTGGCGAAGGTCACCACTTCGGCTTCGACGTGGTCGAAGACGTCTTCCAGCACGGTGACGAAGTCGGGGTCCGGTGGGTCGTCGGACCACAACCCGAACACACCTCCCGGGTGCAGCCGACGGGCGAGCTGTCGCAGCCCCGCTGTGGTGTAGAAGTCTCCGTGGCTGGGGTGCAGGAGATGGCGCGGCGTGTGGTCGATGTCGACCAGGATCGCGTGCCAGCGGCTCGGACCGTCGTCGAGGACGGCAGCGGGGCCCTCGCCGACGAGCGCGTCGACCGCGGCAACCGCGGCGAAGAAGTCGCCCTCGACCAGCCGGGTGCGTGGATCAGCCACCAGGTCGTGGGCCAGCGGCAGCAGCTCACGCCGGTGCCAGTCGATCACCGCAGCCTGCGTCTCGAGCACACAGAGGCACCCGACCCGCGGGTCCTCGAGCACCGCCCGCGCGGTGTAGCCCAGTCCCAGACCGCCGACCAGGACGTCCAGGTCGGTTCCCGAGACGGCTGCCAGCCCGCGTCGGGCGAGCTCGACCTCGGCGACCGTGAACAGGCTCGACATCAAGAACTCGTCGCCGAGCCGTACCTCGTACACGTCGACGCCGAGCGACGGCTCCAGCCGACGCCGCAGGCTGATCTCACCCATCGACGTCGACCGCCAGTCCAGCTCCTCCAGCCGAGCGCTCACGCGGGCACCCGGACCGCGGGACCCGTGGACACCTCAGGCGCCGTCGACCCCGAGGCTGGCCAGCGCCAGCTCGGGGTGGTTCTTCTTGACCGCGCGCAGCCGCCAGACACTGGGGAACAGGGCGATGGTCGCACCGTCCGACCGGGTGGTGACCTCGATGCTGGTGTCCGGCCGCAGGATCTCCGCGGCCACCGGGGTGGTCAGCTGCGCCACGGTGTGGGTCAACGGTTCGAGGCCGATCGGGCAGTTGAACTCGTGAGTCATCCGGTCCGTCACCACCTCGTACTGCATCTGACCGACGGCCCCGAGGATGGGCCGCTGCGGACCCCGGAGATCGGAGGTAAGCAGCTGGATGACCCCCTCGTGGTCGAGCTGGGTCAGGCCGCGCTGGAACTGCTTGTGCTTGCTGGTGTCACGGGCGTGCACGACCTGGAAGTGCTCAGGAGCGAAACGGGGGATGGGCGGATACTGCACCGCGTCGTCGAAGAACAGCGTGTCGCCGGGGCGCAGCGCGTTGGCGTTGACCAGGCCGACCACGTCGCCGGGCCAGGCCAGGTCGACGGTCTCCCGGTCACGGCCGAAGAACTGGTGGGCGTACTTGGTGGCGAACGGGCGCCCGCTCGGCTCGTGGGTGAGCGTCATGCCGCGTTCGAACACCCCCGAGCACACCCGGATGAAGGCGATCCGGTCGCGATGAGCGGCGTTCATCCCCGACTGCACCTTGAAGACGAACCCGGAGAACGGTTCGTCCACCTGGTGCGGGTGACCGCTGGTGTCGGTCCGCGCGTCGGCCGCGGGTGCGTGCGTGACGATCAGGTCCAACAGTCGGCCGATGCCGATGTTGAGCACCGCTGCGCCGAACAGCACCGGCGTGGTGGCGGCGGCCAGGAAGAGCTCCTGGTCGTGAGTCTGGCCCTCGGCGTCGAGGAGGTGTGCCTCGTCGACGGCCGTCGTCCAGCGGTCCCCGACCCGCTGCTCGGCCTCGTCGGGGTCGATCAGCTGTTCCGCGGCGATGGTGGCACCGCCGGCGGTCCGGGTGAACTGCGCGAACTGTCCGGATCGTCGGTCCAGCAGACCCACGAAGTCGCCCGCCAGACCCACGGGCCAGGTCAGCGGGGTGGGGATCAGTCCGGTCCGCTGCTCGATCTCATCCATCAGGGCCAGTGCGTCGAGGCCGGGTCGGTCCCACTTGTTGATCATGGTGATCACCGGGAGGCCGCGCTTCTTGCAGACGTCGAACAGCTTCATGGTCTGTGACTCCAGGCCCTTGGCGGCGTCGACCAGCATGACCACGGAGTCGACCGCGGCCAGCACCCGGTAGGTGTCCTCGGAGAAGTCGGCGTGCCCAGGCGTGTCCACCAGGTTGATCACCACGCCCTGGTGCTCGAACTGCACGGCCGCGGAGCTGACCGAGATGCCCCGCTCCTGCTCCATGCTCATCCAGTCCGAGACCGTGGCGCGTCGGCCGGCCTTGCCGTGGGTCGCGCCGGCGCGGCCGATGGCGTGGCCGTGCAGCAACAGCGCCTCGGTCAGCGTCGACTTGCCGGCGTCCGGGTGCGAGATGACGGCGATGGCTCGCCGACGGCGTGCTTCATGGACCACGACGTCTGCGTGGGTCGAGGGTGTCCGGGTATCAAGCACCGCCCGATTCTACGGGGTGCGAGGGCCCGGGCTCGACGTGACAGGTCGGCGCCGTCTGGTCTCCCGTGACGACTGAGCCGAGCACCGCGGGGTACAGCATGACCGTGACGTTGCGTGATCAGTGCACGGTCCAGGTGAACGCCGGCTTCCGCTCGCGGGCGGGCCACACCGTGCTGGCATGAGTCAGGTCAGCCCGCTGCGCCAGTTCGGCCGCGGCGACCTGCTGTCCGCGGGGGGCAAGGGGGCCAACCTCGGCGAGCTGATCCGCGCCGGGCTCCCGGTGCCCGAGGGGTTCGTGGTCACCACCGCGGCCTATCGATCCTTCGTCGAGGACAACGCCCTGCAGGGATCCATCCTGAGGCTCGCCGCACCGTCGTCGGGGGTGGGAACCGGGGCCCGGATGCTCGCCGACGTCGAGGCGGCCAGCGGGCAGATCCGGGAGCTCTTCACCGGTGCCCAGATCGCCGGCGACCTCCGGCGTGACGTCGAGGCCGGCTACGCTGCGCTCGGCTCGGGACCGGTGGCCGTGCGGTCGTCGGCGACCGCGGAAGACCTCGTCGACGCCAGCTTCGCCGGCCAGCAGGACACCTACCTGAACGTCTCCGGTGTGGATGCGCTGGTCCAGGCCATCCAACGCTGCTGGGGCTCGTTGTGGACGGCCCGCGCGATCACCTACCGGACCCGACAGGGCATCGACCCGGCCGACGTGAGTCTGGCCGTGGTGGTACAGCGGCTGGTCGACGCGGACGCCGCGGGGGTCATGTTCACCGCCAACCCCAGGACCGGGCGTCGCAGCGAGATCGTGATCGGGGCTGCCTGGGGGCTGGGCGAGTCGGTGGTGAGCGGCTCGGTGAACACCGACGACCTCGTGGTGGCCAAGATAGACGGCCACGTCATCTCACGCCAGGTCGCCGACAAGGCGCTCATGACGGTCCCGGTCGACGGGGGTACCGAGGAACGGCCCGTCCCGGACGTGCGACGACGTCAGCCGGTCCTCGACGACCCCGGGGCTGCCGAGCTGGCCCGCCTCGGGGTGCGGATCGAGCGTCACTTCGGGGCCCCGCAGGACATCGAATGGGTGCGCAGCGGCCGCGCGTTCACCATCCTGCAGTCTCGCCCGATCACCGCGCTACCGCTGCCCGAGGCCGACCCACCCAGCGAATGGCCCGTCCCCGTCAGTGACGCCTTCTACTTCCGCGCCAGCATCGTCGAACAGCTGCCCGACCCGCTGTCACCACTGTTCGCGGACCTGATCGACGGTTCAGTCACCCGCTCGTTGACGGCCCTGATGACGGAGTTCTTCGGTGGACAGGCCCTGCACCCCGGCGATGTCGGGATGCCCACGGTGAACGGCTACGCCTACTACCAGTACCGCCGGCGTGCGCTGTTGCGGATGACGCTGTCCACCCCGAAAGCTCTGCCCGTGCTGGTCACGGGGGGCCGACGCAGCGGCCTGGAGCGCTGGCGCAACTACTCGCGACCTCGTTACAAGACATCGTCGCCGGATGGTCCGGGCGGCCGCTCGCGCAGCTGTCCGACGGGCAGCTGGCTGCTGGGGTGTCGGACCTCCTGGACGCCGGTACCGAGTACTACACCGCGGTCCAGACCGTCATCCCGCTCGCCGCGTCCAGCGAGATCCTCTTCACCCGGTTCTACTCCGCCCTGGTCCGACGGGCCGGGGACCCGCCGGCGACCACCTTCCTGCTCGGGTTCGACAGCCTGCCCATCCTGGCCGAGAAGTCTCTCTACGACCTCGCGTCCTGGGTCCGCACCGATCCGGGGCTGACGCAGTGGCTGCTGGAGACACCGGTCTCCCGGGTGGTTGAGCGCTTCCAGGGCCGGGCGGACGACGGCGACTCCGGCTGGGCGCGGTTCGTCGT
>JBBRYD010000131.1:0-11053 GCA_038238065.1 Propionibacteriales bacterium | reverse complement strand
GCTGGCGACCACCTTCGCCATCGACCACGACGAGATGGTGCTGGTCAAGGACATCGAGGTCTGGAGCTCGTGCGAGCACCACCTGGTGCCGTTCTTCGGCGTCGCTCACGTCGGCTACATCCCCAACGCCAACGGTCGGGTGACCGGGCTGAGCAAGCTGGCCCGACTGGTCGACGTCTACGCCAAGCGACCACAGGTGCAGGAGCGTCTCACCACACAGGTGGCCGAGGCGCTGGTGAGGATCCTGCAGCCGAAGGGCGCCATCGTGGTGTTCGAGTGTGAGCACCTCTGCATGACCATGCGCGGGGTGCACAAACCCGGCTCCCGGACGGTGACCAGCGCCGTGCGCGGGCAGCTGCGCGACCCTGCGACCCGGGCCGAGGCGATGAGCCTGATCATGAGCAGAAAGCCCTGATCCGTTCGGTATGTCTCGGGCTGGTCGGAGCGGGGGAGCAGCCGCTACCTGGTCGACGTGCTGGAGGCCGACCAGGTGTTGCAGCGACCGAAGTCGCTACCGTTCAGACCCTTGTCCAACCATCCGAGCTGCGCCTTGCTGGTGCCGTGGTCGGGCTTGCGGCTCGACGGCGGATCCTCGTCGCCGGTGAAGGAGTGCCAGGTACGGATCTCCGCCCGGTCCCGGCCCGACAGCTTGATCGCCGACTTGTCATGGGACAGGAAGACACCCTCGAAACACTGCGCCTGCAGCTCCAGTCGCCGGCTCAGAGCGAGCCGGCCCTTGCGGTCCTAAGCCTGGTAGCGGGAGCCGTACGCGTACAGGATGCCGGTAGTCGCCTGGAGGTGGTGACCGAACTCGTGCGCCAGCAGCCCCACGTAGCCCAGGCGGGCAAAGGTGTAGGCCTCGCGCGCATCGTCGCTCGTCACCGGCCAGTAGATCGTGCCCGCACAGTAGAAGGCGGGGTTGGTCCGCGAGCCGAGTGTCCCGCAGGGCGTCTTGACGCTCTTCTTGAACGTCTTGATCTTCGGGGTGGTCAGGGCGAAGCCCTTCGCAGCCAGGGGCGCGCGGAAGGCGTTCACCAGGCAGGTGACGACGGTCCGCAGATAGGGCGCCAGGGCGGAGTTCTTCAGCGGCGGCTTGGGCCGGCGGATCTTGGCCTGACACAACCCGCGTCCCGACAGGTCGATGCTGTAGACCGTGTTCTTCTTCAGGCTCAGGTCAGGGGTCCTGGACTGCGCCGGTGTGCTGGCCGACCGACTCGGGGCGGGGCGGGCCGACGACGAGCTGGTCGGCTGCTGGGCCGGCGGGGCGGCGGTGGCCGACTGCGTCGGGGTCGATGTAGTGGTCGGCTGAGACGACCGGGTGGCACCGCTGCTGGTCGCGCCGCGGTCGGCGGACTGCCCGAGCCAGCGCACCAGGCCGACCGTGCAGACCAGCACGATCGACAGGCCGACGCACAGAACGACGATCAGGGACGCCGTGCCGGAGCGAGCCGGTGGGAGGCCGGGCCCCGGTCCCGGGGGCTGAGGCGGTCCCCAGGGTGCGTTGGACATCTGTCGAGCATAAGTGTGGAGTGGGTCAGGTGCCGACTACGTGAGCGGCGGCGGTCGGTGCCCCGACGGCACTAGGGTGGCTCGAATGAAGCCGATCGCGACGGTCAGCGATCTCCCACAGCCCGGACGCACCCTGGTGATGGGGGTCGTCAACGTCACCCCCGACTCGTTCTCCGACGGCGGTGAGTGGTTCGAGGCCGCGGACGCGATCGCCCACGGCCAGGCGCTGCTCGACGAGGGGGCCGACATCGTGGACGTGGGCGGGGAGTCCACCCGGCCGGGCGCTGATCGTCCGGACGTCGAAGAGGAGCTGCGCCGGGTCCTGCCCGTGGTGTCCACCCTCGCGGCGTCCGGTGCCGTGGTGAGCATCGACACCATGCGGCCTCGGGTCGTGGAGGAGGCTGTCCGGGCCGGTGCCGGGATGGTCAACGACGTATCGGGTGGCCAGGCCGACTCCGCCATGTTCGCCACGGTGGCCGCCCTGGGCGTGCCGTACGTCTGTATGCACTGGCGTGGGCACTCCGCAAAGATGCAGAGTCGAGCGGTCTACGATGACGTCGTCGCGGCGGTGGTCGCGGAGCTGCGGGTCCAGACCGATGCGGCGCAGGCTGCGGGCATCCGGCGTGAGCACCTCATCATCGACCCTGGCATCGGCTTCGCCAAGACCGGTGCGCACAACTGGGAGATCCTGCGCCGGCTCGACGAGGTCGAGCAGCTCGGGTTCCCGGTGCTGCTCGGGGTTTCCCGCAAAGCGTTCCTCGGCACGCTGCTCGCCGGTGCAGCAGGAAAGGCTCGCCCGGCGGTGGAACGCGACGACGCAACCCTGGCGCTGACCACCCTGATGGCGAGCCGGCGCGCGTGGGGGGTTCGGGTTCACTCGGTCAGGCCCCATCGGGACGCAATTGCGGTGGTGCAGCGCCTGTTCGACTCCTGACGTTCATCTTCGTGAGCCACGCTCGGAGGGTGAGCAGCCGCCATCCTCGTTGGCTCGGTCGGATAGGGTCGCGACATCGAAGAGGGGGAAACTTGAATGGCTGATCATGTGGCGCTGCGTGGAATTGCGGGCTTCGGTCACCACGGCGTTTTCCCCGAGGAGCGGGCCAACGGGCAGCGATTCGTGGTCGACGTTGTGTGCACGCTCGACCTGGCTCCGGCCGCGGAGAGCGATGACCTCACCAAGACGGTCGACTACGGGGAGCTGGCCAGGGCGGTGGTGGCCGATATCGAGCGAGATCCGCTCGACCTGATCGAAGCTCTGGCGGACCGCATTGCGCAGACGTGCCTCAGCACGTCCCGCGTGACGGCCGTCGAGGTCACCGTGCACAAACCCGAGGCGCCGATGCCGGTCGAAGTGGCCGATGCGGCCGTCACGCTGACAAGGAGCAGGTCCGAATGAGTAGTCCCAACCCGTACGCCATCGACACCGACACCCTGAGCGGCATGAAGCCGCTGACCAAGGTCGTCTACTCGGTGGGTTCCAACCTCGGCGACCGGCTCGGTAATCTCCAGGGTGCCGTGGACGCGATCCGCGACACTCCGGACGTGATCGTCGTCGACGTGTCGCCGGTCTACGAGACGAAGGCGGTCGGCGGTCCGACGGACAGCCCCGACTTCCTCAACCTGGTGATCGTGGCCGAGACGACCCTGGAGCCACGGACGTTGCTCGAGCGCGCCCAGGCCATCGAGGACGCCTACGGTCGGGTCCGCGAGGAGCGCTGGGCGCCGCGCACCCTCGACGTGGACCTGATCATGGTGGGCAGGACGCAGACCGCCGAGCGTGACCTCCGGCTGCCGCACCCCCTCGCGCACGAGCGCGGGTTCGTCCTGCTCCCCTGGGCAGACATCGACCCCTCCGGCTCGGTCCCGGGTCGGGGGCCGGTCAGCGAGCTGTTGCGCGACGTGGACATCTCGGGCGTCGTCCGGCGTGACGATCTCGAGATCGAAGGCGACTGAACCGGTCCGACGTGAGTTCTGTCCCCCCGACTCGTGACCCATCGGGCCGTTCGATCAACCTGACGCCACCGCGCGCCTTGGTGGTCGCGGCGATCATCGGTGGAGGCTGCGGCTGGCTCGTCGTCCTGGTGGCCAACGCGCTGGGTATGACGCCGCCCCTGGTGCCCTGGACGGCTCCCGTCGGCCTCCTGCTGATCACCGCTCTGGTGGGGGTGCTGGCCTACACCACCCACCAGCGGATCCAGGTCCGCCGGGAACGGGTCGCCCCGGAGCGAGCCGTCTCGTTCCTGGTGCTGGGAAAGGCTTCGGCGCTGGCGGGAGCTCTGGTGGCCGGCGGATACTTCACCTTCGCGCTGATGTTCGTGACCCGGCTGGACGCGGCGTCACCCAGGGATCGGGTGATCAGGTCGGCCGTTGCGGTGGTGGCCGGGATTGCGCTGATGATCGTCGGGCTGCTGCTGGAACGGGCCTGCAAGGTGCCCGGGGTCGACGCTGATGCCGACGCTGACGAGGACACCGACGCCTAGCGCGTCAAATCCGTCGCGGGTATGTCCGGTCGGTCTAGGGTGACGATGTGACTACCCCTGGTGACTCGACGGCCCGCCGCCGGGCAGAGATCTCGCCACTGCGCCGCCTCTCGCGCAACGTGCTGATCGTCGGGACGGTGGTGGCCGTCCTCGCCGCGTTCGGCCCGGTCTGGGTGGTGCGGTTCGGGGTGCTGGTCGCCGTGGCTGCGGCCGTCATCGGCTGCGTGGTGGCCTGGCGCGAGCTGGCCGAGGCCCGTCGGGCGCACTCGTCGGAGATGCTGTCGGCCAGCAAGGCGCACGGCTCCGCGCTGACGGAGGAACGGCGGCAGAACGCCACCGTGGTGGACACGCTGACCGGTCGGATCCGGCAGACCCGGGCCGAGATCGAGCGTCACCGCCAGACCATCCTCGAGCTGACCGGCACGGTGACCGCTCTGGAGGGGACCGTCGGCACACTACGCGGTGACGTGTCGACGCTGCGGGCTGGGCGGGCCGCCGACCAGGCGACCGCGCAGCGCGAGATCCGTCAGCGCGAGCAGGCGATCGCCGCCCTGCGTGAGACCGTTCGGTCACGTGAGGCCGAGCTGCTGGCCCTGTCCGAGGCTGCCGGCCAGGTGCGCGCCATCCCGCGCCGCGTCCTGGCCGAGCACCAGTCGGCCTCGAGCCGGGCGCCCGACGCCGACGACCTCTTGGCCGACGGCTCCCACCCCACCGTCGCCTCGCTGGTGGACGTACCGGTCGTGCTGCCGAACTACGAGGGCGAGCGCCGGTTCGCCTGAGCCCGTTCCGGGTGTCGGATCGGCCCGTTCCTGCTGTCGGTTCCCCAGGTAAACCTGAGGAACTGTCGCTCTACCCACGAAACTTCCCGGGTGGAGTGACAGGTGTTCGGGTAGAACGGGCTCACTTGTCGATGTCGCCGACCACGTAGCCCATCGAGGCCAGGGACGTCTCCAGCCGGTCGACGGCCACGCCGGGTAGCAGCGCCTCGAGTGAGGCCACGTTGTTGAACGAGGGCGTCCGCAGCTTGAGCCGCCAAGGGGTCTTCTCGCCACGCGACACCAGGAAGAATCCTGCCATCCCGAGGGGGGCCTCGGTGGCCAGGTAGGTCTCACCCTCAGGCAGCTTGAGGATCTGTGGCAGCTTCACCGCCACCGGTCCCGGCTCGTCCCGCAACCGCGCAGCGCACGCCCTGACGAGCCGGACGCTCGCCTGCACCTCGTACGCCAGCAGCGCGAAGCGTGCCGAGGCGTCACCCGTGGAGGTCAGCTCCGAGACGTCGAGCACCTCCTGCAGGTCCGGGTACGCGAGGTAGGACTCGCCTCTGCGGAGGTCCAAGGCCACACCGCTGGCTCGAGCAGCGGGCCCGCTGACCCCGTAGGCGTCGATCGTGGCCCGGTCCAGCACGGCGACACCAGCGGACTCCCAGGCGAACTCGGACGAGGCGATCAGACCCAGCAGCTCGGCAACCAGGTCACCGACCTCGATCATGGTCGCCAGCTCGCCGTCCAGCCAGTCGTCGTCGGCGTCCACGGCCAGGCCCCCGATCCGGTTCGCCATCGGGTGGATCCGGTTGCCGGTCAGCCGCTGGGTGGACGTGCGGAGCAGCTCCCGGACCACAGCGGCCCGGTTGGGTCGCGCGAGCCGGTGCGAGACGTAGCCCAGAAAACCCAGGTGGCTGAGGATGCGGGTGTGCTCGGCCAGCAGCGTACGCAGCCAGACGGCCCGCCGCGGCACCTCCAGCCCCAGCATCCGTTCACAGGTCAGCGCCACACCGAGCTCGCCGGCGAAAGGCGCCTGCCAGTCGTGCCGGTCGGCCAGCATCAGGATCTGACGGTAGTCGCGCACCTCGAACAGCTTCTCCGCGCCGCGATGCATCGCGCCGACCACCACCTCGGCGGAGGTGATCGTCTCGTCCTCGGTCCACAGGCGGAGCTCGAGCAGGCCGGCGCGGCTGGGGTGGTCGGGGCCGAGGTCGAGCAGGATGGTGCCGTGCGGCAGCTCTGCGGCAGTCGTGGACGGCAGCACCCCCGGGGCGAGTGACCCGACCAGGACGCGGATCGGCAGCTGCACGTGGGTCAGTTCACCACAGGGTCGTGGTGTGAGTCGGTTCGGAGTGCGTCCCTGACTCCTCGGGAGTTGTGCCACGACCCGGTGGCGGGCCGGCCCATTTCCGGCTGCCCGTTCAACGAGCAGGTACGGCTTGGAGGAGCCACAGCTGGTTACCCCAGACGGCTGGGTCGACGAGGGCCGCGTGGTGGCTGCGGGTCGCCAGGGCCGCGAGGTGATCCGACGCGTCCGGCGGCGGGGAACGGTCGAGAAGATCGCGTTGCCGGGTGAGCCGGAGGGTGCTGGCGCCCGCCAGGAGGCCGGCGGCGGCGAGTGAGTCCATGGCTACGGCGGCGGTGAGGTTGAGGGTGGGGTCGGGGAGCGGAGGAACCTTGCGACCGGATTGGTAGGCGGTGAGGGAACCTTCGGCGGGACGTGAGTCGGTCAGGTGGG
Organism: Propionibacteriales bacterium; assembly: GCA_038238065.1. Lineage (GTDB taxonomy): Bacteria > Actinomycetota > Actinomycetes > Propionibacteriales > Propionibacteriaceae > Microlunatus. The sequence goes on along the minus strand of JBBRYD010000131.1, from coordinate 4,565 downwards.
CGTAGTCGATCGCCAGGGCCAGACCGCCGGTCCGTCCGAGGTGGCGGAGCGCGTCGGACCAGGCGTCGTCGCGAGTGGTGCCGATCTCGAGGCGGTCACCGTACGGCCACCAGCCTTCGGCCCAGGCGGCACTGGCCGCTCCCGGCGGATCACCGAGATGTTCCCGGCCGTCACGAGCCACCTCGATCACCGACAGGCCGTGCTCCGTTCGGCTGATGATCGGGCAGGGCAGGTCATCGAGCCACTCGGCGGCGATCAGCAGGGTGGGACCGGGGAGGGTACTGAGCAGGACCTCGGCCGGCCCGCAGGCCCAGGAGGTCGTGCTGACGTCCCACAGGTCTTCGACCCAGCCGATCCTGTCGGGCAGTGAGGCCGGCCGGGGCCTCAGGTCGATCCCCGTCAGACCCAGGGCGGGACGGACCGAGGACAGGCCCCACAGCAGGTCCCCGTCGCCGGCGCCGAGCTCGACCACGCACTCGATGTCGGGACGGGCGACCAGGAGGTCGGCGATGGCCAGTGCCAACAGCGGCGTGGTCGACGAGGCGGTGCGGAAGTGGTTCCTGGGACGTTCGGCTCGCCAGAAGCCGCCGTCTCCGTAAGCTGCGTCCACCCATGCTTCGAACCACGGTTGAACGTAGGGGACCATTGGCTCATGCTGCCCGACTCCCTCGATGCCGTGGTGCCGACCGCCCCGGACGCCCGCCGCTCGCTCCTCACCGCCGACCGGACGCCGCTCCCCGAGCTACCCCAACGGCTCTCCGCCGAGGCACCGGGCTGGATGCGCGAGGTCGACGTGGTGGTGATCGGGTCAGGCGTCGCCGGGCTGACCGCGGCCCTGGAGTGCCGTGACCTGGGGCGGGTCATGGTCGTGACAAAGGATGTCGTCGCGGCCGGCTCGACGCGTTGGGCCCAGGGGGGGATCGCGTCGGTGCAGGCCGAGGGTGACACCGTCCAGCAGCACGTGGACGACACCCTGGTGGCGGGTGCCGGTCTGTGCGTACCGGAAGCCGTGCGCGTGCTGGTCAGCGAAGGACCCGACGAGGTGGCCAAGCTGATCGCCCGCGGCGCCGAGTTCGACCGGGACCTGGCCGGTGCGCTCGAGCTGACCCGGGAGGGTGGTCATCACCGTAACCGGATCGCCCACGCCGGCGGTGACGCCACCGGAGCCGAGATCGAACGCGCCCTGGTCGCCACCGTCCGGGCCGACCCGGGTATCCAGATCGTCGAGCACGCGCTGGTCCTGGACCTGATCCCGGCCGCGACGGAGCCGGGTGAACGCCCCGGCGTCGCGGGCGTGACGTTGCACGTGATGGGTGAGGGGACCCGCGGCGGAGTCGGCGCGGTGCACGCCGGTGCCGTCATCCTGGCGACGGGCGGGATCGGCCAGATCTACGCCGCGACCACCAACCCGCCCGTGTCCACGGGGGACGGTGTCGCTGCGGCGCTGCGAGCCGGCGCCCTGCTCCGGGACATCGAGTTCATCCAGTTCCACCCCACCGTCTTGTTCCTCGGGCCCGGCGCCCGCGGCCAGCTGCCGCTGGTCAGCGAGGCCGTCCGCGGCGAGGGGGGCCACCTGCTCAACGCCGATGGTGAGCGCTTCATGGTCGGCCAGCACGAGCTGGCCGAGCTGGCCCCCCGCGACGTGGTGGCCAAGGGGATCATGAAGGAGATGGCCCGAGAGGGTTCCGACCACGTCTACGTCGACGGCCGGATGCTCGGCGAGGAGGCGTGGCGGATCCGCTTCCCCACCATCCTGCACAGCTGTCGGGCGGCCGGGATCAACCCGGTGACCGACCTGATCCCGGTGGCGCCGGCCGCACACTACTTCTGTGGCGGCGTGCAGACCGACCTCGACGGGGCCACCAACCTGGCCGGCCTCTACGCCTGCGGCGAGGTCGCCTCGTCCGGTGTCCACGGCGCGAACCGGCTCGCCTCCAACTCGTTGCTGGAGGGTCTCGTCTTTGCCCGCCGGATCGCCGCGACCCTGCACCGAGAGGTGCCGGTTCGCCGGAGGCCACGGCCCGACGACCGGCCGACGGGGCTGATCGACCGCTCCGTGCTGGCTGCGATGCAACAGACGATGAGCCGGTACGCCGGCGGGCTGCGCAACGCCGAGGGCCTGGAACGCTGCTTGGCCGACCTGACGCAGCTGGCCGAGAAGAACGGGGCCGAACCGGGGCTGGAGGCCTGGGAGACGACCAACCTGATGACGGTGGCCACGGCGGTCGTCGCCTCGGCCAGGATCCGGGAGGAGTCGCGGGGCGCTCACTGGCGTGACGACTTCGAAGGCCGGCAGCCGGCCTGGCTGGGTCACCTGATCGCCGAGCTCGATCCGGAGACGGGGCTCCAGCACCGGTTCGTGCCCGCTGAGCCGGTCCCGTCGATCCGCTCGACGGACCGGTCCCGGTGAGCTTCACCGACCTCGGCCAGGTCCGGGACTTCGTCGTCAGCACCGGTCTGGAGCTGGCACCGCTCGAGCTGATCGTCGCCGAGGCTCTGGACGAGGACCTCGGCGGGCGAGGAGTGCTCGGCTCCGGCGCAGGCTACGGGGTGGACGTCACCTCCGTCGCGACCATCGCGGCCGAGGCAACGGCGACAGGAGCGTTCATCGCCCGGAAGCCGGGCACGGTGGCCGGGATCTCCGTCGCCGCCCTGGTGGTGGCCACGGTGTGTGCCGGGGCTGGCCCGTTCCGGATCGAGACGACAGTGGTCGACGGGGACACGGTGGCGGTCGACGACGTGCTGATGACCGTGACCGGTAACGCTCGGGCGCTGCTGACCGCGGAACGGGTCGCCCTCAACCTGCTCACCCTGATGTCTGGCGTCGCTACCGCGACCCGTGAGTGGGCTGACGCTCTGGCGGGCTCGGGCACCCGGGTGCGGGACTCGCGCAAGACGGTCCCCGGGCTCCGGATGGTGCAGAAGTATGCGGTGCGGGTCGGGGGCGGCGTCAACCACCGGATGTCGCTGGCCGACCAGGCACTGATCAAGGACAACCACGTGATCGCCGCCGGCGGCGTGGTACCGGCATTCCTGGCGGTCCGCAACGCCTTTCCCGATGTTGCCATCCAGGTCGAAGTCACCTCGATCGAGCAGGCCAGGGAGGTGACCTTCGCCGGCGCCGACCAGGTTCTTCTGGACAACATGTCAATTGACGACATGGCAGCCGTGGTGGACGAACTGCGCGGTCGGGCGACCTTCGAGGCCAGTGGCGGCCTGACCATCGAGGCTGCGGAGCGCGTCGCGACCACAGGCGTGGATTACGTAGCGGTCGGTGCCATCACGCATTCGCCGCGAATTCTTGATATCGCTCTTGATTTGCAGTGAGACCGGCACGCTTCAGGTAATCTCGTGACGTCAGGTAAGCTCACAATGTTTTTGTTATGGAGGACGCAGTATGGCTCAGCGTGTGCAAGTCATCCTCGAGGATGACTTTGACGGGGGTACCGCAGAGGAGACGGTCTCATTTGCATTGGACGGGGCAGAGTACGAAATCGATCTGTCCGTCGAGAATGCTCAGGGATTGCGGGAGGCATTGGCGCCGTGGCTGGCCCATGCCCGGAAGACGGGTGGGCGGCGCAAGCGTGGCTCCAAGCCCGTCAGTGACTCGAGCACCAGCGAGATCAGGGCTTGGGCGAACGCCAACGGTCACGACGTCAGCAGCCGTGGCCGGGTCTCGACAGAGGTCCGAGAGGCCTACGAGAGGGCTCACGAGGAGTAGGCCCTGGAGTCGTGGTCGCGGTCACCCGGGGAAGGTGAGCCGACCACGCGCAACTCTCATTCCGCCCTGGGCGAACACTGCGGTGTTGCCCAGGGCGGCTTGCTGTGCGGGAACACAAGGGGTGACGCCGCCGTTGTGCCCAGACAGGCACGGCGTGTCTCCGGGTTCTGGCCTCGTTGTTACGTATCAGAGACTGGTGCGGGGGATCTGGCCGACTAGAGTTGAACCCAGATGGCCGACCCTATCCGTACCAATCCATCAGGGGTGATCGGCAACGATCACCGAGGGCCATCGCAAGCGAGGAGCAATCATGTTTGAGCGGTTTACCGATCGGGCCCGTCGTGTCGTCGTGCTGGCGCAGGAAGAGGCCCGCATGCTGAACCACAACTACATCGGTACCGAGCACATCCTGCTCGGGCTCATCCACGAGGGTGAGGGTGTAGCGGCGAAGGCACTGGAGTCACTGGGTATCTCGCTCGAGGCCGTCCGCCAGAAGGTCGAAGAGATCATCGGTCACGGGCAGCAGTCCCCGAGCGGACACATCCCATTCACGCCGCGCGCCAAGAAGGTGCTGGAACTCAGCCTGCGCGAGGCCTTGCAGATCAATCACTCCTACATCGGCACCGAACACATTCTGCTGGGTCTGATCCGTGAGGGTGAGGGCGTGGCGGCCCAGGTGCTGGTCAAGCTCGGCGCCGACCTCAACCGGGTACGCAACCAGGTCCTGCAATTGCTGAGCGGCTTCCAGGGCAAGGAGGCAGCCACGTCCGGTGCCCCCGAACAAGGCAGTGCCCCGTCCTCCTCCATGGTTCTCGACCAGTTCGGTCGCAACCTCACGCAGCAG
>JBBRYD010000130.1:0-11070 GCA_038238065.1 Propionibacteriales bacterium | reverse complement strand
CGCGGTGATGGTCTGCCCCCGGGTCAAGATGATGACCTCGTACTGGTCACTGCCTCCACTGCGGTTGGCGTAGCCGAACGCCAGTGCGGTCAGCAGCTGGTCCACGTTGACGTCCCCGGTCAGGTCGGCGGCGTTGAGCTGTTGCTGGGAGGCGTTGATCGCCTGCCGCGCCTCGTTCTTGACCGACTCCTCCTTGGCGTCCAGCACGCCCGTGGTGGCCTGCCTCATCAGCAGGAACCCGCCGAGCACCAACACCAGCACCGAGGCCAGGAAGACCGACAGGATCACCCGCAGCGGCAGGGACCGCCACCACCACGTGACCAGCACGCTGCCCCACGGCGACGGTGCCGGTTCAGTGCTGGACATCGGCGACGGTCATCTCGGGTAGGACGGTCAGGCCACGGGCTGCGGGTCGCCGGCCTTGTAGCCGATGCCCCGCACGGTGACGACGATCTCAGGTCGCTCGGGGTCCCGCTCGATCTTGGAGCGCAGCCGCTGCACGTGCACGTTGACCAGCCGGGTGTCGGCCGCGTGGCGATATCCCCACACCTGCTCCAGCAGCACCTCCCGGCTGAACACCTGCCACGGCCGGCGGGCCAGCGCCAACAGCAGGTCGAACTCGAGCGGCGTCAGCTGGATCGGCACCCCATCGCGTTTGACCGAATGTCCGTCCACGCTGATCGACAGGTCGCCGATCCGGAGCGTCTCCAGGTCGGTGTCGTCGGGCAGCCGACGTAGGCGTGTGCGGATCCGGGCGATCAGCTCCTTGGCCTTGAACGGCTTCGACACGTAGTCGTCGGCGCCCGCCTCGAGTCCCGCCACCACGTCGATGGTGTCGGACTTCGCCGTCAGCATCACGATCGGGACGCCGGACTCCGCGCGGATGTCGCGGCAGACGTCGACGCCGTCGCGCCCCGGCAGCATCAGGTCCAGCAGGACCAGATCAGGTTTCGCGTCCCGGAAGGCGGCAAAGGCCTTGTCGCCGTGCGCGCACCAGATCGGCTCGAAGCCCTCGTTGCGGAGCACGATGGACAGCATCTCCGCCAGGGCCGCGTCATCGTCGACGACCAGCACTCGGCTTCGTGCGGCTGGACTTCTACTGCCGTCCGACACGTGGATCCTCTCGGTCAAAGTTCGCCGGCACCGCTGTGTGCGACATAACGGTGGCAATCTTATGCAACTGAGCAAGCGAGGTCGGTTTCCCGGGCCGCAGTTGCCCAGCTGGGACGCTGACTCCGGGTGATGGCCGGCTGATGGTCGGTGGTAAGGGTCATCGCGGCTCGATCTGACCTACCGGGGTCAGTTGAGGTCCGGTTCGTCGGTCCAGGTGGCGAAGAAGGCCATCTCGCCGGGCTGGCGACGGAGCACCACACGCCACAGGTCCAGCGGTGTGGCGGAGAAGACGTCGGCGTAGGTGGCCGGCACGACGTGCCACATCCCCTGGGCCAGCTCACTCTGCAGCTGGCCGGCCGACCAGCCGGCGTAGCCCGCGAAGATCCGGAGGTCACGGTAGGCCCCGGACACGATCTCGATCGGGGTATCCAGATGCAGCAACCCCACGGTGTCGAAGAGGGGCCGCCACCCCGGCGGCTCCTCGCCCGCGTTCATCACGCTGGCGATACAGATGGCGCCGTTCGGAGACACCGGGCCCCCGTGGAAGAGCATCTGGGGCTCGGTCACCGCGGTCACCCAGTCCGGCAGCACGGCGTCCAGCGGGGTCTGCGATATCTCGTTCAGGATGACGCCCAGCGCGCCGTCCTCGTCGGCGTCGAGCACCAGCACCACCGTCTGGTTGAACACCCCGTCGGCCAGCAGCACGCTGGCCAGCAGCACGTCACCCGGCACCGGCTCGCGGTCGGTCATCCGGCGTCTCGAGGACCGGTCGGTCGTGACCCCGAGTGCTCAGACCGGCGCTGCGAGACCCGCCAGGCGAGGGTCGACCCCAGAGCCACCCCCAGCGAGTCGGCCACCGCATCCAGCGGGTCGCCGGTCCGGCTGACGTAGAAGAAGTGCTGGATGAGCTCGCTGACGACGGCGTGCAGACCGAAGATGGCGACCACCACCCCGGCGAACCGCCCAGTCAGCGGTCGCCCCACGGCTCGGCCACTCCATTGCCGGGCGACGAGGATGAGGAACACCGGAGCGCCGAACCCCACCACGTGTTCGACCTTGTCGGCCTGCGGGAACCAGGAGGGCGACGGTGGGCCGGCCGTCCGGTAGAGGCCGACCAGGTGCACGAGAACCGCCGCCGTCGCCAGCACGGTCAGCGCCTGCGACAGCGGGGACCGGCGGGCCAGCTCCGACATTCGTCTTACTCCGACACAGGTCTACGTGGCAACTTCGGTGTCAGTCGGCAGCTCAGCGGGCCCGCCGGCAGCCAACCGTACGGCCGACGCCACGACGGAGTGCACGTCGGCGTGGAAGACACTCGGCATGATGTAGGACGCGTTGAGCTCGTCGTCGGTCACCACACTGGCCAACGCCCTGGCTGCGGCCAGCAGCATCGACGACGTGATCTCGGCCGACCGGGCGTCCAGCAGCCCACGGAACACGCCAGGAAACGCCAGCACGTTGTTGATCTGGTTCGGGAAGTCGGAGCGACCGGTCGCCACCACCGTCGCGTACTGGGTGGCCTCGGCCGGGTCGATCTCCGGTTCGGGGTTGGCGAGAGCGAACACGATCGATTGCTCGGCCATCCTCGAGACGTCCTCGCCGGTCAGCACCCCGGGCGCCGACACACCGATGAAGACGTCGGCCCCCACCACCGCATCCTTGAGCGACCCGGTCACGCCGACCTGGTTGGTGTGGGCGGCCAGCCAGGCCAGCTCACCGACCAGACCTTCGCGACCCTGGTGCACCACGCCCATGATGTCGGCCACCACGATGTCGGTGACCCCGGCCGCCAGCAGCAGCTTGATGATCGCGGTCCCGGCGGCCCCGGCGCCCGACATCACGATCTTCACCTCGCTGATCTTCTTGTCCACCACCCGGAGCGCGTTGTAGAGCGCCGCGACCACCACGATCGCGGTTCCGTGCTGGTCGTCGTGGAAGACCGGGATGTCCAGCAGCTCACGCAGCCGCGCCTCGATCTCGAAGCACCGCGGCGCGGAGATGTCCTCCAGGTTGATGCCCGCGAAACCGGGGGCCACCGCCTTGACCACGGTGATGATCTCCTCGACATCCTGGGTGTCCAGGCAGAGCGGCCAGGCGTCGATGTCGGCGAACCGCTTGAACAGCGCGGCCTTGCCCTCCATCACCGGCATCGCCGCCTCCGGACCGATGTTGCCCAGTCCGAGCACCGCCGATCCGTCGGAGATGACCGCGATGCTGTTGCGCTTGATGGTCAGGCGCCGGGCGTCGGCCTTGTTCTCCGCGATGGCCAGGCAGACCCGCGCCACGCCGGGGGTGTAGATCATCGACAGGTCGTCGCGGTTGCGGATCGGGTGCTTGGAGTTCATGGCGATCTTGCCGCCGAGGTGCATCAGGAAGGTCCGGTCGCTGACCTTCCCGATGATCACGCCGGTCACTCCGCGCATGGCGGTCACCAGGTCTTCGGCGTGGGCGGTGTCCCGGGCGGCGCAGGTGACGTCGATCTGCAGCCGTTCGTGGCCCGATGCGGTGACGTCGAGCGCCGTGATCGCCCCGCCCGCGTGCTCCACCGCCGTGGTGAGCTGACTGACAGCCGGACCACCCGCAGGAACTTCCAGCCGCACGGTGATCGAGTAGGAGACAGACGGAACGGCACTCACAGCCGCATCCTCTCACGATTCCCAGACACGGATCGGGACCCGACCGGCCTGTCTCTGCCGGCGCCGGAGCCTCGCGAGCGCAGCCCGGACTCCGCTCAGGTCGCCCGGCTCTCCAGCTCGGTCCGGGAAACCCACTGCCCGATGTCGCCCTTGCTCAGCGCGACGGCGAGCAGATCCGGGAACTGGTCGGGTGTGCAGGCAAACGTCGGTACGCCGAGCTCGGCCAGCGCTGCGGCATGATCGTGGTCGTAGGACGGGGCGCCAGAGTCCGAGAGCGCCAACAGCACGACGACGGTGACCCCCAGCTCGACCAGCTCGGCCACCCGGCGCAGCATCTGGTCGGCGATACCTCCCTCGTAGAGGTCGGAGATGAGGACGAACACCGTCTCGGTGGGTCGGGTGATCAGCTCGGCGCAGTAGGCGATCGCGCGGTTGATGTCGGTACCACCGCCCAGCTGGCAGCCGAAGAGCACCTCGACCGGGTCGCTGAGGAGCTGCGTCAGATCAGCGATCTCGGTGTCGAAGGCCACCAGGGAGGTCTTCACCGAGCGCATCGACGCCAGGGTGGCTCCGAACACCGCCGCGTAGACCAGGGACTCGGCCATGGAGCCTGACTGGTCGATGGCCACCACCACCTCCTTGGCCACGACCTGTGAGCTCCGGCCGTACCCGACCAGCCGCTCGGGCACCACGGTCTTCAGCTCGGGCAGGTAGTTCTTCAGGTTCTTGCCGATGGTCGCGTTCCAGTCGATGTCGCTCGGCCGGGGGCGGGCGGTGCGGCTGGCCCGGTTGACGGCGCCGGTCACCGCGGCCCGGGTGGAGTTGGCGATCCGCTGCTCGATCTGCGCCACCACCTGGCTGACCACCGACCGGGCGGTCGCCCTGGTCGTCTCGGGCATCACCTTGCTCAGGCTGACCAGAGTGCCGACCAGGTGGACGTCGGGCTGCAGCGAGTCGAGCAGCTCGGGCTCCAGCAACATCGAGGTGAGGTTGAGGCGGTCGATGGCGTCGCGCTGCATCACCTGGACGACGCTGGTCGGGAAGTAGGTGCGGATGTCGCCCAGCCAGCGCGCCACGTTCGGGGCCGAGGCACCGAGCGCGCCGGATCGCCGATCACCGGCCTGACCGGGATCACCGTTCGGGTCGTAGAGCGCGGCCAGCGCCCCGTCCATCTCCGTCTCCTGGGCGCTGAGGGTCACTCCGAGCGGCTCGTCGGCCGGTTCGCCGAGCAGCAGCCGCCACCGGCGGTCCCCGACGTCGCTCACGCAACGCCCCCTGAGCCGGTCGACAAGCCGCCCCACCCACCGCTCGCGGCCCCCACGATCAGGGCGATCGTGGCCACGGCGGGCTGGGCCCGCTCGAGGTCGAGACCGGGGCCGGCGTTGTCGAGGAGGGTACGGTCCGCCGCCGCCACCCGGCCGGCGATGGCCCGCCGCTCCGAGGGGGTGAAGGTACCGAAGGTCCGTCGCACCAGCGGCAGCACGTCGACGAACTCCTGCTCGTCCAGACCGGAGACCCAGGTGTCCAACAGCCCCCGCAGCACGGCGTCGTGGATCAGCAGCAACGCGCCGTCGGCGAAGAAGCCGTCGACCCAGGCGGCCTTCGCACCGGCCGGGACCCCGTACGACAGCGCCCGGTGCACCCGGTCGGCCACGTCGGTGAGCAGCTCCGCATCGAACAGCAGCCGAACAAACCGTCCGACCAGCTGACCGTTGACGTCGACCCGATCGATCAGCGTGGCCAGCACCTCGAGCCAGCGACGGTGCAGCTCGGCGGAGGTGACGTCGGACAGCAGCCCGATGGCCGCGTTGACCGCGTCGATGCCCCGCCGCAGCTCGGTTGCCTCCGCCTCGTCCAGACCGCTGACCACCTGGGGCAGGGCGCTGCAGATGCGTAGCACCATGGCCGCGCACACCGTGTCCAGGGCCGAGGTGTCGGTGCCGCGGACGTCACCGTAGCGTCGGGCTCGGGCCAGCGCCGGCAGGGCGTCCATCAGGTGCCTGACGTCGGCGTCGACGGCCGCCCTCGCCGACAGCGCGGTCAGCAGTCGGCCCAGCACCTCCGGCAGCTCGGCCAGCAGACAGCGTTCGACGGTCGCGGTCAGCTCCGCCAGCGTCCCGCCTTCGGCCACCTGCGTGACTTTGGCCGATGCGGCCGCCTCGACGGTGGTCCCCCAGACCGACGCCACCACCAGGGCCACCGCGAACTCCGGTCGCCACTGTGACTGCCAGGTCTCCCGAAAGGTGCCGCGGCCCTGCACGCCGCTCTCGGCGGGCCTGATCCAGTCCAGCTCCAGCAGCCGCAGCCGGTGGAACAGCTTGGAGCGTTCCTGGTCGTACGGCTTCCGTAGGTCCAAGTCGTGCACCCGCGGGAAGCCTTCACGTCGGATCCGCAGGGTGCGGCAGCGCGCGGTCAGGTCGGCCTCGAGGGGGACGGTGGGCACCTCGTCGTTGACCGCGCCCAGGGCCTGCCCCACCACCAGCTCTTCGGTGACAAAGCGGACGGCGACCTCGTCGCCCTCGCACAGCACCGCTCGGGTGGCGTCGGTGACCTCGCTGAGGCCGGCCAGGGGTCGGTTCCGCAGCGTGGCCAACGTGTCCGCGAGCCGGACCGCCTCGATCACGTGCGCGCTGGACACCAACAGATCCTTGCTGCGCAGCGACGTCGCCACCTTGGTCAGCCAACGGACGACGGGCTGGTGGGGCGCGGTCCAGAGGTGGTGGTACCAGCCCGGGGACGTGATCCCGGCGCCGTAGCCCGAGGCCGAGGCCAGTCGTTCGTGAGTCCAGGGAACCCAGGTCAGCATGACCTTGCGCTTCGGCGTCCCCCGCAGGGTCTTCAGGTCGGTGCTGGCCGGCGGCAGGGGCAGCGTGAGTGCCGGCGCGTGCCAGGCCCCACACACCACGGCGATGCGCCGTCGGCCCTGCTTCAGCGAAGCCCGGATGGTCTGCCGCATGTACGCCTCCCGCCGCGCCTCGACCAGCGACTCGGCCTGGTCCGGGTCGGCCGCATCGCCGCGCAGCTCGGCCATCGCCTCCACCAACGCCGGGAACGGGGAGGCACCGTCCAGCCGGGACTCGACCACGTCGTCCCACCAGCGCTCCGCGTCGTCGTACCCGGCGGCGGCGGCCAAGGTGGCCAACGGGTCGATGCGCTCCGGTCGGCGGGCCCGTGACTCCGCACTCTCCCGGCGACCCGAGCGGGCCAGCGTCATGGCCGCCGGAAGATCGCAGAACGCGACCGCGATCTGGTGTCGCAGCGCCCAGGTCAGGGCCTGCCACTCCGGTGAGAAGACCGCGTACGGCCAGAACGCGGCCACGCTGGGCTCACCCACCGCGTACGCCAGCAGGGCCAGCGGTGGCTCCATCCCCTCGGCCACCGACCAGCCGAGCAGCGGGTCGGCGTCGGCGGGTCCCTCGATCAGCACCATGTCGGGCCGGTAGTGTTCCAGCGCCGCCACCAGCGAGCGCGCCGACCCCGGCCCGTGGTGTCGGATGCCGTAGACCTCGACCTGAGCCTCAGACCGAGCCTCGGACTCGTGGGCCTCAGCCGCCGGCGCCGCCGGTGGCGACGCGATCGCTCCGGTCAGGTCGAGGCTCATTCACGACACCTCGCGGCAGGCGCTGTAGAACTCCGACCATCCCTGGCGTTCGCGGACCACGACCTCGAGGTACTCACTCCACGCCACCTGGTCGGCGACCGGGTCCTTGACCACCGCACCCAGGATTCCGGACGCGATGTCGCCGGCCCGCAGCTGGCCGTCGCCGAAGTGGGCCGACAGGGCCAGCCCACTGGTGATGACCGAGATCGCCTCTGCGGTGGACAGCGTCCCCGACACGGACTTGACCCGGGTCCGACCGTCGGAGGTGACCCCCGACCGCAGCTCGCGGAAGACGGTGACGACCCTGCGGATCTCGTCCAGCGCCGCGGGCACCGGTGGCAGGTCGAGCGAGCTGGCCAGGTCGGCCACCCGGGACGACACGATGCTGACCTCGTCCTCCTCGTTGTCCGGCAGCGGGAGGACCACGGTGTTGAACCGTCGCCGCAGGGCCGAGGACAGCTCGTTGACCCCTTTGTCACGGTCGTTGGCCGTGGCGATCAGGTTGAAACCCTTGAGCGCCTGCACCTCGCGTCCGAGCTCGGGCACCGGCAGCGTCTTCTCCGACAGGACGGTGATCAGTGCGTCCTGCACGTCGGACGGGATCCGGGTCAGCTCCTCGATCCGGGCGATGCTGCCCTGCCGCATCGCCACCATCACCGGCGACGGCACCAGCGCGGCGTCGCTCGGTCCCTCGCCCAGCAGCCGGGCGTAGTTCCAGCCGTACCGAATGGACTCCTCCGCCGTACCGGACGTGCCCTGGACCAGCAGGGTCGAGTCGCCGGAGATCGCGGCGCTGAGGTGCTCCGAGACCCACGACTTGGCGGTGCCGGGCACACCGAGCAGCAGCAGCGCGCGGTCGGTCGCCAGGGTGGCCACCGCGACCTCCATCAGCCGACGGGAGCCGACGTACTTTCCGGTGACCACGGTGCCGTCGGCCAACGTGCCGCCCATCAGGTACGTCACCACCGCCCACGGCGACAGGTGCCAGTGCGGCGGCCGCGGCCGGTTGTCGTCGGCCGCGATCGCGGCGAGCTCGCCGGCGAACACCTGCTCGGCATGCGGTCTGAGCTGGTCGGCACCGGCGGCGGCACTGTTGGTCACGGCCTCGTCTCTTCCTGCGGCGGGTCGGCGAAAACGTCGTCGATCTCGATCCGGGACCGGACGGTGCGCTCGATCAGGTCCAGGCTCAGCTGCACGGCACGAACCATGACGGCGGGCACGGGCCGCCCCGGCTGGAGGTCCCGCCCGGTCCACGCTGTCAGGTCCGACCAGCCCTGCAGCGGGACGCGGTAGCCCAGCTGGACCGCCACCTTGCGGGTCTCCGCGCCGAGCGCCCCGGTGGCGACAAGCCGTACCCCGGCCAGCACCAGCTCGGTGGACAGTGGGTCCGGGCAGGCCAGGATCATCGCGCAGCCGAGCATTGGAGACTCCCCGTGCTCGGCGTACGCCAGCGCGGCGGCCGGGTCGACCGGCGGGCTGGTCTTGGAGCCGCCGGCCGCCGGCTCGAGCAGCCGCCTCCAGGCCGGGTTCTGCGCCAGGAACCACAGTCCCCTCGGACCCAGCGTCTCGACCAACAGCGTGCGGTCGTACGCCGAGTTCCGGGCCGCCAGGATGGCCAGCCGCGGCCAGAGCTCCGGGGCCGCGCCGAGACCGCGGGTGGCGCAGCAGCTGAGCCAGGCGTTGACCAGGCCGGGGTCGGGCTTGGTCAGCAACCCGGCCAGCAGGTCTTGGGCCGGCGGGGCGGCCAGCGGCAGCCGCTCTGTCGGCGCCTCCGGGGTGACCGGCCGGTGCGCCAGCATGGCGCCGGCCCGGGCCGCTGCCCAGTGGGCGGCGGCCAGGCTCAGCACCAGCGAGGGCGCGTCGGGCGCGGCCGGGGACAGCCGGACGGCTCCCCAGCCGAGATCCAGGTCGGTCGGGACGGGTCGGCGATCGGTGCCCAACAGGGCTGTGGTGACGAGGTCCGGCCAGCCGCTCATCCGGCTCTCCCCTGCCGCACGACGCCCATCAGGCGACCAGGCTCAGACAGAAGGAGCCGCCGGAGGAGTCGGGCAGCAGGCTGAGCGGCCGAAAGCCCGCGCTGCTCCATTCCCCGAAGATCTCGACCGGCTGGCCGCCGGAGCGGGCCAGCAGCACCCACGGGTCACCGGCGAGACCCAGCACCTCGACGGAGGCGCCGTCGGCGTCACGCAGCCACCACGAGCCTCCGGGCCGGGCCGGCACGATGGGAGACGCCGCCACCAGCGCCGGCAGTCTGCTCGCCCACGGATCGTCGGCGAGCAGGTGCGCCAGACGCCCCTGGACCTGCCCGAACGTCTCCGCGGGCGCCAGACTCATCGGCCCCACCCCGATCGAGGCCGCCCCGTCGTCCTGCTCACCGATGATCGCGCGAAAGCTCGAGCCCGGGTAGAAGTGCAGGTCTGCGCTGACCAGCTGCCCAGGAAGCACCGAGGTGTCGAGGGTCATCCCCGGTGCGGCGAAGCTCAGCCACATCGCCCACCGGCGGGTGGCTGTGCCGTAGAGCCAGACCCGGCGGGTCTCCAGCTGGTATTCGACAGTGTCCACCGAACCCAGGGCGATCCAGTCGTCCCGGACGCCGGGGAAGCCCAGCACCTCAGCCTTGGTCACCGGGTAGCCGATCCGCGACCTGACGTTGGCGGCCAGCTCGGGCGGCAGCTCGGCCAGCTGCCGGTGTCCCTCCGCCAGCACGTGCAGGGCGGCCAGCCGTTCCAGCACCCGCTCGGGCCAGCCGTCGGTGGCGAGCTCGGCCGGGACGGAGCGCAGCATGCCGGCCACCCCGGGTGCCTGCGCGTCGACCATGCGGGCGGCCACCTGGTCGAAGTGGGCGTAGCCCGCGCGGTCGAGCCCGGCCAGGCCGTTGCGGATCTGGTCGCGCAACCAGCGGTCCAGATCATCGAGGCCGGCACTCACCCGCTCGACCCGAGCCGCCGCTCGTCGGGTGGCGGCTTCGGGGTCGGCCACCGCGTCGGTCGAGGCCGGCCGGGTCGCGGTCGAGCGGTGCCGTCCGTTCAGCCAGTCGGCGGCGAACGGCGCCTCCACCGACACCTGGACCACGCCGCCGACGGACCAGAGCAGCAACAGGGCGAGCGCGTGCTTGCAGGGGACCTTGCGACTCGGGCACGAACACGCGTACGCCGGGCCCGTGCCGAGGTCGACCACGGTCTGGTACGGTCGGGACCCGCTGCCCTGGCAGTGCCCCCAGAGGCCGCGGTCCGAGTAGCCCGTCGACCCCCACCGCGCCGGCGTGGCGAGCCGCTGAGCGGCCGTCGTCGAGGCCGGATCCTGAGACAGCGCAACGATGCGCTCGCGTTCCCAGACGGCCATGCCGGACACAGTAGTCGTCACCGCCGACAGTGCTGTCCGTAGCAGGCCCGGCCCCGGACGAGTGACCGTTCTCGTGGAACGGAGTCCGGGGGTGGCAGGTCCTCAGGTGATGTTGTGCTTCAGGTACGCGGGCTCGCGGAGACCCAGGATCGCCTCCAGCATGTCGGCGGCCGCCCGGACTCCGGCCACGTCGTGCATCCGCAGGATCCGCGCGCCGTTCAGCACACACACCGAGGCGGCCGCGATGGAGGCCTCCCGGCGATCCGACTTGACCAGCCCGGTGGACTCGCCGATGAAGTCCTTGTTCGATACCGCAGCCAGCAGCGGCAGCCCGATCGCGGCGATCTCGGCCAGCCGACGGGTCAGCGCGAGGGAGTG
>JBBRYD010000129.1:0-11242 GCA_038238065.1 Propionibacteriales bacterium | reverse complement strand
TGATCCACAGGGTCATCTGTGGCCGACTCCGCGACACGCCGACCACAGCGCCGGATCAGTGCCTAGTCGGCGATGCGGGGGATGGCCTGGAACGCAGCCACCGCGGCAGCGGTCGCCGCGTCTCGAGCCGCTGCCGCTTCGGCGTCGGTCAAGGTCCGGTCGGGGGCTCGGAAGCGAAGCGCGAAGGCCAGGGACTTCTTGTCGGCGCCCACCTGCTCGCCGACGTAGACGTCGAACAGCCGGATCGACTCGAGCAGCGGGCCGGCTCCGGAGCGGAGCGCCGTCTCGACCTCCGCCGCCGAGACATCGCGGTCGACGATCAGCGCCACGTCCTCCTTCGCCACCGGATAACCGGAGACCGGCGCGACGTCGCCGCCGCCGGGAGCCGCCGCTACCAACGCGTCCAGGTCGATCTCCGCCGCGCACGTCCTCGGGGGCAAGCCGAACGCCTTGCACACCTCGGGATGCAGCTCTCCGGCGAACCCGATCACCTGGCCGGTGACCGAGATCTCGGCACACCGACCGGGATGCCAGGGCGCCACCTCGGCCGCGCTCCGTCGAACGGTCAGCCCCACAGAGCGCGCCGCCGTCTCGACGAAGGCCACGGCGTGCAGCCAGGACGCCTTCGCGGCGGGACCGCTCCAGCCGGCGGGTCGCCACTGTCCGGTCAGCACCACGGCCAGGTGCCGGGGTTGGCTGGGCAGGACGCGATCCAGTTCGGCCAGCTGTTCGTCAGTCGGCCGGCGGTCGACCGGAAGCCGCGGTGCGGCCGACGGGGGCTGCGCGGCGTAGAAGACCGAACCCGACTCGTACAGGGCGAGGTCGTCGTTGCTCCGGCTGGTGTTGCGGGTCACCGCAGCGAACAGCCCGGGCAGCAGAGTCGTGCGGAGGTACGGCTGGGTCTCTGACAGCGGGTTGGCCAGGCGTACCAGGGCCCGGCGGGCATCGTCGGCCTCGATCTGCATCTGGTCCTGCTCGGCGGCCGACACGAACGGGAAGGTGATCACCTCGACGTACCCCGAGGCCGACAGCGCCGCGTTGATCGCCCGGCGGGCCCGCTGGGACCGGGTCAGACCGCGTCCGACCGGCGCGCGCGGCACCACCGCCTCGATGTTGTCGAAGCCGATCAGCCGGCCGACCTCCTCGACGTAGTCGTAGGGGTCTCGGAGGTCGGGACGCCAGCTGGGCGGCATCACGGTCAGCAGGTCGCCCGCCCCGTCCGTGCCGTCGGTGACGGCCACCACAGCGCCGATGCGCTCCAGCATGTCGACCACGGTCGGCTGGTCGATCTCCGCACCCAGTATCCGTCCGGGCAGATCGGCGCCGATGGTGGTCGTCGGACTGGCGGGGACGGAACCCACGACCGTCTCGGCGGCGGACACGGTGCCGCCGGCCAGCTCGACCAACAGGGCGGCCACCCGATGCGCTGCGGCGTAGCCGGCGGCCGGGTCGACGCCCCGCTCGAACCGGCGAGACGCCTCCGAGGAGAGCTTCTGGCGGCGCGACGTGCGGGCCACGGTCATGGCGTCGAAGGCAGCCGCCTCGATCACCACGGTGGTGGTGGCACTGGACAGCTCGCTCGACGCGCCTCCCATCACCCCGGCCAGGCCGATCGGTCCGGAGTCGTCGGCGATGACCAGGTCGCTGGGGTCGAGCGGACGGACCACGTCGTCCAGGGTGGTCAGCTTCTCCCCCGTCTCGGCCGGCCGGACCACGATCGGCCCCCTGAGCTGGTCGGCGTCGTAGGCGTGGATGGGCTGTCCCGTCTCCAGCATCACGTAGTTGGTGATGTCGACGGCCAACGAGATGGGCCGCATGCCGGCCAGCTGGACGCGACGTTGCAGCCAGCGCGGGCTGTGACGGTCGGCGTGGATCCCGGTCACGGTCAGCGCCACGAAGAGGGGACAGGCGTCGGACTCGACGCGTACGGGGTAGCCCGCCGAGGACTCTCCCGGCACGCCCCGGTCGACCGGGTCGCTGAACGACGTACCCGTCGCCTGGGCGGACTCGCGTGCCAGCCCGCGAATGGACAGGCAGTACCCCCGGTCGGGGGTGACGGCGATGTCCAGCACCTCGTCACGCAGGTGCAGCAGTCCGATGGCGTCCTGCCCGGGATGGAGGTCAGGCTCGTCGAGCACCATGATGCCGGCGTGGTCGCCGCCGAGACCGACCTCGTCCGAGGCACAGATCATTCCGTCGGAGACGTGGCCGTAGGTGTTCCGCGCGGCGATCTTGAACCCGCCGGGCAGCTCCGCACCGGGCAGTGAGACGACGACCCGGTCGCCGACCTCGAAGTTGTGCGCGCCGCAGACGATGCCGCGTGATCCTGACGGGTCGTTGTGCTGACCGACGTCCACCCGGCAGTAACGGATGGTCTTGCCGTTGGACGCCGTCTCGGCCTCGTACGACAGGACGACCCCCACCACCAGCGGCCCGGTGACGTCGGCACCGGCCAGCTCGACGGTCTCGACCTCAAGGCCGGCGCGGATCAGCGCCTCGGACAGGGCGCGACCGGTCAGCCCGGGCGGCAGCTCGGCATGATCGCGCAGCCAGCTCAGCGGGGCCTTCATCGGGCACTCCCGACCAGGGAGCGGCTGAACCGGACGTCACCCTCGACCATGTCGCGCATGTCCTCGGCGTTGTTGCGGAACATCAGGGTGCGTTCCACTCCCATCCCGAAGGCGAAGCCGGAGTAGACCTGCGAGTCGATCCCGCAGGCCTGCAGCACCCGCGGGTTGACCACCCCGCAACCGCCCCATTCGATCCAGCCTTCGCTGCCGCAGGTGCGGCAGGGCGCGTCCGGGTTGTTGATCGAGTCGCCGTGGCAGACGAAACACTGGAGGTCCACCTCGGCCGAGGGCTCGGTGAAGGGGAAGTAGTTCGGACGCATCCGGGTGCGCGTCTCACCGAACATCGACCGGGCGAAGTGGTCGAGGGTGCCTCTCAGGTGGCCCAGCGTGATGCCCTTGTCCACGACCAGACCCTCGATCTGGTGGAAGACCGGCACGTGGGTGGCGTCGAACTCGTCGGCGCGGACGACCTTGCCGGGACAGACCACGTAGATCGGCAGCTCGCGAGTGAGCATGGAGCGCGCCTGGACCGGCGACGTGTGGGTCCGCAACACGATGCCGGCGTCGGCCGGGTCGGCGAAGACGGTGTCCTGCATGGTGCGGGCAGGATGGTCCGGGATGAAGTTGAGCGCGTCGAAGTTGAGCCACTCGGCCTCGAGCTCGGGTCCCTCGGCGACCTCCCAGCCCATGGCCAGGAACACGTCCTCCATCTGGTTCATCAGCGCGGTGATGGGCTGTACGGCGCCGGTCGGCGTCAGCTCGACGGGCAGCGTGACGTCGACCCGCTCCTCGACCAGGACCTGTGCGAGCTCCGCGGCGGAGATCTCGGTCTCTCGGGCCTTCAACGCCTGGTTGATCAGGCCGCGGGCCTGACCGATCCGCGCGCCGGCGTCTTTGCGGGCCTGCGGCGGAAGGGCACCGATCTCGCGGTTGGCCAGTGCGACCGGAGAGCGCTCTGCCGCGTGGGCCTGCCGGGCCTCTCGGAGCTCGGCCACCGTCGTGGCCGCCGCAAACGCCTGGAGCGCCTCGGCCACCATGGCTTCGACGTTCTCGGCGTTCAGGGGCGTGACCTGAACGGGGTCATAGCTCTTGTTCGGCCCGGACATGGGCTCCCCTCGGATGATGCGATCGACGGATCGGACACGGATGTAGCTGGCTGAGACAGGTCGGCGCCGTGGGGCGCACGGCTCAGTGTAGGAAGGGCTGTCCGCCGGGCGCGAATGGGTTTGGCCCGATCAGGTCCGGCTCGCCGGCACCACGCCGGCGCGACACGCCGGGTGCGATGCCGGATCAGTGCCTAGTGGCGTTGGGCCGAGGCAGTGGCGTATAGACAGACCGCCGCCGCGGTGCTGAGGTTCAGGCTCTCCGCCCCCCCGTACAGCGGCACCCGCACCACTCGGTCGGCCAGTCTCAGATCTTCGTCGGGCATTCCCCACGCCTCGTTACCCATCACCCAGGCGACGGGCCGCGCCAGCACACCCGCGGCGGCGAGGTCGTCGAGGTCGACTTGGCCGGATCCGTCGGCAGCCAGCACCTGAAGACCCTGGGCCCGGCAGGCCTCGATCGCCTCGGCCAGACCGGCGCCCAGCACGAGCGGCAGATGGAACAGACTGCCGGCGCTGGCCCGGACGGTCTTGGCGTTGTAGGCGTCCACCGAACCCTCGGTCAGGATGACCGCGTCGGCCCCGAAGGCGTCGGCGCAGCGGATCACCGTGCCCGCGTTACCGGGGTCACGGACCTGGGCACAGATGACGACCAGCCGCGGCGAGGCGGCGAGCGCACCCGAGATGTCCACGTCCAGGGTGCGGCAGACCGCAACCACCCCCGACGGCGTGACCGTCTCCGACAGCGAGGCGAGGTCTCGGTCCGACACCAGGACCGGCTCGAGCCCCGCCCGGACCGCAGTCTCCATCAACGCGGTGTGTCGTTCCAGGGTCGACTGACCCACGAACAGGGTGCCGACCAGCTCGGAACGGGCCAGCGCCTCCCGCACCGACTGCGGTCCCTCGACGAGAAACTCGCCGGCGGCCGCGCGATCCTTCCGTCGGAGCAGACGGCGAGCCGACCGGAGCTGGTTCTGGGAGGCAAACCGCGCAGGGGTCTGGGATGCCGGACGGAGCCCGGTCGGCTCGGACGTGCTCAGGCCGCGTCGGCCTCGACGGCCGGTGCAGCACTCTTGGCGATGTCGACCAGGGCGACGAACGCCTGGGGGTCGGTCACCGCGAGGTCGGCGAGGATCTTGCGGTCCACATCCACCCCGGCGGTCTTCAGACCCGAGATGAAGCGGTTGTAGGTCATGCCCTCCGCGCGTGCCGCAGCGTTGATGCGCTGGATCCAGAGCTTGCGGAAGTCGCCCTTGCGCGCCCGACGGTCGCGGTAGGCGTACATCATCGAGTGCTGGACCTGCTCCTTCGCCTTGCGGTAGAGGCGGGAGCGCTGGCCGCGGTAACCCGAGGCCTGCTCGAGAACTTCGCGACGCTTCTTGTGCGCATTTACAGAACGCTTGACGCGTGCCATGCGGATACTCCTTGTTTCTTGGGCTCAGACTTCGAGCCCGGTTCTTGGCTGATGGGGTGTGACGGCGGTCGCGACGGACCGCACGGTCAACGGGCTTTGTAACCGCCGAGCAGCTTCTTGGCCTTGGCCGCGTCGCCCTTGGCCAGCACGGAGTCACCCGTGAGGCGGCGCGTACGGCTCGACGCCTTGTGCTCGTTCAGGTGCATCTTGCCCGCCTGACGGTGCATCACCTTGCCGGTCCCCGTGATCTTGAACCGCTTCTTGGCACCGGAGTGCGTCTTCATCTTCGGCATGGTGGCCGCTCCATTTCCTGTATCGGACACGGCAACGTGCTGCCGCTTGATCACGGCACCGTGCCGCTTCTGCTGAGAGGCGCGGCGGTGCCGCACCTCGTCCAACTCACGACCGCACCGGGAACGTTCCCGGCGTGAGTCGCTCGATCGCTGAGCTAGCTCATGTCGACGTCTGCGTCGAGGTTGTCGCTCGGGCCACGCCGTCTCGGCGCCGATGGCGTCTCGGCTACCTCGGCGCGATGGCTGGCGAGCTCGCTGCGTTCGGCGTCCGCGTCGGCCTGACGGGCGGCTGCCCGACGATCGCGTTCCACGCTGGCCTCGGCGCGCGCCTCGGTCTTCTTCTTGTGCGGGCCCAGGACCATGAGCATGTTGCGCCCATCCTGTTTGGGCGAGGACTCGACGAAACCGAACTCATCCACATCCGCGGCCAGCTTCTTGAGCAGGTTGTAACCCAGCTCCGGGCGCGACTGTTCGCGGCCACGGAACATGATCGTGATCTTGACCTTGTCGCCTGCCTTGAGGAAGCGCACGACGTGACCCTTTTTGGTGTCGTAGTCGTGGCTGTCGATCTTCGGGCGCAGCTTCATCTCTTTGATCACGGTGTTCGTCTGGTTGCGCCGGCTCTCCCGAGCCTTCTGCGCGTTCTCGTACTTGAACTTGCCGTAGTCCATGAGCTTGGCCACCGGCGGGCGTGCCATGGGAGCAACTTCCACCAGATCGAGCTCGGACTCGCGCGCCAGGCGCAAGGCGTCCTCGATACGCACGATCCCCACTTGCTCGCCCGCGGGGCCGACTAGCCGGACCTCGGAGACACGAATGCGATCGTTGATGCGCGGTTCGGTGCTGATATGTCCTCCAAATTGGTTATATGTGGTGAACGAGACAGCTCGAGTCCTGGGTCAGCCCACGAAAAAAGGGCCTCCGCGTGAGCAGAAACCCTGAAAGTACGAGTGCCGGCAAGGCGCGCCGCACTCGTAGACCAACCCGGTAACTATCCTCGAGGGACGCTACCCGGGTGGGAGATCAGGTCTCCGCTTTGCGGACCCAGTGCAAGCACTGAATCGGTCGAAGACCAAGATATCACCGATGGCCATCACCGGCACATCGCCCAGCCGAACTCGCCGTCCGCGATCTCCACCAGCCGGTGCCCCTGAGCCAGGGACGCCAAGATGTCGGTCTCGATGACCAGGGGGTGTGGGCCGGCGAAGTCGATGAGCAGAGCTGCGGCCCCGTCGGCTACGGCGGACTGCGCGGCCAGGTCCAACGTCACGGGTACGGGCCGGGCCGTGGCGTCCCAGGCCTGCAGCGAGTCGAGTCCGGTGAAGGCCAGCATGGCCCGCCGCCCGTCAGCCGTCTGCAGCAGCACGACCGCCATCTCGGCCTCCTTGTCCCCGGTCAGGCCTCCACTGGTCTCCCCGAGCCTGGTGGCCGTGGCGACCACCGGCACCAACACGCGATCCACGCACAGCGCCACCACTGCGCGTAGGTAGTCGACGGTTGACGTCGGCGCCGAAGCGATGTCCATCGCCTGTCGCGTCGCCGCGTTGGGCCGACCGTCGTCGGCCGGGAACTGCGACGTCGCCAGCGTCCGGTCGTGATCCACGCCGACCACCGTAACCGGTCCGGCGATCAGTGAGCACCCGTGGACCGCATCACCTCACCCCGTGACCGAGCACCATCCAATGGGGGACTTGTCGGGGCGTTCACCCATCGGCCAGTACCTGCGGCTGTGGCACGCTGGAGACATGCCTGCTGTCGATACCGTCCTCTTACCGCTCTGCGTGGGCCTGACCCTGCTCGGCATCATCGCTACCGGGATCGCCTGGCGGCGCGGCGTCAAGGGCAGGGTGATCCAGGGTGTGGCCGTGGCGCTGGCGCCGATCGCGTTGTACTTCAGTGGCCTGCTGCGACTGATCTGGAACGGGGTCGTGGCGATCGGCAGCTGGGCGGCCCGCATCATCTTGTCGCCGCCGGTCTGGTTCGGACTGTCCTTTTTGGTGCTGTGCATCGTGCTCTGGGTGGTCGGCGCCTTCGTGGCCCGACGCTTCCCCGGCACGTCGAAGAAGCGGTCCGTGACCAACCAGGGCTCGGCCACCTCGGCTCGGTCGACGGCCGTGGCAGCCGGTCGCGGCGGCCAGGGCAAGGCCGCGGCCGGCGCCGGCACGACTCCCGCCGGTAAAGCAGTGGCCCCGGTCGACGACGACATGGCCGAGATCGAGGCCCTGCTGAAGTCACGCGGGATCAGCTAGCCGCTCAACGGTACGGCGGCGTGCTGGCCAGCGCCAGCAAGGCGGTGGCGGCCACTGACGAGGCCGCCCGCAGGTGGTTGAAGCTGGTCCAGCGGTCTGCGTAGTGCCGCCAGATCGAGGGTGCGTCGGTCACGGCCGGATCTGCGGCGGCGAGCGCATCGTTCATTCCTACGTTGACCACCGCAGTGACCCCGATTGCTCCGACCAGGAAGACCAACGCCCCGGCCACCCGGAGTCCCACGTGCGGCAGGCCGGCGAACGGTGCGGTGACGAGCAGCCCGAGGCAGCAGAGGGTCGAACCCACCAGCACCACCAGGAAGAGTGGGTTGACGATGGTGACGTTCATGCCCTGCATGGCCGCGATGGCCTGCGGGGCGGGCAGCCGGTTCAGCGCCTTCATCACGCTGGTCGAGAAGGCGAAGAATACGCCGGCCATCACGCCGGTGGTCACCGCCGCCAACACGGTGGCCAGCGTCGTGATGCGGGTCAGGGTGGAGGTGATCAGCAGAGTCTGTTCGGTCATGGTCTCAGTTGACCCGGATGAACCGCTGACCGCAACGCCCCGCCTCGAGACCGGTACCCCGGGCGTCCCGCGATGGTCACCTCACCGAGCTCAGTGTACGGCGCGGTGGTGGCGGAGGCGTAGCGCCTCGATCGCATCCCGGGCGGCGTCGCCGTCGTTGCCCTGGATCCCCATCAGCTGTCGCTTCTCGGCGTCGAGGTCCACCTCGAAGGTGCTGCCGTCGGACGGGATCAACAGCAGCAGCCCCCACGGGTCCCCCGGCCTCAGCATGATCTTGTGCACCCGTTCCCAGGCAACGGCGTACGTCCGGAACCCGTTGCGGAACCGCAGGCCGACCGCGTCGGCCCGGACGTAGCTGGCGGCGATGGCGACCACCACCAGCTCCAGCACCGCCAGCAGCGCCAGCAGGGTCAGCCGCTGGGATAGCGTGAACTGCTCACGGAGATGGACCGGAAGGGCCAACCAGCCGAAGACGATCAGCCCGCACAACGCCACCGACATCACCACGGCCAGGATCCGTAGCCGGCGGGGCCGGAACACCTGCACGCTATCCGCCAGGTCCGCCACCGTCAGCCGCGTCCCTGGATCGCCCGCGTCCGTGACACCGGCATCAGATCCGGCAGGCGGCGATGTCGGTGACCAGGATGGCCCGCGCGCCGAGGTCCCAGAGGTCGTCCATGATCTGCTGTGCCTCCCGGCGCGGCACCATCGCGCGGACGGCGTGCCAGCCTTCCCTGGCCAGCGGCGAGACGGTCGGGGACTCGAGCCCAGGCGTGATCTCGCACGCCTTGTCCACGGCTCCGCCGGACACGTCGTAGTCCATCATCACGTAGTTGCGGGCGACCAGGACGCCGTTCAGCCGGCGCTGGAGCTGGTCGAGGCCCGGCGGTGGGGCGGCGCCGGTCCGGGTGATGAGGATGCCCTCGGACTCGAGGATCGGGTCGCCGAACAGCTCGAGCCCCGCCTGGCGCAGCGTCGTACCGGTCTCCACCACGTCGGCGATCACGTCGGCCACCCCGAGCCGGATGGCGCTCTCCACGGCTCCGTCCAGCCGGATCAACCGAACCGTGACGCCGTGCTCGGCCAGGTAGGCCTGCACCAGACCCGGATACGAGGTTGCGAGCCGCAGCCCCTGCAGCTTGCTGATCGACATCTCGGTGCCGACGGGCGCCGCGAACCGGAACCGACTCCGCGCGAAGCCCAGCGGGACCAGCTCGGTCGCCGAGGCCTGGGAGTCCAGCAGCATGTCGCGACCCGTGAGGCCGATGTCCAGGGTCCCCTCGCCCACGTAGACGGCGATGTCGCGGGGCCTGAGGTAGAAGAACTCCACGCCGTTGGCCTCGTCGAGCAGGACCAGCTCCTTGGTGTCGGTCCGCTGCAGGTAACCGGCTTCGCGCAGCATCTGGGCGGCGGATTCGGCCAGCGAGCCCTTGTTGGGCACCGCCACCTTGATCAGGGCGCGAGACGAGGTCACCGACCCATCCTAAGTGGGCGCACGCGCAGCCGGCTCCAGCCTCTGAGCAGGGTGTGGGCGCTCAGAGATGGACGTAGACGTCTTCGAGGTCGAGATCGAGCGCCAGCATCATCACCTGGAGGTGGTACAGCAGCTGACTGATCTCCTCCGCCGCTTCGGCCTTGCTCTGAAACTCGGCGGCCATCCATACCTCGGCCGCCTCTTCGACGATCTTCTTGCCGATCTCGTGCACGCCGGCGTCGATCCGGGCCACCGTGGACGAGCCCGGGACACGCTGGGCGACCTTGTCGGTGAGCTCGGCGAACAGCGCGTCGAAGCTCTTGCCGGGGCGAGTTCCAGTCACGGGCGACCACCTTATCGGTGAGCCTGGTGGCCGCCCGCAGCTCAGGCCTCAGCCAACGGTCTCGATCACCGGGTCGGCCACCCCTGACGGGTGCACGTCGCCGCGCTGACCGCGTTCGATCTTCATCCAGGAGACGAAGCCGACCACGCAGAAGGCGCCGTAGACGACGTACATGATGGCCGACGGGTAGTAGCCCGCCGCGAACAGCAGGGGTACCCCGACCAGGTCGACGGCGATCCAGATCAGCCAGAACTCCACCCAGCCACGGGCCATGCCGTAGGTGGCCAGGATCGACCCAGTGAGGATCCACGCGTCCGAGGCCGGACCGTAGGAGTGCAGAGCGGCCAGGATGAAGTAGAAGGCGGTCCACAAGACGACGGCGGCGACCAGCAGCTGGATCCGCCCGGCCTTCCCGGCCCAGCGAGGCGTGACACCGACGCCGCCACCACCGCCGGACGTCTTGCGGTACTGGGCCCAGCGGTACCAGCCGTACAGGCTGACGATCAGGAAGAAGACCTGCCGCCCCGCCTGTCCCCAGAGGTCGAGCTCTTGCGGGGTGTGGAACACCCCGCCCAGGAAGACGGTGAACAACAAGACGTTGCCCACCACTCCGATCGGCCAGGCCGCGACCCTGCGTCGCATGCCCAGCACTGCGCTGGCTAGACCGAACACATTTCCGATGATCTCGCGCCAGGTCACGCCCGGTCCGATGTCGATCTTGGCGTTCAGCAGCCGCACAAGCAGGTCTGAGAAATCCATGTCCATCCTCCACTCATCCGGTCGCACGAATACCCGGGGTGAAAGAGACGTGCAGGCGTTGCCTCCAGGGCAGGCCTGACACACTCCGTGTTCCTCCCATCCGGACTTTCACCGTCGGTCGTGGAGTTGCACCACATCAACCGATCACTGGCTGCGATCGGGTCGCGGACTTTCACCGCCGGCTCGGAATTGCACCGACCCCGGAACACATGCGAGCTATCAACTCGTCGCACCCAGTGTGGCACCAGGACCAAGGGGTGTCACTCGTGGATCGGCCCGTGAGATGCGGGGCGACACGCCGACACAACCGCAGGATCAGTGCCGAGTCAGGTCAGAGGGAGATGCCGAGCAACGCGTCGACGAGCTGCGCCACCAGCGCCGGAGCCTCGGTATCGTCGCTGTCGATGGCCATCGACGCCCCCACCCAGGCGTCGACCGCGGCCAGCGCGGGCGGCGCGTCCCGGTCGTGGGGCAGCGCGGGCCGCACCGGCACCAGCCCCACGTCGGCGCGGAG
>JBBRYD010000128.1:0-11253 GCA_038238065.1 Propionibacteriales bacterium | reverse complement strand
CCGGCGGTGTCTACCGAGGCACCTGCGGCAACAGCTTCACGACTCGGAGCACCTCCCCGAGCGGCATTCTGCACGCTGACGTGTGCTCCGCCTGCCACCCGTTCTACACGGGCAAGCAGAAGATCCTGGACACCGGTGGCCGCGTGGCCCGCTTCGAGAAGCGCTACGCCGCTCAGAAGGCAGCCAAGTAACACCACAGATGCGCCGGGCGACGGGGATGCACATCCTCGTGGCCCGGCGCATTTCGCGTGCCGACACGTCGTCGAGCCGCGACACGCCGACCAAAGAGCCGCATCAGCGCCCAGTCGGCGAAGGTAGGAGAGGTGAGGGCAACACATGTTTGAGTCGGCCGGGCACTTGCGCGACGAGTTCGCCGAGCTGGAGGCTGCCCTCAGCGACCCGTCGATCCACGCCGATGTGGCTCGGGCGCGCAAGGTCGGCCGTCGGTACGCCGAGCTGACCCCGATCATCAAGGGCATGGATGAGTACAGCCGACTGACCGACGACCTGGCTGCCGCCCGTGAGCTGGCTCTCGAGGACGAGGCATTTGCCGCCGAAGCCGAGGATCTCGAGCGCCGGTTGCCGGTGGTCGCCGAACGGCTGACCCGGCTGCTCGCCCCCCGTGACCCCAACGACTCCGGCGACGCGCTGATCGAGATCAAGTCGGGCGAGGGTGGTGACGAGTCTGCCCTGTTCGCCGGTGACCTGCTGAAGATGTACTCCCGCTACGCCGAGCAGCGCGGCTGGAAGGTCGAGATCCTCGACGCCCAGGAGACCGACCTCGGCGGCTACAAGTCGGTGACCGCGGCCATCAAGGCACCGTCGGTGATCGAGCCGGACCAGATGCCGTACGGCGTGCTGAAGTTCGAGGGCGGGGTGCACCGGGTGCAGCGGGTGCCGGTGACGGAGTCCCAGGGACGCGTGCACACCTCCGCCGCCGGCGTGCTGGTGATGCCCGAGGTCGAGGAGACCGAGGTCGAGGTGGACGAGAACGACCTGCGGATCGACGTCTACCGTTCCTCGGGCCCTGGTGGCCAAGGCGTCAACACCACCGACTCCGCGGTGCGGATCACGCACCTACCGACCGGGATCGTGGTCTCCTGCCAGAACGAGCGCTCGCAGCTGCAGAACAAGGAGCAGGCGATGCGGATGCTGCGAGCGCGACTCATCACCGCGCACGAGGAGGACGTGGCCAACGCCGCGTCGGCAGCCCGCAAGAGCCAGATCCGCACCGTGGACCGGTCGGAACGGATCCGTACCTACAACTTCGCGGAGAACCGGATCGCCGACCACCGGATCGGTTTCAAGGCCTACAACCTCGACCAGGTACTCAACGGTGACCTGGGCGCGGTCATCGCGGCGCTGCAGGAGGCAGACACCGCCGAACGGCTGTCGCACGTCGGCGAGGCCTGAGATACCCGGTCTTGACCCCGCCCGGACCCTCCTCGCTGAGGCCGCCGATCGACTCCGGACGGCGGGGATCGCCAGCCCCGCGGCGGAGGCGCGACTGCTGCTGGCTCACGTGCTGGACCAGGAACCGGGGCAGCTGCTGCTGCTCGACGGCGTGACCGACGCCGACCAGACCACGTACCGCGCCCTGCTCGCCCGCCGCGCCGACCGGATTCCGTTGCAGCATCTGACCGGCCGGGCGTACTTCAGGTACGAGGAGATCGAGGTGGGGCCCGGCGTCTTCGTGCCGCGACCCGAGACCGAGGTGATGACCGGCTGGGCCATCGAGCAGCTGAGGCGGCTGGCGGCCGCCGGCCGCCGTCCACTGGTGGTGGAGCTCTGCGCCGGCTCCGGCGCCATCTCCAGGGCCATCGCGCACGAGGTCCCGGGCGTCAGCCTGCACGCCGTCGAGGTGTCCGAGGAAGCCGCCCCCTGGGCCATCCGCAACCTCGCCGGCACCGGTGTCGAGCTGCATGTGGAGGACATGGCGGACACCTTGCCGCAGCTGGACGGCACCGTCGACCTGGTGATCGCCAACCCGCCCTACATCCCGCTCGAGGCGTACGAGTCCGTCGACCCCGAGGTGCGCGACCACGACCCGGCGCTGGCGCTGTTCTCCGGCCACGACGGTCTGGACGCGATGCGGGTGGTGGCGCGAGTGGCCGCGCGGTTGCTCACCGATGAGGGACTCGTCTGTGCCGAGCACGCGGAGGTGCAGGCGGAGGCGGCCCCGGCCGTCTTCACCGGCGCCGGATCCTATCGCTCCGTGCGTGACCACCCCGACCTGTCGGCGCGACCCCGGTTCGTCACCGCGGTCCGGCTCGGCCGCGGTGAACGGGGATTGCTTGGTGCTTCTGGCAGGATGGGCTGAGTGAGTGACGAGGAGGACGGCTGGACGGTGCAGGACTCGACCCTCGAGCCCGAGCAGGACCGGACAGCAGAGTTCCACTCCGTCCACGACGAGCCACCTGCGGTCGAGTACGAGCGCTTCGACTGCACCACCGACGACGCGGCCATGCTGGCCGAGGCCGCTGAGGCGGCACGGGTGGCGATCGAGCGGGGCCAGTGCATCGTGCTGCCCACCGACACCGTGTACGGGATCGGAGCCGACGCCTTCAGCCCCGAAGCGGTGCAGCGCCTGCTGGACACCAAGGTCCGCGGGCGTGACATGCCGCCGCCGGTGCTGATCGCCGACCCGAGCCTGATCCGGGTGCTGGCCGTCGACGTGCCCCAACAGGCCAAGGACCTGGTCGCCAAGCACTGGCCCGGGCCCCTGACCGTCATCTGTCGGGTGCAGCCGAGCCTGCGGCTCGACCTGGGGGAGGCCGAGGGCACCATCGCCCTCAGGGTGCCCGACCACGAGCTGGCCCGCGAGGTGCTGCGCCGGACCGGCCCGATGGCGGTCAGCAGTGCCAACATCAGCGGGTTGACGGCCGCGGTCACGGTCGACGAGGCGATCGAGCAGCTGGGGGACGGCGTCTCGGTGTATCTCGACGGCGGCAAGCTGGGCGACCAGGGCAGCGTCCCCTCCACCATCGTGGACTTCAGCCAGACCGACTCCGGCGAGGTGCTGCGCCACGGGGCGCTGAGCGTGGCGGTGCTGCGGGAGACCTTGCCGCAGCTGACGGACCTGGTGGAGCCAGACCCGGACGCCGCCGGCGAACCGGAGCACACCGCCGAACCGGACGGCACCGCCGAACCGGACGGCACCGCCGAACCCGACGGCACCGAACCCGACGGCACCGCGGAACACGACGTCGAGCGGGGGTACCGCGAGCCGACGGTCGAGGGTGACGACACGGACCCGCACGCCATCCCCGAGCTCGACGATCCGCCGCCGCGTTCGCGGTCCGAGGCCTGAGTGCGGGAGTACCTCCTCGTCCTGCTCATCGCCGCGGCGAGCACGTATCTCCTGAGCGGCGTCTGTCGCCGACTGGCCCTCAAGACCGGGGCGCTGGCCAGGGTCCGCGACCGGGACGTGCACACCATCGAGATGCCCTACTTCGGCGGGGTCGCGATGCTCGGGGGAGTGGCGGCCGCCTTCGTGATGTCGTGGCAGCTGCCGTTCCTGGGGCGTCAGCCCCTGGTCCTGCAGGACTCCCGGGCCGTGCTGGTCGCCGCCGCGGTCATCTGTCTGGTCGGGGTCCTGGACGACCTGTTCGAGCTGCCGCCGCTGGCCAAGTTCGCCGGCCAGGTGCTGGCGGCCGGGATTGCGGTGGCGCTCGGCGTCCGCATGCTGTGGATCCCGCTGCCGGACCAGACCATCGTGCTGCCGGCCTCGGCGTCGGTGGCGATCACCGTCTTCTTCATCGTGCTCTGCTCCAACGCCGTCAACTTCGTGGACGGGCTGGACGGCCTCGCCACCGGGGTCGTCGGGATCGGGGCGCTCGCCTTCTTCGCCTACTCCTACCTGCTGACCGTTGACCAGCACCTCGCCCGGGCCACGACCTCGAGCCTGATCACCGTGGCGATCGCGGGTGCGTGCCTGGGGTTCCTGCCGCACAACTTCTTCCCGGCCCGGATGTTCATGGGCGACTCGGGCGCGATGCTGCTCGGACTGCTGCTGGCCACCTCCACCATCAGCCTGACCGGCCAGATCGACACCTCGCAGCTCAAGGACGGCGGCGGCGGCCTGATGCCCACCATCTTGCCGCTGGTGTTGCCGCTGGCCATCTTGGCGCTGCCGTTCCTGGACGTGATGCTCGCCTTCATCCGACGGACCTACGCGGGCCGCTGGTGGTTCGTCGCCGACAAGCAGCACCTGCACCACCGGCTGCTGGAACGTGGTCACAGCCAGCGCCGGGCGGTGATGCTGATGTACGTCTGGTCGGCCCTGGTGTCCTTCGGCGTCATCGCCCTCGGTCTGCTCCGGAGCTGGCAGGTGATCGCCGTGATCGCCATCTCCGCGCTCGTGCTGTTGCTCTTCACCCTGGCTCGTCCGGTCGCCGCCAAGCCCCGGGTGGAGCGGGATCCGTCGCTGCCGTAACCCTCTCCGGGCCACAGATCTGGTGCTGCCGAGCACATTTCCTGACTCGTGAGGCCCGCAGACTGTGTGCTACTTTTCACCAGCACTCACCGACAGAACAGGGACAGCCGCCGATCATGACGACTGAAAGCCGACAGCCGGAGTCACAGATGACCTCTGCGGCTGGGTCGAGCGTGCATGTCCGACGGGCGCGCAGGCTGCTCCTGGGCGGGCTGTCCGGTGGGGTCACTGCGGCGGTCATCTGCCTGGTCATCTGCACGGTGGTCTACGGCGTGCCTGGGCTCGTCGGAGCGGCGCTGGCCGCCGTGATGGTGCTGTTCTTCTATGCGGCCGGACAGCTGGTGATGGTGAGGTTCGCCGATGCAGGCGCCCGCACCCTGCTGGCGGTGTCGATGGCGAGCTACACCACACGCATCGTGGCTCTGGGCCTGCTGTTGCTGCTCTACCAGAAGCACCGCGACCGTTGGCCGGACCTGCAGCCGATGAGCGTCTTCATCACCACGATGGGCGTGGTCGCCGGCTGGTTGGTGGTGGAGGTCCTGGTGTTCTCCCGACTCCGGATCGGGCACTACGACCAGGAGTATGTCGCCCCGTCCACCGAGGAGTCGGCGCAGTGACCGACCATGCGATCACTGCTAGCGTGGCTCCCGCCATGACCGACCGCCGGGAGTCACCAGAGGCCTCTGAGGGACGTCCGGGCCGGAGCGAGCTGAGCGGGATGGACTACGGGATGCGTGTCCTGTCCTACCTCATCGCGGGTGTGTTGTTCTACGGCGGGCTCGGCTGGGTGGGTGACCACTACCTGGGCACCCGCTTCCTGCTGCCGCTCGGCATCGTCCTCGGCGCGGCGGGTGGCTGCTACGTGATCATCAGGCGCTATGGTCGTGTACCCGAGGAAACCACCGGGGCCACTGGTCGCAAATTCTCTCGGGGTGGCCGCAGGCCGGCCAACCCCTGGCAGTCGAAGAAGAAGGAGGGTGTCTCGTGAGCGGGCAGTTGATGAGTCTGATCCCCATGGAGGGTTTCCAGGCACCCGGGGCGCAGAGCTTCGACCAAGCCGGCAGCCCCATCTTTCCCGGCGTGCCCGGGATGGAGTGGCTCACCAAGTTCATGCTGCAGGCGATCGTGTCTGTGGTCGTCATCGTGGCTTTCTGGCTCATCATGTCGCGCAAGCGGGCGATGGTGCCCAGCAAGGGCCAGTTCATCGGCGAGTACGCCTACAACTTCGTCCGCAACGGCATCGCCCGGGACACCATCGGGCACGGCTGGCGCAGGTACCTGCCGATCCTGATCGCGCTGTTCTCGTTCGTGCTGCTGAACAACCTGTACGGCATCATCCCGTTCACCCTGATGCCGACCACCGCGCACGTGAGCTGGGCCTACGGTCTGGCGGGCCTGGTCTGGGTGCTCTACAACGCCGTCGGGATCGCCAAGCACGGCCCGCTCGGTTACCTCAAGCACACCGTGCTGCCGTCCGGGGTGCCATGGTTCATGTGGCCGCTGATCATCCCGCTGGAGTTCCTGTCCAACATCGTCGTCCGGCCCGCCACGCTGGCGCTGCGGCTCTTCGCCAACATGTTCGCCGGCCACCTGCTGGTGCTGGTGTTCGTGCTCGGTGGGGAGTACCTGCTCGTCCAGAGCCAGCCCATCATCAACAAGATCGCCGGCGGCGCATCGCTCATCTTCAGCATGGCGATCTTCGGCCTGGAGATCTTCGTGCAGTCGCTGCAGGCGTTCATCTTCACCGTGCTCGTCGCCGTATACATCTCCTCGGCCGCTGCCGAGGAGCACTGAACCACACCAATCTCCGGGGCTGACGACCAGCGCCGGACCTTGAAAGGAAGATCAGAATGACTCCACTGGACATCACCGGCTCGCTGGCCATCGTCGGCTACGGTCTCGGCGCGATCGGTCCTGGTATCGGCGTGGGCTTGATCTTTGCCTCCGTCATCCAGGGCACCGCCCGGCAGCCCGAAGCTCGCGGGGCCATGATGGGTACGGCCTGGATCGGCTTCGCCGTCTGTGAGGCCCTGGCCATCATCGGCATCGCGCTCGCCTTCGTCTTCCAGGGTTAATAGGCTCCGAACATGACGACGCTACTCATTCCCCTGGCAGAGGGAGGGAGCCCGCTCGCCCTCGAGTGGCCCGAGGTCATCGCCTCCCTCGTCTTCATCGCCATCCTGACCTTCATCATCACCAAGTACGTGGTGCCGAGGTTCGAGGCGACCTATGCCGAACGGACCGAGGCCATCCAGGGCGGCATGGAGAAGGCCGAGAAGGCTCAGGCCGAGGCCGAGGCCGCGCTTCGCGAGTACCAGGCCCAGCTCAGCGACGCGCGTGCCGAAGCGGGCAGGATTCGTGAGGACGCCAAGACCCAGGGCACCCAGATCATCGCCGAGATGCGCGAGCAGGCCCAGGCCGAGGTGGCTCGGATCAAGAACAGCGCGGAGGCCAACCTGGAAGCCGAGCGCAACCAGCTGATGGCCACCCTGCGCAACGAGCTCGGGGGTCTGGCGACCACCTTGGCCGGCCGGATCGTGGGCGAGTCCCTGACCGACGACGAGCGTGCGCGCCGGACCGTCGACCGTTTCCTGGCTGACCTCGAGAGTGACGATCCCGCACCGGCCCCCGCGTCGGAACCGGCCCAGTCATGAGCCTCGGCGAAGACACCCGGCTCGGCCTGCTGGACGGGGTGCTCGACGAGCAGGTGAGCGTCAAACCGGGCCTGGTGGACCGAGTCCTCGGCCGGCCGGCTCCGGTAGAGACGTTGGCGGCTGACCTGTTCGGCGTGGTGGACGTCCTCACCTCGTCGGTGGCGCTCCGCCGGGCGCTCTCGGATCCCGGCTCGCCGGAAGGCGCCCGCCGCGGGCTTGCGCACGGTGTCCTGGACGGCAAGGTCTCCGACGCTGCTGTGACCGTCGTGGTCGAGGCGGCCGCCGTGCGGTGGCCCGGGGCCCGGACGTTCGTGGCGGCCATCGAGCGGCAGGCTGTCCGGGCGCAGCTGCTGAAGGCCGAGGGTACCGGTCAGCTGGAGGAGACCGAGGACGAAATGTTCCGGTTCGCTCGGCTGGTCGCGGCCAACCCGTCGGTCCGGCAGGCGCTGGCCGACCGGACGGTCGACGCCGAGCACCGCCAGGAGCTGGTCGGTGACCTGTTGAGCGGCAAGGCGAGCGAGTCGACCATCGTGCTCGCGAAGCGGGCTGTGCTGGCCCGCGAACGTACCTTCGATGCGACGCTCGAGAGCTACGTCTCGTTGGCCGCGGAGATGAAGAACCGGGTGATCGCCACCGTCCGGGTATCGCGACCGTTGACCGATGAGCAGGTCACGCGGATGGAGGCCGCGCTGTCGAAGCAGGTCGGTCGCCGCGTGGACGTGCAGGTCGTGATCGACGAGTCGGTGCTCGGCGGCGTCCGGGTGGAGCTCGGCGACGAGGTCATCGAAGGCACCGTGGCCGCCAAGCTCGAGAGCGCCCGGCGGCTGTTCACCTGAAGACCCGGGGTGCCCTCAGACCGGCACCAGCCTGACCCGGAACCCCAGTGTTCCACCAGCCAGACCCACTGAACGAGAAACAGACGAGAGCAAGGGACATCGACGATGGCGGAACTCACTATTCGACCGGAAGAGATCCGGGACGCTCTGGACCGATACGTCCAGAACTACACCCCCGACGTCTCCTCCCGGGAAGAGGTCGGCACGGTGGTCACCTCCGGTGACGGCATCGCTCGGGTCGAGGGCCTGCCCTCGGCGATGGCCAACGAGCTGCTCGAGTTCGAGAACGGCACCCTGGGCATCGCCCTGAACCTGGATGTCCGAGAGATCGGTGTCGTCGTGATGGGTGACTCCGAAGGCATCGAGGAGGGTCAGACCGTCCGCGGCACCGGAGACGTGCTGTCGGTGCCCGTGGGCGACGGTTACCTCGGGCGGACCGTCGACGCGCTGGGCAACCCCATCGACGGTCTGGGCGACATAGCGGGTCTGACCGAGCGCCGCGCGCTCGAGCTGCAGGCCGCCGGTGTGATGGACCGGCAGGAGGTCCGCCAGCCGCTGCAGACCGGCATCAAGGCCATCGACGCCATGATCCCGATCGGTCGCGGCCAGCGTCAGCTGATCATCGGTGACCGCAAGACCGGCAAGACGGCCATCGCGATCGACACCATCATCAACCAGAAGGCCGCCTGGGAGTCTGGTGACCCGGAGCAGCAGGTCCGCTGCATCTACGTGGCGATCGGGCAGAAGGGCTCGACCATCGCCGGCTTGCGCGGTGCCCTGGAAGAAGCCGGTGCGCTGCCCTACACGACCATCGTGCACGCCCCCGCCTCCGACGCGGCGGGCTTCAAGTACGTAGCGCCCTACACCGGCTCGGCCATCGGGCAGCACTGGATGTATCAGGGCAAGCACGTCCTGATCGTCTTCGACGACCTGACCAAGCACGCCGAGGCCTACCGCGCCATGTCGCTGCTGCTGCGTCGCCCGCCCGGCCGCGAGGCCTACCCCGGTGACGTCTTCTACCTCCACTCCCGCCTGCTGGAGCGCTGCGCGAAGCTCTCCAAGGAGCTGGGAGGCGGTTCGATGACCGGCCTGCCCGTCGTCGAGACCAAGGCCAACGACGTGTCGGCCTTCATCCCGACCAACGTCATCTCCATCACCGACGGACAGATCTTCCTCCAGTCCGACCTGTTCAACGCCAACCAGCGGCCGGCCATCGACGTCGGCGTCTCGGTCTCGCGGGTCGGTGGAGCAGCCCAGATTAAGGCGATGAAGAACGTGTCGGGCTCGCTGAAGATCAACCTGGCGCAGTACCGCGACATGCAGGCGTTCGCGATGTTCGCCTCCGACCTGGACCCGACGTCACGTCGACAGCTGGACCGGGGCGAGAAGCTGGTGGAGCTGCTGAAGCAGCCGCAGTACACGCCGTACCCGATCGAGGACCAGGTGGTCTCGGTCTGGTCCGGCATCAACGGCCAGTTCGACGACGTCCCCACCGACGACGTGATCCGGTTCGAGCGGGAGCTGCTGGACTACCTGAAGCACAACGGCTCGGTGCTGCAGAACATCCGGGAGAGCAAGGTCTTCGACGACGACACCGCTGACGCTCTGACGACGAACATCGCCGAGTTCAAGAAGGGCTTCCAGACCTCCGACGGCAAGCTGCTGGCCGGTCACGAGGAAGTCACCTCACTGGAACAGGAAAACGTCGAGCAGGAGCAGATCGTGAAGCAGAAGCGTGGCTAGCCGGGCGAGCGTCGGGGTCGAGCGCCGACGATGGGAGGAGCGATGAGCGAACACGCTTCTCGTTCGCGAAGAGTGACGACAACGTCGGCCACGGCGAGACGCGCGAGCCGGTTGGGAGAGAGAGATGCCTGCTAGCTTGCGCGAGCTCCGCTCCCGCCGGACGTCGGTCTCGACCACGAAGAAGATCACCCGAGCGATGGAGCTGATCGCCTCGTCCCGGATCATCAAGGCGCAGCAGCGGGCCCGAGCAGCGGCGCCGTTCGCCCGGGAGCTGACCCGTGCCGTCTCGGCGGTGGCCACGTTCTCCAACGTCGACCACCCGCTGACGACCGAGAAGGAGAACCCCCATCGCGCCGCGGTGCTGCTGATCACCTCCGACCGCGGTCTGGCCGGCGCGTACTCGTCCTCGGTGATCAAGCAGGGCGAACAGCTGTCTGGTCTGCTGCGCGACGGTGGCAAGGAGGTCGTGCCCTACCTCACCGGTCGCAAGGCCGCGGCCTACTACCAGTTCCGCCGACGTTCGGTGGCTCGGGCCTGGGACGGCTTCTCCGACGCGCCGACGTACAAGGACGCCCGCGAGATCGCTGACGCCCTGATCGAGGCGTTCCTGACCCCGACCGAGGAGGGCGGGGTCGACGAGATCCACCTGGTCTACACCCGGTTCGTCTCCATGTTGACCCAGACCCCCGAGGTGGTACGGCTGCTGCCGCTGGAAGTCGTCGAAGGCGAAGAGGCGCCGGCCGCGGAGGACGTGCTTCCGCTGTACGAGTTCGAGCCCGACGCAGAGACCGTGCTGGACGAGCTGCTGCCGCTCTACGTGGCCAGCCGGATCCAGGCGGCGTTGCTGCAGGCGGCCGCGTCCGAGCTGGCGGCGCGGCAGAAGGCGATGAAGTCGGCGACCGACAACGCACAGTCACTGATCGAGGCGCTGACCCGGGAGGCCAACCAGGCCCGGCAAGCCGAGATCACCCAAGAAATCAGCGAGATCGTCGGTGGTGCCTCGGCGCTGGCCGACGCGAACGCCTCGAACGAGTGAGACACCACGAGATGCGGAACGAGTGAGGACACCATGACTGCCACGATCGAACACCAAGAGACCAAGCACTCCTCCGGCGGAGTCGGCCGAGTGGCGCGAGTCATCGGCCCCGTGGTCGACGTCGAGTTCCCGGTCGACACCATGCCCGACCTGCAGAACGCGGTGCTGGTCGACATCACGGTCAGCGGCGAGACCCGCACCCAGACCATGGAGGTCGCCCTGCACATCGGCGACAACATGGTCCGCTGCATCGCGCTGAAGCCCACCGACGGCATGAAGCGTGGTACCGAGGTGCGCGACACCGGTGGCCCGATCAGCGTGCCCGTGGGTGACGTGACCAAGGGCCGGGTCTGGAACGTCACCGGTGACTGCCTGAGCGAGGACGCGTCGCAGTTCGAGGTGACCGAGCGCTGGCCGATCCATCGTTCCGCGCCCAAGTTCGACGCGCTGGAGTCGAAGACCGAGATGCTGGAGACCGGTATCAAGGTGCTGGACTTGCTGACGCCGTACGTGCAGGGCGGCAAGATCGGCCTGTTCGGCGGCGCTGGG
>JBBRYD010000127.1:0-11526 GCA_038238065.1 Propionibacteriales bacterium | reverse complement strand
CACCCTCACCCAAGTCGCTCAACACTTCGCGGTCTGGCCCACCAACATCTCCAGAATCGAACGCGGAAACCAGCGAGACGACACCCTCGCCAACGCCTACCGCCAATGGCTCCACGCCGCTTGACACCAATAGGAGCATCAAGATCCACACCGACCCGGACGGCTGGACGCTCCGCAGCAACGACGGGTCGCGAGGCGCACACGCCGAGCACACGGTGGCCATCACGCCGGACGGTCCGCTGGTGCTGACCGCACGCTGAACTTTGACGCCCGAATCACGGCCGGCGTCACATTGGAGGCCGAAACAGGGAATGCGACCGGTGACTTTCGCGGTTGTGGCTAGTCGGTAGGTAAAGAAGATGACATCGATCTCGGTGGCTCATAGCGTAGAACCTGTGATTCGGTCCACGTAGACGGCCACCCTCTTCGCCGCAGACCAACACCCAGGCCCGGCCCATCAGCAGCACCGAAGGATCTCCAGTGACTACCGCCCCGGAAACCACCCGGCCCGACACCGTCTCGGCGACGCGAAACCGGGGCGTCATCATCACCCTGCTGGTCGCCGCGTTCGTGATGATCCTGAACGAGACCATCATGGGCGTGGCGCTGCCCAAGCTGATGACGAGCCTCAGCATCCCGGCGAGCACCGCCCAGTGGTTGACCACAGCGTTCCTGCTGACCATGGCCGTGGTCATCCCCACCACCGGGTTCCTGCTGCAACGGCTGTCGACCCGGACGATCTTCCTCGCCGCGATGACGTTGTTCTGCACCGGGACGCTGCTGGCCGGCCTGTCGTCGGGCTTCCTGATGCTGCTGGTGGCCCGCATCATCCAGGCTTCCGGCACCGCGGTGATGCTGCCGCTGCTGATGACGACCATCCTGACCCTGACCCCGCTGGAGAAGCGCGGTGGCGTGATGGGCAACGTGAGCATCGTCATCTCCGTGGCGCCGGCCATCGGACCGACGCTGTCCGGCCTCATCCTGCAGTACCTCTCCTGGCGGTTCATGTTCCTGCTGGTGCTCCCCGTCGCTCTGGCGGCCCTGGCCTACGGAGCAGTCCGCCTGGTCAACGTCAACGAGCCGGGTCAGCAGAAGCTCGACCTGCGGTCGGTCATGCTGTCCATCCCGGCCTTCGGGGGAATCGTCTTCGGCCTCAGCCGGATCGGTGAGGCACACACCCCCGGCACCCTGGCGGTGGCGGTCTCCTCACTGGTGATCGGGGTGGTGAGCCTGCTGCTGTTCGGGTGGCGCCAGGTCGCCCTCCAGAAGAACGGCTCCCCGCTGCTCGACCTCCGCGTGTTCCAGTTCCCCATGTTTCGGTTCGGGGTCGCTCTGCTGGCCATCGTCATGATGGGACTGTTCGGCGTCATCATCCTGCTGCCGATCTACCTGCAGAACATCCGGGGGCTGGACTCGCTCAGCACCGGACTGCTGCTGTTGCCGGGTGGCCTGCTGATGGGCCTGCTGGCTCCCACGGTCGGCAAGCTGTTCGACCGGCACGGCCCGAAGGTGCTCGCGATCACTGGAGCCGTCCTGCTGACCCTGACGTTGTGGCGACTCAGCGCCGTCACCAGCACCACCCCCGTCTGGGTCCTGTTGATGCTGCACGTGGTGCTGTCGCTGGGTCTGGCCTGCCTGTTCACCCCCGCGTTCACCACCGCGCTCAACCCGCTGCCCCCGCACCTGTACTCACACGGCAGCGCCACGCTGACCACGCTGCAGCAGGTCGCCGGCGCCGCCGGTACGGCCCTGCTGGTCACGGTGCTGACCGCCCGCAGCCTGACCGCAACCGCCGCCGGGGCCAGTCCGGCGGTGTCCCAGAGCGTGGGCCTGCACAGCGCGTTCCTGGTGGCGGCGGGCTTCGGCGTCGTCGCGGTGGGGCTGGCAGCCTTCCTACGCTCTCCGCGGGCGGGTGAACAGGGCGCTCCGGGCGAACCGGCCATGACCTCCGGGCACGCGGGGTGAGTCCGCCGACGGGTGTCGGGCATGCTGAGCGCATGGTTGCCAGCTCCGCCCGAACCCGTCGACCGCCACTGCTCGTGCTGGTCCAGACCGAGGCCACTGTGCTGATGTCCCTGGCCATCGGACAGGCGGGTCTGGCCTCTGCCTTCCTGACCGGTCACAAGGCGCTGAAAGACGTGCACGAGGTCAACGGGTTCGTGGTCGCCGCCCTCACGGTGGCCACCGTGGTGTCGGCCTTTCTCTACACCCGCCGCGGCGGGCCTCGCTGGACCGTCGCTGCGGCCGCGCTGCTGCTGGTCGTGGAGGTTGCCCAGATCGGCCTGGGCGAGGCGGACGCGGCCGGTCCGCACATCTTCCTCGGAGTCCTCTTCGTCGTCGCCGCGACGCTGTACACCTCCTACCTGTTCCGGCCCGGGTTCTCGCTGGCCCGGTGAGCGGCAGTCCAGCGCGCGGGTGTCTCACCACGGGCGCACGGATAGCCCTAGGATGGCGCCCTAGCCCGGAACGGCCGAGTGCCCGGGTCGTCCGCGAGCCGGCAGGCTGCAGCCACGATGGAGAGGTACCGGTGACCATTGCCGTCGCTCATCACGACAGCCCCGAGGGGAGGGCGGCACTCCGACATGCAGCTCGCGAGGCTGACTTCCAGCACACGTCGCTGGCGGTTCTCCACGTGATCGAGCACGACCGGGCCGAGCCGCCGATCGAACAGCTGGAGACCGCTCTCCGGTCTGCGCTGGAAGCAGCCGGGTATGCCCAGCTCGACTGGAAGCTGCACTCGGCCGTCGAGGACACCAGCCGGGCCGACGCCCTGGTCGAACTGACCGAGGCGGTCGGCGCGGACCTGCTCGTCGTCGGGTCGCGTCGCCGGACTCCGATCGGCAAGTTCCTGCTGGGCAGCACCGTACAGCGGGTCGTCCTCGACTCACCGGTACCCGTGCTGGTAGTGAAGGCGCCCCTCGCCTGAGCTCAGGTGTAGACGATGACCTTGTCTCCGACCCGCACGGTGTCGAACAGCTTCTGGATCGCTGCGCGGTTCCGGACGTTGACGCAGCCGTGCGACGCCCCGGCGTACCCGC
Organism: Propionibacteriales bacterium; assembly: GCA_038238065.1. Taxonomy (GTDB): domain Bacteria; phylum Actinomycetota; class Actinomycetes; order Propionibacteriales; family Propionibacteriaceae; genus Microlunatus. The sequence continues at coordinate 8,488 of JBBRYD010000127.1, read as the reverse complement.
GAGCCGCGAAGTCACGCGAATAGTGCACTGCCTGACCTCCACTGAAGAACATCGCGTAGGGCATCGGCGTGTGGTACAGGCTCGACACGTGGTTGCGTGACTTCCACCCGACCTTGAACGCGCCGTTGCGGGTGGGAAGCTCCTGGCTGCCGAACCGGACGTCCACCCGGAGCTGGGGCTGGCCGTCGATGACCCAGACCAGCTTGTCGGTGCGCTTGCTGATGCACACCGCACGGCCGGTCATGCAGCGTGGGTCCAGGCCGGCCGCCGAAGGCTTCACGACGACGTTGTGCTTCTCGTTGCGCGATGGCGTGTGGGTCATCTCTATGAGTCGGCTCCAGGTGCGCTGGTCGACCTCTCCGGTCACCGGGATGCTCCGCTTCGTCTGGAAGCCCCTGACGCTGCTGGTCGTGGCCGAGCCGTAGCTGCCGGTGACCTTGCCGGAGTACCACGCGATCTGCTTCAACCGGGCCTGCAGCTCACGGACCCTGTCCCCGTCGGAACCCCGTTTCAGAATGGCCCTGCCCGGACGCATGATGTTGTACAGGTCGTCGTGGGTGGGTTTCTTGGTCATGGCGGTGAGCTTGTCCCAGGTCCTCTGATCCACCTCGCCGGAGTCGTCCAGCCTGCGTTTCTGCTGGAACCCCTTCACCGCGGAGACCGTCGCCTTGCCGTAGCTACCGGTGATCGTGCCCGAGAACCACGCCAGCTGCCGGAGCCGGTGCTGCAGCTCGCGGACCCGGTCACCCTCGGTCCCGCGGGCCATCATCGCGGCAGGGCGGGTGACCGGCGGCTGCTGGACCGGCTCACTCGGCGTCGTCGTGCTCGGCGACGGCTCCCGTGTCACCGATGGAGCCGGCGTCGCGGCGCTCGTCGTCGGGGTGGACGACGCGGACACGGAAGGTGAAGCTGAGGCACGGGCCCTGGCACTGGTGGACGCCGGCGGTGGAGCTCCCGGAGTGCTCGTGGTGCATCCTGAACTCACCAACAGCGCTCCGCAGGCCAAACCGACGAGGAGCCTGGTCGGGGTGAACCGCTGACTGGGCATGTTGTCTCCTTCACTACGTCACCCCCGACAAGCAACGGCATTCACTTGAGTCACACCCGTTACACGGTATCGGCTACGGCGGGATCCGTCACGATCCCGACGGTGGCGTGACCGACGAGGCAGGGCGGGGACATTCGCATCCACCCCACCCTCGTCGGGCAGCGTGGTCGGTCAGGCGAAGAGCGGCTCCATGCCCCAGGCGGCCTCGAGGGCGCGCATCGCGTCATCGTCGGGACGGTCGGCGAAGCTCTGGGCTGCCTCCAACACCTTGGGGAGGATGTGGATGTCACCCACCGTGTTGAGGAAGACGCCCGGCCGGCCGAGCACCCAGCTGACCGCGGTGTCGATGGCACCCTGGTCGGTCAGCGGCTCGTACCAGGTGGAGGCGAACTGCTCCTTCTCGCCCCACGGCGCCCGGGTGATGGACTTGATGGTCTGCAGAGCGACGTTGCGGTCAGCACACACCGCGGCCAGAGCCTCGAAGTCGGCCAGGTACTCCGCATTCAGCGACATCGGGTAGTTGTACGGCAGCAGCACCGAGTCGAAGTCGAACTGCTCGAGCGAGCGCAGGTGCTGCTTGGCCACGGTCAGGCCGTGTCCGGTCACGCCGATGAAGCGGGTGAGGCCCTCGTCGCGGGCCTGGATGGCGGCCTCGAGGGCACCACCGGGTGCGTAGGCGGTGTCCCACTCGTCGGCGTCGACCAGGTTGTGCAGCTGGATCAGGTCCACGTGATCGGTGCGCATCCGCTCGAGCGAACGCTGGATGGACGCGTAAGCATCGTCGCGGGTGCGGTCACCGGTCTTGGTGGCGAGGAAGAACTCATCACGGTACTGCTCGATCCACGGGCCGAGTCGGAGCTCGGCGTCGCCGTAGCTGGCAGCCGTGTCGATGTGGTTGATGCCGTGGGAACGGATCAGCTCCATCGTGGTGTCGGCCTCGTCCTGGGTCACCGAACCCAGCGCGGCGGCGCCGAAGAGAATGCGGGTGCTGTCGTGGCCGGTGCGGCCGAAGGGCTGTATTGGGATCATGGACTCATTCTGCTCTACCGCGATTCGGCGCGTCGCTCGGCCAGGAAAAGGGGAATCTGCCGGTCGGTCTTCTCCTGATAGTCCGCATACGACGGGAACGCCGTCACGGCACGCTCCCACCAGATCGCCCTCTCCGCACCCTCCAGCTCACGCGCCGTGGCGTCGAACGGCTCGGGCCCGTCCTGCACCATCAGCGCGGTCGGGTCGGCTTTGAGGGTGTAGTACCAAACAGGATGCTTGGGCGCTCCACGCTGCGAGGCGACCATCGCATAAGCACCGTCGTGCTCCACCCGCATCAGCGGCGTCTTGCGCAGCTTCCCGCTCTTGTTGCCCCGGGTGGTGAACAACACGATGGGCAGTCCGGTGTCCCTGAGCGTGTTGGCCTCGCGACCGCCGCTGGCCTCGTAGCGCTCGACCTGGTCGCGGACCCACTGCTGCGGGCTGGGTTCGTACTCTCCGTCAAGGGGCATGTTCGCATCCTAGAGCTGCCCTCAGACAGTTCCGCAACCGCCGGTCTCAGGGGTGTGCGTGCTGCGCCGGGCGCGCTGACTCCGGCAAGGACGAGCCGACCACCAGCCCCGCCGCCCCTGCTGCGGCGACGACGGCGTCCAGCACCTGATGCTGCGGCTGTCCGGACCGATGGGCCAGCGCCGCCACGTCGTCGAACTCGGGACTGACCTGCAGCAGCACGCCGTCACGATGGGCGATCTTGACCGCCACCGACCCTCCCGGCAGCTCGACATCGACCCAGGCCCGGGGTAGCGCATACTTCCCGACCGCATGCTGGCGAACACCGATGGTGGTGGTCCTGGTCAGGATCGCTTCGCGCAGCGCCTCGGCCCGGCTCGGATGGCTGAGAACGCTCAGCACATGAGCGGGTCGTCCCTTCTTCATCAGGATCGGGACCAGCCAGGCGTCCGAAGCCCCGGCCAGCAGCAGCTGGGCGAGTACATCAGGCCAGAGCCGAGGGTCGAGGTCGTCGATGTTGGCTTCCAGCAGAACCGCGGGGTCACCGCTCACCAGGGAATCCGCGGCCACCAGGGCGCCGAGGACCACTCGGGTCACGTTGGCCCGGCCCGGAAAGTCCTTGGTCCCGGCTCCCACGCCGACGCGGTCCAGCACCATCGCGGGCAGGTCCGAGCAGTCCTGTGCCAGAGCGGCGAGCAGCGCCATCCCGGTCGGCGTGGTCAGCTCTCCCTGTCCCCGAGCGCTGACCCGCCAACCGCCGGCCAGCTGGGTCACCGCAGGCACCGGTACGGGGATCAGACCGTGCGCGGCCCTGACGTGCCCGGAGCCGAGGGCCACCTCACCGGCACTGAGCGTGCCCACCCCCAGGTCATGAAGCGCCGCACAGACGCCGACCACATCGGCGATCGAGTCGAGCGCACCCACCTCGTGGAAGTGGATCTCCTCGGCCGAGACGCCGTGCACGCGCCCCTCCGCCTCGGCCAGCCGACCGAACACCGCCAGCGCGTCGACGCGAACGCGTTCGGGCAGCTCGGCGGCGGTGAGCATCGCCCGGATCGTGGTCCAGGTGCGGTGTGGCGGGTCGTCGACCAGCATCGCGACATCGACCTTGAGCCCGGCGATCCCGGCTCGGGTGACCCGCTCCGCGACCAGCCGCACGCTACCGGGGATCACGGCGTCGACGATCTGCTGGACCGCGGCCAGGTCGGCTCCCGCGTCGACGAGCGCGCCGAGCAGCATGTCGCCGGCGATCCCGGCGGACGCGTCGATCCAGGCGTGTCGTCCCGGCCGACTGGCCGCCGCAGCAGCCCCCCGATCAGGTGCAGGGGTGCTCGCCGGAGTCTCGGCCGAGAAGGTGCCCAGCTGGCTGTGTCCTCGTGGGCCCTGGTGCTCCTCGTGGGTGTGCGGACCGTGCTCGGCGTGACTGTGGGTCACCGGGGGCCGGTCCTGTCCGGTGCGGCGATCTGCGCAGCGAGGTGACCCGCTCCGTACCCGTTGTCGATGTTGACCACGCCGACTCCGGGAGAGCAGGCGTTCAGCATGGCGAGCAGCGCGGCCACACCGCCGAAGGCGGCCCCGTAGCCGACCGAGGTAGGCAGCGCAACCACGGGAGCAGTGACCAGGCCCGCCACGACGCTGGGCAGCGCGCCGTCCATCCCCGCCGCCACGATCACCACCCGTGCGCTGCGCAGCAGGTCGAGCCGCGCCAACACCCGGTGCAGGCCGGCCACCCCAACGTCGACCACCAGCTCGGTGGGGCGGCCGAGAAAGCTCGCCGTCAGCAGCGCCTCGCGGGCGACCGGCAGGTCCGACGTACCAGCGGATACGACGACCACGAGCCCTCCCGTGGGTAGCGGCGGCTCGGGTGGCCAGGCCAACAGCCGGGCACCCTCGTCGTACCGGGCCCCGGGCAGCTGCTCCAGCACGGCCGCGGCCTGTTCCGGCGACGCACGGGTGAACAGGGTCGCCGCGTCGGTGCGCACACGCACAGCGGCGGCAATGCCGGCGACCTGCTCGACGCTCTTCCCCTCGCAGTAGACGGCTTCGGGATAGCCGCGCCGGTCGGTCCGTTCGAAGTCGAGGTTGGCGTACGCCGCCACCTGGGCGGTCGTCTCGGTATCGGTAACGCGTCTTGCAACAACGTCAGAGTGAACGCGCCCGACTGCATCCCGGCCAGATCCACGACCGCGAACCGGAACCCCGCCTGGCGGGCAGCGGCGCGGACAGCCGTCCGCAACGGGTCGGCCACGGCCCGGACCAGGTCCTCGGCCGGCAGCTCGATCCTGGCGATGTCGCCGTGGTGCCGGACCCGGAGGTCGGTGAAGCCCAGGGCACGGAGCGCGGTCTCGGCCTCGTCGATCTGGCGGAGCTTCTCGGGGCTGACCAGCTCGTGGTGCGGGATCCGCGACGCCAGACACGGAGCCGCGGGTTTGTCGGCACAGGGCAGCTCCCAGGCCCGGGCCAGCGTCCGCACCATCGCCTTGTCCCAGCCGGCGTCCGCCAGCGGCCGGAGCACGCGGTGGTCGGTGGCCGCGCGGGAACCCGGACGATCGGGGCGCTGGGCGTCGTCGGCGTTCTCGCCGTAGGCCACCGCGTCGAGTCGATGGGCGGTCACCACGTCGTCGCTGATCCGGCTGAACAGCTCGTCCTTGCAGAAGAAGCACCGGTCGGTCCCGTTGGCCTGATACTCCGGCCGGTCACCTTCGAACGTCCGCACCTCCACCACCGGCACCCCGATCACCTGGGCCACCTCGTGCGCCGCCGCCCGCTCCTCGGTCGCCAGGCTGGGACTCACGCCAAGGATGGCGACCACCCGGTCGGCCCCCAGCACGCGGACGGCCAACGCCAGCAGGACCGACGAGTCGACGCCGCCCGAGAACGCGACACCGAGCCGGTCGACGCCGCTCAGCAGCTCCGCACCGACGGCGAGGGCATGCCTCACGAATTCGTCGCCCGTCGGCGTCACGGCGTCAGCACAAGCGCGGTCTGGGCTGTTCATCGGTGCCTCTCTCGACTGGGACGTCATCATCGGAACGACTCCCAAGTCTGCCTTGCTCGGGTTGGTCGCGGCGAACCAGGTCGGATCGGCCGTGGGCCGAGGTGCTGTTGCGGCCTCAGCGGGCCGGCAACCGGAGTCAGCCGTACCGTGGGATCGGTGATCGAGGTCCCGTTGTCCTTCCGCGCCCAACCACGCTGGTGGCGGGAGGGCCACACCTGGCTGGACAGCCTGCCGGGACGGGTCGACGAGCAGTGCCGGCGCTGGGGGCTCCACCTCGACGGCCCGCCGATGCACGGCTCGAACGCTCTCGTCGTGCCGGTCGGCCGCGGCGGCGAGCTGTTCGCCCTGCGGCTGACCCCTCCCGATGACGAGGTGGCCGTGGAGATCGCCGCCCTGCAGTTCTGGGACGGCCGCGGGATGGTCCGCCTGGTCGACGCGGACCTCGCGGCGGGAGCCCTGTTGCTGGAGAGACTGAACGGTACCCGCTCCCTGCAGCGGGTGCCCCTCTGTTCCGCGGCTCCGATCATCGGGCGGCTGATGCGCCGGCTCGCGGTGCCGGCTCCGGCGGACGTCCGGTCCACGACCGCACTCGCCCGGACCCGCCGGGCCGAGCTCGAAACCGACTGGGACCGGCTCGACCGACCCTTCAGTCGGCGGGTGCTGACCCGGGCCGCGGACTGCGCGGCCGAGCTGGTCACCACCGAATCCACCTTGGCCGTCAACGGCGACCTGCACTACGAGCAGGTGCTGGCCGGCACCCGGGAGGACTGGTTGTGCGTCGACCCGGTCTTGCTGCGCGGCGACATCGAGTATGACCTCGGCCGGATCCTCTGGTACCGCCTGGACGAGCTGCCCGACCCGAGCGCCATCCAGTCGTGCTTCGACCAAGTCGTCGCAGCAGCCGAGCTGGACCCCGAACGGGCCCGCAGCTGGGTGTTCTTCCGCTGCGTCGACTACTGGCTGTGGGGGCTCGACCACGGGCTGACCGAAGATCCGGTGCGCTGTGCCCGCCTGGTCGACCACTTCGGTTAGGGAGTCGACCCCGATCGGTTTCGTCCGCGGGGCTTGGGAAACAGGGAGATGACCTGACAACATGGTGAGGTTCCCGACCTGGCCTCCCCCGGGTCATGATGACGATTCGCCGAGGACTGCCACCATGCCCGCTACCAGTACCAAGAACCGCTACCCCGTCGCCGACACCACGGCGCCGCCGCCCCTGTTCGGGGTGCTGGTGCTGGCCGGTCTGGTCATCATCGGAGTCGGACTGAAGTCGGTGCACAGCATCGTCGGCCCGGTCTTCCTGGTCCTGACGCTCGTGATCACCGTCTACCCGCTGCGCGTCTGGCTGGTCAAGCGAAAGGTCCCGCAGGTGTTGGCCAGCATCGTTGCGCTGATCTGTGTCTACCTGCTGCTGCTGCTGGTGCTGGGCTCGGTGGTGTGGTCACTGACCCGCCTGGTGTCCGCGCTCACCGACTACTCCGCGCGGTTCAGCACGCTCTACAGCCAGGCGCTGGCCGGGCTCAACCAGCTCGGACTCAGCACCTCGACCATGACGAACGCCCTCAAGTCGGTCAACCTCTCCAGCTTCACCGGGCTGGCGCAGACCATCCTCAACGGGCTGACCAGCGGGCTGTCACTGCTGGCTCTGATGCTCGCCACCATCTTCTTCCTGGTCTTCGACGCCGCTGGCATCGGCGACCGGCTGGCGGTGATTCGCGGCGCACGGCCCCAGGTGGCGGACGCGCTGCAGGAGTTCGCCCACAGCGTTCGCCTCTACTGGGTGGTCACCACGGTCTTCGGGCTCATCGTCGCCATCATCGATGTGGTCGCGCTCGCCATCATCGGCGTGCCGCTGGCGCTGACCTGGGGTGTGCTGGCCTTCGTGACCAACTACATCCCGAACGTCGGGTTCATCATCGGCCTGGTCCCGCCGGCGCTGATCGCCCTGCTCGCCCTCGGTCCCACCCAGGCGATCGTCGTGGTCGTGGTCTTCACCTTGATCAACGTGATCGTGCAGACCCTGATCCAGCCTCGCTTCACCGGGGACGCTGTCGGCATCACGGGTACCGTCGCCTTCCTGTCCCTCATCTTCTGGGCGTACCTGCTCGGTGCCCTCGGCGCCCTGCTGGCCGTCCCCGCCACCCTGTTCGTGAAGTCACTGCTGGTCGACAACTCGGCGACCGGACAGTGGTTCGGTGCCCTGATCAACTCAACCCCGCGAAGCGTCAACCAGAAGAGCCCCCGATTCGGCAAGCCGGCCGGGCAGCCGACCGCGACGGTACCGCCCAAGGCAGCTGCAAGGCCGCGGATCTGACGTCGTCCGGCCTCTACGCGCCGCTGCAGGGGCCCGAAGCGGGTCAGTGCTGCATATCGGTGAAGCGTGAGTAGTGGCCCTGGAACGCGACCGTGATGTCCTTGGTCGGTCCGTTACGGTGCTTGGCCACGATGAAGTCGGCCTCGCCCGCCCGCTCGGACTCCTTGTCGTAGAGGTCAGGTCGGTGCAGCAGCACGACCATGTCCGCGTCCTGCTCCAGCGAGCCGGACTCGCGCAGGTCGGACAGCATCGGCTTCTTGTCGGTGCGCTGCTCGGGACCGCGGTTGAGCTGGGACAACGCCACCACGGGCACCTCGAGCTCTTTGGCCAACAGCTTGAGCTGACGGGAGAACTCCGACACCTCGAGCTGGCGTGACTCGACCTTCTTACCCGACGTCATCAGCTGGATGTAGTCGATCACCACCAGCTTGAGGTCGTGCCGCTGCTTGAGCCGGCGCGCCTTGGCCCGGATCTCCATCATGGTCAGGTTGGGCGAGTCGTCGATGTACATCGGTGCCTCCGACACCTGCCCCATCTTGGTGGCCACCCGGGACCAGTCCTCGTCGCTCATCTTGCCGCCGCGGATGTGGCTCAGCGGGATCGAGGCCTCAGCCGACAGCAGCCGCATGGT
>JBBRYD010000126.1:0-11742 GCA_038238065.1 Propionibacteriales bacterium | reverse complement strand
TCTTCCTGGTCAACATCCCGCTCGGGGTGGTGGCGCTGGTGGTCGCCGTTCGGGTGGTGCCCGTGGTGTTGGGCGATGACGTTCCCGCGCTCGACTGGATCGGGTTCGTCCTCTGCGGGGTGACTTTGGCCAGTCTGCTGCTCGGGATGGAGCAGATCGGGTCCGTCGGCAGCCACGGCTGGCTGGCCGGGGTGCTGCTGACGCTGGCCGGGGTCGCCGGCGTGTTCGCCGCCCTGCGGATGTTGCGGGCCCGTCATCCGCTGCTCGACCTCAGGGCGCTGCGGGTCCAGACCTTCCGGGTGGGCAACGTCAGCGGCGCCGTCTACCGGATGGCGATCAGCGCCGCACCGTTCCTGCTGCCGCTGATGTTCCAGCTGGCCTTCGGCTGGAACGCCGTGGACGCCGGTCTGATGGTGATGGCGGTGTTCGCCGGCAACGTGTTGATCAAGCCGGCCACCAGCCCGCTGATCCGACGTTTCGGCTTCCGTACGGTGATCATCGCCGCCGCCACCGGGGGAGTGCTCATGTTCGCCGCCTGTGCGTTTCTCACCCCGGGGACCCCGCTGACCGTCGACGCCGGCGTGCTGTTCCTCAGCGGAGTGTTCCGCTCGGTCGGGTTCAGCGGCTACAACTCGCTGCAGTTCGCCGACATCGCGCCGGAGCAGATGACGGGGGCGAACACCTTGTCCTCCACCCTGGGCCAGCTTGCTGCGGGTCTGGGCGTGGCCGTCGGTGCGCTGGCGCTCCGGTTGTCAGAAGCGGTGGTCGACGCGTGGGCGCCGCAGCTGGGGGTGCTGGGCCACTACCAGTTCGCGTTCGGCGTCCTGGCTGCCCTGATGATCTACCCGGTGGCCGAAGCCGTCTTCGGATTGCACCGGGCCGCCGGCGGCGAGGTGGCGGGGCGCCCGATCGAGTCCTGACATCGGTGAGACGGCAGACGATGTTGGTGCGTTGTGCCAGAGTTGCTCGGGCGGAGAGGAAGTCGCGATGACCACTGTGACAGCAGGCAACACCGGCGCGGACCCCCGAACGGGTCTCGGCGTCGAGCTCAACGGCATCAACCTGATCGAGGAGCATGAACGGAAGGGTCGACCGCGCAGCCTGTTCTGGCCGTGGTTCGGCGCCAACGTCTCGGTCCTGGGGATCAGCTACGGCTCCTTCGTGCTCGGCTTCGGGATCTCCGCGATCCAGGCGATCGCGATCGGGGTGATCGGCATCATCCTCTCCTTCGCCCTGTGCGGATTCGTCTCACTGGCGGGCAAGCGAGGCTCTGCGCCCACCATGGTCCTGAGCCGCGCCGCATTCGGCGTGAACGGCAACCGCGTCCCCTCGGTCATCTCCTGGCTGCTCACCGTCGGGTGGGAGACCGCACTCACCGCGTTGGCCGTGCTGGCCACCTCGACGGTGTTCACCGAGCTGGGCTGGAACGGAGGAGCTGCCACCAAGGTCGTCGCTCTGGTGGTGGTCGCCGCTCTGATCATCGCCGGCGGCGTGGCGGGGTTCAACCTGATCATGCGGATGCAGGTCTACATCACCGTGGTCACCGGTGTGCTGACCGTGGTCTACGTGATCCTGGTGCTCGACAAGATCGATCTCGGCGTCGTCGGCGCCATTGCGGCCGGGCCTCCGCCCGCGGTCATCGGGGGGCTCATCTTCATGATGACCGGCTTCGGGCTGGGCTGGGTCAACGCCGCCGCCGACTACTCCCGCTACCTGCCGCGGACCGCGCGCAGCTCCGGGGTCGTCGGCTGGACCACCTTCGGCGCAGCACTGGCTCCGGTGATCCTGCTGGTCTTCGGCGTGCTGCTGGCCGGGTCGTCGGCCGATCTGAACGACAAGATCGCCGCTGACCCGATCGGCGCGCTGACCACCATTCTGCCTACGTGGTTCCTGGTGCCGTTCGCCATCGTGGCCGTGCTCGGACTGGTCGGCGGCGCGATCCTGGACATCTACTCCTCCGGGTTGGCACTGCTGAGTGCCGGGCTGCCGGTCCCGCGCTACGTCGCGGCAGGTATCGACGGCGTGCTGATGATCCTCGGCTCGATCTACATCGTCTTCTTCGCCAGCGACTTCCTCGGCCCGTTCCAGGGGTTTCTGATCACGCTCGGCGTGCCCGTCGCGGCCTGGTGCGGAATCTTCCTGGCTGATCTGGTGCTCCGGCGGACGAGCTACGCCGAGCGGGACCTCTTCACCGCGACCGGCCGGTACGGCAGTGTCCGTTGGCTGTCGATCGCCTTGATCGTGCTCGGCACCCTGGTCGGTTGGGGGCTGGTCACCAACGGACTGGCCGGCTGGCTCACCTGGCAGGGGTACCTGCTCGGACCGATCGGGGGTCGCGAAGGGAGCTGGGCCTTTGCCAACCTCGGCGTGCTCGCCGGCCTGCTGATCGGTTTCCTCGGCACGGTGATCTTCGGCCGCGCCGCCATCGGTCGGCAGCAGGCGCAACCCGTCGACGCGGTCGAGGTGTGACCGGGACCGGATCGACACCCTGGCTGGTGGTCATCGACATGCAGGTGATCTTCGCCGACCCGACCAGCGACTGGGCCACCCCAGGGTTCGCCGCCATCGTGCCGACCGTGCGTGCGCTGGTCGAGGAGTTCGCGCCCCGGGTGGTGTTCACCCGGTTCGTGGCGCCCTCACCGCCGACCGGTGCGTGGCTGCCGTACTACCAGCAGTGGCCGTTCGCGTTGGTGTCCGACCGGGACCCGTGGTACGACATCGTGGTCGAGCTGCCCCACGACGGTCTGCCGGTGGTGAGCCGACCCACCTTCGGCAAGTGGGACGCCGAGCTCGCCGAGCTGCTGCCCGATCCGGCGGAGATGATCCTGGTCGGGGTGTCCACCGATTGTTGCGTCCTCTCCACGGCGCTCGCCGCCGCCGACGCGGGCGTGCACGTCCGTGTCGTGGCCGACGCGTGCGCCGGGATGAGTGGGGCCGACCACCAGCGGGCCTTGGACGCCATGGCCCTGTACGGCCCGTTGATCGAGATCACCGACGCTGCCACCGTCGGCGACCTGAACTCACGGGTAGCCTGACGGTGTAGGCCGGGGGTCCGCCCCAGTTGCAACGAGGCTGCGGGGTCGGGCCTTCTCATTCCCCCCCTGCTGCTCGTCCGAAACGGTGTCCGGCGTTCGACCAGCCCGCAGAGTCCGCATTTTCATGGACCGCCACCGTGATGATCTACCCTGACCGGCGACATCTCGGTGAACTGTTGTCTGGACCCGTCTTCACAGCTAATCTCCCACCTGTGCGCGGGGGCCGCAGGTCCGTCCGTACGCTACGTGCTGTGTCGGACGACCTCGAGGGGACTCTGTGATGGTGACGAGGAAGATGACCCTGGCAGCGTGCGCGCTGACCGCATCGCTGACGGTGCTGGCCGGCTGCGGCGGCGGCGGCGCCACTCCGGGCCAACAGCAGGGTGGTGGTGGAACGGATTTCAAAGCGCCCGCGTCCGGAACCCTGCGGACCGGCGGCTTCACCACCAGCGACGAGGTCGGGACGTCTCGCCGCGACTATGCGGCGGCCCAGCTCAAGGGCGTCACGATCAACATCCAGCAGGGTAACTTCGACCCGCAGAAGTTCGCCGCGCAGTCGGCCGCGAGTCAGGTCCCTGACGTGGTGCAGATGGATCGCTCGTTCGTGGCGACCTACGCCGCCAAGAAGCTGATCATGCCGCTGGACAAGTGTTTCAGCGACAACGGCGTGGACCCCACGGCGCACTACTACCAGACCGCAATGACCGACGTGACCTACAAGGGCCAGCCGTATGCGGTGCCGCAGTTCTACCAGCCGCCGCTGCTGTTGCTCAACATGCGGGTGCTCGAGGCGGCCGGCGTCACGAAGGCCGACATGGATACGTCGAAACCCGACGCCCTGCTGACCGCGGCGAAGAAGATGTACCGGGAGAGCAAAGGCGTCCCGACCACCCTGGGTCTCGACCCGCGGAACGGCCTGGTCAGCACCTGGATGCTGGGCTACGGCGGCCAGCTGATGGACGCCGACGGCAAGCCGACGCTGGATGATCCGCACAACGTCAAGGCCTTCTCCTTCCTGAAGCAGGTCTACGACGCGCAGGGCGGCTACGCCGACGACACCAGCTTCGTGAACTCTTTCGACGCGTTCGGCAACGGCAACCCGTTCGTCAAGGACCAGGTGGGCGCTGAGCTGATCGAGCAGTGGTACATCAACGTGCTGACCGCGACCTCGTCCAAGATCAAGCTGTCCGGGGTGCCGTTCAAGGACCTGCAGGGCCAACCGCTGGCCGTCGCCGGTGGCACCTCGTTCGTCATTCCGGTCAAGTCGAAGAACCCAGCCGCTGCCTGTCAGTGGGCTATCGCGCTCACCTCCGACGCTGCCTGGGAGAAGGCCACCCAGGCGCGCCTGGCCACCGTCAAGAAGACGCCGGGCGGCTTGTTCACGGGTCTGTTCACCGGTTCGTTGACCGCCGACAAGCTGATCAGGGACCAGTACGTGAAGCCGACCGGCAACGCCGGCTTCGACGAGGCGATCGCCGCCAGCTACGACGTGGTCACCCACGGCAAGTCCGTCGGCGCCTCACCGGCCGGTCTGCAGATCCAGACCGAGCTGACCAACGCGGCGGCCGCGGCGATGACGGGCAGCAAGACCCCGGAGAAGGCGCTGCAGGACGCGCAGGCCGCCGCGTTGCGGGCCTACCAGGCAGTGGCCCAGTAGCTGACCGTTCAGCCCTTCAGCCCGCCGGCGGTCACTCCTTCGATGAAGTACTTCTGCCCGTAGGCGAACAGAGCCAACATCGGTAGGGTCACGATCAACGCCGCCGTCATCACCCACTGATAGTCACCCTGACCCCCGGCCGTGGGGCTGAACTGCGTCATCGCGTATGAGATGCCCAGCGGCACGGTGAACTGGTCGGGGCTGCCGAAGTTGAGGTAGATCAGGGGCGCCTGCAGGTTGTTCCAGCTGGCCTGGAACTCGAAGATGAACACGATGATGAAGGACGGGATCGACAGGGGGAAGGCGATCCGGAAGAACTGGCCCAGGTTCCCGCAGCCGTCGATCTGAGCGGCCTCGAAGATCTCCCGGGGCAGACCCATGAAGAACTGGCGCTGCAGGAAGATGTAGAACGCGCTGCCGAAGAGGGCGGTTCCCCAGAGCGGGACGTTGGTGCCGAGGAACCCCAACCGCTGCCAGATGAGGTACACCGGGATCATCGTGACGGCGCCGGGCAGCATCATGCTGCCGAGCACGAGGGCGAAGAGGGCGTTGCGGAGCGGGAAGCGGAACCGGGCGAAGCCGTAGGCCACCAGGGAGCTCGAAAGCGTGACGAAGGTGGCCGAGAGTACGGCGATCAGGACGCTGTTGCCGATCCAGTGCAGCAGCGGCAGCTTCTCCCAGACCAGCGCGTAGTTCTCCGGCGTGAACGTCTTGGGCCACAGCCGGTTGTCGAAGACCTCGCCGCGAGGTTTGAACGTGGCCGCCAGCAGCCAGGCGAACGGGTACATGAAGACCAGCGTGAAGAGGATCAGCAGCACCCAGCGAACGGTCTTCGCCACTCGCGACCGGGAACGGGGCCTGCGGCCGCCGCCGCTGCCTGCGGGGATGCCACCGATGACGCCGGCGTTGGGCTGGGCCGACGCGGCCACGCTGGTCTCGAGAGCCATCAGCGTTCTCCTTCGTAGAAGACGAGCTTGTTGCCCACCTTGATCTGGACCACCGAGATGATCAGGATGATGACGAACAGCAGCCACGCCAGCGCGGCGGCGAAGCCCATGTTGAACTGCTGGAACGCCTGCTGGAAGAGGTAGACCCCGTAGAACAGTGCCGCGTCCGGCGCGCTGGAGGTCGTGTCGCGGTAGAAAAGCAGGTAGGCCTGGTCGAAGACCTGCAGTGCGGCGATGGTCAGCACGATGACCACGAAGAACAGCTGTCCGGAGATCATCGGTACCGTGATGTAGAAGAACTGCTTGATCTTCGGGGCACCGTCGACGTCGGCCGACTCGTACATCTCGATCGGCACCCGCTTCAGTGCCGCCAGCAGGATCACCATGGTGCCACTGACGCTCCACAGGGCCATCAGCACGATGGACGGCTTGACCCAGTGGGGATCCAGCAACCACTGCGGCCCCTCGACCCCGATAACGGCGAGGGCCTTGTTGATCGCCCCCACGTTGCCGTTCAGCAGCAGCAGGAACACGGACGCCGCGGCCACCGAGGGGGTCATCTTCGGCAGGTAGTAGGCAACGCGGAAGAACCCTGCGCCGCGGCCCACCTTGTTGAGCAGGGAGGCGAGGAACAGGGCGAAGCAGGTCTCCAGCGGCACCGCCATCACCGCGTAGAAGAGCGTGTTGCCGAGCGAGGTCGCCACCTTGGGGTCGTCCAGCATCCGCCGGTAGTTGGCCCCACCGACCGGCTCGGCGATGTTGGTGGCCAGGTCGTAGTTGGTGAACGAGAGGAAGAGGCTGTAGAGCATCGCCCCGGCGGTGAAGACCAGGAACCCGATGATCCACGGGCTGATGAACAGGAAGCCGGCCAGAGCTTCCCGCTTGTTGTAGCGCTCTCGCGGCCGGCGGCGCCGGGCCGGCCCAGCCTGCGGCAGCTGCTCGGCCAGAACGGCCATCAGTGACTCCCCCTGGAGTCAGAAGGACTCGAAACCATCAGTTTCACGACTCTCCAGTCCAGACCGCCGAGCCGTAGGAGCCTCGAGCGACCACGTTCGAGCGGTCGACGACCGCGACCAACAACAGCGATGTGCAGAGTTCTATACCCACTTCTCCCGCGCGTACGCTCACTGGCGGCCAAACACACCCTCCAGCCGTGGATCCCCCGGCCGGGCACGGGTCACGGGTTCTCTGGTGCTCTGCGGCATCGCGTCGCAGAATGGACCTGGCCCGTCGGGCCGGACACAGGGGCGCGAGGCAGGGGTAGTGAATTGCGGGATTACGGAGCGCAGCTGGCGTTCATCAAGGAGTTCCTCTACTTCCGTGGTTTCATGCTCTACCACGGCTACGTCCATGGCGACCCCCTGGCCCAGCTGCACCTCAAGGTGGGCCACGACGATCCGTACCCCCTTTACCGCCGGATCGCCGAGCGCGGCCCGCTCTCCAGGACGCCGCTCGGCAACTACCAGAGTGTCAGCCACACGGTGATCAACGAGGTCCTCCGGGATCGGCGATTCGGGGTCGACGGGGGCCGGCCGGGCGCACCGGAGGGGCACCAGCTGTCCTTCCTGGAGATGAACCCGCCCGACCACACTCGGCTCCGCCGGTTCGCTGCGCCCTCGTTCAGCCCGCGGAGCATCGCCGGCTTCGGCCCGCGGATCCAGGGGGTCGTCGAGGGACTGCTCGACGCCGTACCGGCCGGAGAGCCGTTCGACCTCATCAGCCGCTTGGCCGGCCCCATGCCGATCGCCGTGATCACGGATCTGCTGGGCATCCCTGACGCCGACGCGGAAGAGTTCGCGCACTACGGTGCCACCATCGGCAGTGCACTGAGCGGTGTCCAGTCCATCGGACACGCTCGCCGGCTGGTGGTGGCGGAGCGCGAGCTGGCCCGCATCTTCGCCGATGTGTTCGCCCAGAAGCGCCGCGAGCCCGGCGCCGACGTGATCAGCCGCTTGATCGCGGCCGAGGGTGAGCAGGTCCAACCGGCCGAGTTCGTCCCGCTGTGCAAGCTGCTGCTCATCGCCGGGTTCGAGACCACCGTCAACCTGATCGGCAACACGATGCTGGCGCTGCTGGAGCACCCCGACCAGTGGCGGGCGGTCACCGACAACCCGCAGCTGGCCGCCCGCGCCGTGGACGAGGGACTGCGCTACGACGCGCCGGTCCAGCGCACCGCGCGGATGGCGATGCAACAGGTCGAGCTCGACCAGACGACGGTGCGACGCGGCGAGATGGTGGTGCTCCTGATCGGGGGCGCCAACCGCGACCCCGAGGTCTACTCCGAGCCGGACCGGTTCGACATCGCGCGGGAGACCTCCGTCGAACACCTGTCGTTCTCCAGCGGGATCCACTACTGCGTCGGTGCGCCGCTGGCCAAGCTGGAGGCCACGATCGCCATCCGTATGCTGGCCGAGCGGTTTCCGGAGCTGGCACGGTCCGGGCCCCTCGAGCGGCGCAGCGGCACGGTCATCCGAGGGCTGAAGAGCTTCCCGGTGGCGGCGCGGCGGTCGGCGGTGCACTTGCGCTGAGGTGGGTGCCGGCGGTTCAGAGCGGCTGCAGGATGAAGTGCCCTCCTGGGTCCTCGAAGAACACGACCACGGCCCAGTCGTCGCCGTCGATGGTGCCGTGGCAGATGGTCACCACTCCTTGGTCGACCCGAGGCGTGGCCGGGCAGGCCATCGTGACCTCGGAATCATCCTCCTCGAGCACCTGGGTGACGGCGATCGCGAGATCGGGTCCGGGGAGTGCGGCACCCTTCGGCAGGGCGATGAGCTGCCCGGTCGGAGTCGAGGCCGCTCCACCGTCGAAGAGCCCCGACTCGGAGGTGACCAGCCAGCCGGCGACCCCGACGACTCCGATGAGGGCGATGATCGAGACGACCAGGCTGACGATCGGCAGAATCGGGCGGCCGTGCTGATCGGGGGCAGCCGGAGGTGGCGGCGGGAACGGATATCCGTAGGGCGGAGGCGATCCCCAGGGTCCTGGGGGCGGCGTGCCGGCGGTGGGGTTGTCGTACATGACGGGTGATGACCTCCGGGTGCGCGGCGCGTTCTACGGCCACCCGAGAAGACCCAGACTACGTGAGACCGAGCCGGTGGGCGGTACGGGTGTCGGCCTCGACGTCAGCGGCTCTCGAGCACCTCCGGCAGCCCGCAGGCCCCGAACAGGTGTGATCCGAAGGTGGTGATCTCGGCGATAGCCCCGTCGCGGACCCGCAGCACGTCCATCTTGAACGCGCGGAAATCGGCGTCGCCCGGGCGCCGCAGATAGGAGGCGCCGGCGGGCATCCGGTTGACCTGCGTCGGTAGCACGCGCCAGTCCCCTTCGCGCTCCGGTCCGAAGGCTCGGGTCAACAGTGGGGCCAACATGGCGGACCCGTCGAAGACCATGGGGTACGGCGGCATCGTCACCCGGATGTCCCGACTCGCGATAGCCAGGGCGGCATCGGCGTCCAGGCGTTCGTGCGCGTCGATGAAGAGCCGAAGGAGCTCGCGCTCCTCGGAGGTGGTCTCGCCGGCCGACCACTCCGAGCGGCTGGTGGGCAGGCGCTCCTGCATCGTCCTCCGCGCCCGCTGGACTGCGCTGTTCGCGGCGGCCACGCTGGTCTGCAGCATGGCGGCGGTCTCGCCGGCCGACCAGCCGAGGACGTCCCGGGCGATCAAGGCCGCGCGTTGTCTCGGCGGTAGCACCTGCAGGGTGGCCAGGAACGCCAGCTCGATCGTCTCGCGCTGTACCAGCCGAGTGTCGGGTTCGTCTGCGGTCGGGGCGAGGTCGTCCAACAGTCGGTCCGGGTAGGGCTGCAGCCACGGCACCTCAGCGAAGGACGCCAAGGAGGTCAACCGCCGGTCGCTGGCCCGCCTCAGGTCCAGACAGACGTTGGTGGCGATCCGGTACAGCCACGCGCGGAACTGGAGACCCTCGAACGTGTGCCGGCTACGCCACGCCCGCAGGAACGTCTCCTGCACCGCGTCCTCGGCTTCGTCGAAGGAAGCGAGCATCCGGTAGCAGTGCACGTGCAGCTCACGGCGGTGGGTCTGCATCCGAGCCCCGAGGGCCGACTCCTCGTCGAGCTCAGTGAGCACGTCGGTCATCCCGCCGCTCCTCGGTAGCCCACCTCCTGCACCACCCACGCGTTTCCGTCCGGGTCCGCAAACGACATGAACGAGCCGAAGTCACTCCGCTGGGGATCCGGTCCGGGTCGTTCCGCTCCGTCCTCGAAGTGGGTGATCGCCGCGACCTCCACCCCCCGGCCGACCAGCTCGTCTCGCGCGGCGTCGATGTCGGTGACGACCAGGTGCATTCCTCGGACCGATCCGGGCGCCTCGGCGTTGTGCATCAGCGAGATCGAGCAGGCCGAGCCCGTCGGCGTGAGTTGCACCACGCGGAAGTCGGCGCCGGCGGAGAAGTCGACGTCGACCGTGAAGCCGACCTGCTCACTGTAGAAAGCCTTGGCCCGGTCCACATCCGAGACGGGTACCACCATCAGTTGAAACTTCCAGTCCATGTCCATCCTCCTGCTCAGCGCTCGGAGTGTCCGACGCTGTCACATCTATGACGTCGAGGGGTGGGAAAACTCATCGGTCGGTCGCTGAGACCCGGCAGACACGTCTCCGGTCGTGCGGCGGGCTGTCGCCGGGGGGTCTCACAACGGGAAGCGGGCCTCCCGGATCTGAGCCCCATCGATCAGCGCGTCGTTCAGCGACCGGCCGACCAGCCCCATCTCTGCGTACTGGTGCAGAAGCCGACGCAGCAGCTCGCCCCGGTCGAACACCGGCTCCGGCCCGTCGTGTGCCCCATCCTCTGCGCCCGCGAAGCCGTCGTGGGCCATCAGGATGGCCCCCGGCCCGGCGCCCCTGCGAGCCGCAGCCAGCCGGTCCTCGGTCGACACGTGCAGCCAGTCGTGCAGCGTCGGACCCCAGAGCACCGGCACCAGTCCGCAGCTGCTCATGGCGTGCCAGGTCTCCACAACCTGGGCGCCGTACGGCGGCCTGACCCAGTCGACGGCCCGGCCGGTCAGGTCTTCCAGCTCCGCCTTGGCTTCGGCAGTCCGACGCTGCACTGCGTCGGGCTCCAACGTGGTCAGCCGACGATGGTCGAGTCCGTGCAGCCCGATGTCGTGTCGGGAAGCAGCCACGTCCGCGAGGAGCCCGCGAAACCGTCGGGCACGTGACACCAGGACGAAGAAGGTGGCGGTGGCGCCCAGCTCGTCCAGCGCTGCGAGCACCTTCTCGGTGCCCCCCGGCTGGGGTCCGTCGTCGAAGGTGAGGATCAGGTGCGGAGCTGAGGTGCGGATCTCGACCACCGAGCCCGGCCACGGACGGCCGTCCTGCTCCGGTTCGCCGTTGCGCTGCTGCGTACCTGTGGTCATGGATGAGCTCTCTGTGTCGACGGGTCGTGAGGGGGCCAGGGGGCGGCACCCGCTTGGCGGGACCGAAGCCGCGGCACCGATGCTACCGACGGCCAGCGGTCGGCGTCGCAGCGTCCGGCGGCGCTGCTTAGGCTAGCCGGATGGAATCACGCATCTTGGGCGGAACGGAACGGCCGGTATCGGTGATCGGCCTCGGCACCTGGCAGCTCGGCAGCGACTGGGGGGACGTGTCGGAGACCGACGCGCTGACCGTCCTGGAGGCAGCCGTTGAGGCCGGTGTGACCTTCTTCGACACCGCAGACGTGTACGGCGACGGACGCAGCGAACAGGTGATCGGCCGTTTCCTGGCGTCGCACCCCGGCAGCGGCGTCACGGTGGCCACCAAGATGGGCCGGCGCATGGAGCAGGTGCCGGCCAACTACCGCTCGGACAACTTCCGCACCTGGACCGAGCGGTCGCGGCGCAACCTCGGGGTCGACACCCTCGACCTGGTTCAGCTGCACTGCCCGCCTTCGCAGACGATCGACGACCACGCGACGTACGACGCGCTCGACATGCTGGTCGAGGAGGGTGCTGTGGCGGCGTACGGCGTGAGCGTCGAGACCGCTGAGCAGGCCCTGAGCGCGATCGCGCGTCCGCAGGTCGCGAGTGTCCAGATCATCGTGAATGCCTTCCGGCTCAAGCCGCTCGACCGGGTGCTGCCGGCTGCCCAGGAGGCCGGCGTCGCGATCATCG
>JBBRYD010000125.1:0-11752 GCA_038238065.1 Propionibacteriales bacterium | reverse complement strand
TACCAGCCGCGAGTCGTCTCTCTCTATCGTCTGCGAGCGAGGACGACACCGGCGGGGAGAAGCGCCAGCCGCAGCGAGCGGAGCGAGCCAGCTAGCACGCCATCCGCGCACGAGCGGAGCGAGTGCAGATCAACCAGGCACGATGCTCACCAGCTTCGGAGCACGCACGATCACCGTGCGGATCTCTCGACCGTTCAGTGCCCGGATCGTCCCCTCATCGGCCAGGGCCAGCGCCTTCAGAGCGTCCTCGTCGATCGAGGGCGGCACCTGCAGTCGTCCCCGCACCTTGCCCTGCACCTGGATCACACAGGTCACGGTCTCCTCGACCAGCAGCCTCGGGTCCACCGACGGCCAGGCCGCGTTGGCCACCGAGGGTGCGTGCCCCAGCGCCTCCCACATCTCCTCGCTCACGTACGGCGCGACCAGACTCAGCATCACGGCCACCGCTTCGGCCGCCTCCCGAACGGCCGGGTCACCCGGCCCGGCGCCGGTGTCGATGGTCCGCCGTCCCGCGTTGACCAGCTCCATGGTCCGGGCTACGGCGACGTTGAACCGCTCGGTGGTGATCAGCTCGTCGATCTCGGCGACCAGCCTGTGCGTCACCCGCCGCAGGGCCAGGTCACCGGTCGTCGGGTCCACGCCGGGATCACTGGTCACGTCCGAAGCCAGTCGCCAGGCTCGCTGCAGGAACTTCAGCGACCCCGCCGGCGACACGTCGGCCCAGTCGATGTCCTCCTCCGGCGGTCCCGCGAAGACCACGGTCAGCCGGATCGCGTCCACGCCGAACGCGTCGATCTGGGCACCCAGGTCGACCCCGTTGCCCAGCGACTTGCTCATCGACTTGCCCTGGTTGATCACCTGGCCCTGGTTCAGCAGCCTGCGCATCGGCTCCTCGAAGTCGACCATCCCCATGTCGTGCAGGACTTTGGTGAAGAAGCGCATGTACAGCAGGTGCAGGATGGCGTGCTCGACGCCGCCGACGTACTGCTCCACCGGCATCCAGCGCCGTACGTCCTCGGGGTCGAACGGCCCTTCGGTGTAGCCGGGCGAGCAGTAGCGGAAGAAATACCAGGAGGAGTCGACGAAGGTGTCCATCGTGTCGGTGTCCCGCTGGGCGGGACCGCCACACGTCGGGCAGTCCACCTTGACCCAGTCGGTGGCGCCGGCCAGCGGCGAAGTCCCCTTGGGGGCTAGAGCCGTGCCCGTCAGATACGGCAGCTCCACCGGCAGTTGGTCTTCGGGCACAGGCACCTCCCCACAGGCGTCGCAGTGGATGATCGGGATGGGAGGGCCCCAGTAACGCTGCCGGCTCACCAGCCAGTCCCGCAGCCGGAAGGTGATCGCCCGCTCGGCCGTGCCGTCGACCGTCAGCTGGTCGATGATCGCGGTGATGCCGGCGGTCTTGTCGGTCAGCCCGTCCAGGTTGTGAGAGTTGACGTAGGTCCCGCTGCCCGGGGTGGCCTCGCCGGTCTCGTTGGGGTCCGGAGCGCCGGTGTCGACCACGACACGGACCGGCAGGTCGAACTGCCGGGCGAAGTCCAGGTCCCGCTGGTCGTGTGCCGGCACCGCCATCACCGCGCCGGTGCCGTACTCGGCCAGGACATAGTCCGCGGCCCAGACCGGTATCCGCTCGCCGTTGGCCGGGTTGACCGCATGCACACCCAGGAAGACGCCGGTCTTGGGGCGGTCGGTGGCCTGCCGCTCGATCTCGGTCGACTGCTTGGTCTTCTCCAGGTACGTCTCGAACGCCGGCCGTTGCTCGTCGGTGACGATCTGGCTCGCCAGATCGGCCTCCGGTGCCACCACGAAGAAGGTCGCGCCGTACAGGGTGTCGGGTCGGGTGGTGAACACCCTGACCGGCTCCTCGCGACCCTCGATCTGGAAGTCGACGTAGGCGCCCTCGGAACGGCCGATCCAGTTGCGCTGCATGGCCAGCACCCGGTCGGGCCACGAGCCCTTCAGTCCCTCCATTTCGTCCAGCAGCCGCTGCGCGTAATCGGTGATGCGGAAGTACCACTGGGTCAGCCGGCGCTTGGTCACCACCGAGCCACAACGCTCGCAGACGCCACCGACGACCTGTTCGTTGGCCAGCACCGTCTGGTCCTTGGGACACCAGTTGACGAAGCTCGCCTTGCGGTAGGCCAGCCCGCGCTCGCGGAACTTCAGGAACAGCCACTGGGTCCAGCGGTAGTAGTCCGGGTCGGAGGTGTGCAGCCGCCGCGACCAGTCCAGGCTCAGACCGTAGCGCTTGAACGAGTTGGCCTGGGTTTCGATGTTGGCGTAGGTCCACGCCGCGGGGTGTGCGTTCCGCGCGATGGCGGCGTTCTCGGCCGGCAGCCCGAAGGAGTCCCAGCCGATCGGGTGCATCACGTCAAAGCCCTTGAGACGCAGATAGCGCGCCACCACATCGGCCATCACGAAGGCCTCCGCGTGACCCATGTGCAGGTCGCCGGAGGGGTACGGGAACATGTCCAGCACGTAGCGACGTTCCTTCGAGCCGTCGTCCAGGGGGACGAACGTCTGGTCAGCCTCCCAGAAGCTCTGCCATCGCTCCTGCGCGGCAGCGGCGTCGTAGCGCGCGGGCTCCGCACGATCGGCGCGATCGGCGCCGTCGTGCCCACCCGGATGGCTGGCATCGGTGTCTTCGTCGGCCTGCACGGCCCTGACCTCGGTCACTGTTCTCTCCTCGTCGATGCAGTGTGTCGTCTCGTTGATGAACTCAGCCCGACCCGATGAGTGGGCATGAAAAAACCCCTCGTGAGGTGCCGGTTCTCGGCACGAGGGGTTGCCGCGCAGACGCGTCTGCGCGGCTAGATAAGAAGAACGACGACCTGCATGGCTCCATGATATCCCACCTGCTTGTGTCTGTGGTCGTCATTACTGTGGGGCCATGACGCCGCTGACCCCTGAGGACCTACGGCGCGCCACCCTGTCGCGCCAGTTCCCGTCCGTGACCGGCGGCGGGGCCGATGGCGTGCTCGAGCTGCTGGACCGGATCGGCCCCATCCAGTCTCAGGTGCCGCGCGCTCCGTTCCTGGCCATCGCCTCCCGGCTGCCGAAGACCTCGTACGCCACCGTCTGCGAGCTCTTCGAGACTCATCAGCTGGTGAAGACGAGCAACCTCCGCGGGACGGTCCACACCAGTACCCGTCGTCAGTTCGGCTGGTTGGACGCGGTGAGCACCGTGAGCCGCCGTGCTGCGCTGCGCAACGCCCTGCTGCCGGCGCTCACCACACCGGAGGAGGTGAACGCCGAGGTGCGCCGGTACTGCGCCGGTCACTGGCGGGCGCGGACCGAGATCGTGGCTCACCTGCGGGACTGGCTGGTCGAGCACGATTCCGCAGCCAGTTCGGAGAGGCTGGTGGGCACGCTGGCGGAGTCGCTGATCTGGGGGAACAGCGGCCTGATCCGTCGGCCGAAGGATGCCGCGTGGGAGAAACGCACCGACATCTACCACCGGACGGCGGTCAGCCTGGTTGACGACCTTGTCGCCGTAGGTCCGGAAGACGCACTGGTGGAGCTGGTCCGTCGCCACGTCGCCGCCTACGGACCGATGACCAGGAAGGATCTGTCCTTCTTCTTCGGAGTAGGCCTGGGCCAGGTGGATGCCGCCGTGGACCGACTCGGTGAGGAGCTGGTCAGGCTGGTGGGTCCGTCGGGTGAGGTGTACGTCGATCTGGCCGAGCCGCCGATGGGCGGTGGCGAGGAGCCCGGGCTGAAGCTGCTCCCCGAGTTCGACGGGCTGCTGCTCGGCTTTCACGGACAACACCGAACGCGCTTCCTGGACGAAGAGGCCCTGGCGAAGGTTTGGGCGAAGGTCAACGGAGTGTTCAGTCCGGTGGTGCTGTACGACGGTCGGTTGGTCGCCACCTGGCGGACGGTGGCCGTCGGCAAACTGACGGTCCTCGAGGTCACGATGTTGGCCGCCGGGTCACCGCTGGCCGAAGACCTGTTCGCCGCGCCCGTCGCGGATCTCGAGCGCGTGCTGCCGTACACCGTCGAGGAGGTCCGGATATCTCCCGTGCAGTAGACCCACACGTCCCCGATCCGTCGAGCGAGAGGAGACGTGGGTCACGACGCGGTCCTCTAGGCTGACCCCCATGACCTGGCTGACGGCATGACGATATTGGTGACCGGCGGGGCCGGGTACATCGGCGCGCACGTGGTCCGGCTCCTGATGGAGCGCGGCGACAACGTCGTCGTGGTGGACGACCTCAGCACGGGAATCGCCGAGCACGTGACGGGGGCTGCGCTGGTACACCTCGATCTGTCCCGGCAGGAGGCCGTCGACAAGCTGGAGGCACTGCTGAGTGAGTACGCGGTCGACGCGGTCATCCATATCGCCGCGAAGAAGCAGGTGGGAGAGTCGGCCGAGCGGCCGGCCTGGTACTACCACCAGAACGTCGGTGGTTTCGCCAACCTGCTCCAGGCCATGCAGAACGCCCACGTGGACAAGATGATGTTCTCCTCGTCGGCCGCGACCTACGGCAGCCCCGACCTGCCACCTGGTCAGCTGCTCACCGAGGACACGCCCCCGATGCCGATCAGCCCGTACGGCGAGACCAAGCTGGTCTGCGAGTGGATGATGCGGGCCGCCGGCCGAGCGTGGGGCCTGCGCGGCGTCGGTCTGCGCTACTTCAACGTGGCCGGAGCGGGTTGGCCCGAGCTGGGCGACCCTGCCGTGATGAACCTCGTGCCGATCGTGCTGCAGTCGCTGACCAACGGGAAGCAACCCATCGTCTTCGGTGACGACTACCCCACCCCGGACGGCACCTGCATCCGCGACTACATCCACGTGCTCGACCTCGCCGCGGCCCACCTGATGGCGCTGGACTACCTCGCGCGCGACGACCGGCCCCACGACATCTTCAACGTCGGAACCGGAACCGGGTCGTCGGTGATGGAGGTGCTCGACCAGCTGGCCGAGTCAACGGGGTACGACATCCGGCCGGTGATCAGCGAGCGCCGCCCCGGCGACCCGGCAGCGCTGGTGGCCGACGTCTCCCGGATCAACGAGGCGCTGGGCTGGACGGCCACCCGCGACCTCAAGGAGATGACGGACTCCGCCTGGACCAGCTGGTCGCCCGTGCACGGCGAACCCGCCGTTCCTCCGTCCTCCTGAGGCGTGACCACCGGATCCAGCCCGGATACCCCTCTACATCACGCTCATTGACACACTCCTGACACACACTGCCCGCAAGTGTCACGCAGTTGTAACCAGACAGGTGTTCTGCGCAACACGCACCCAGCAGAGTTCTCACTAACTTGCCGTGTCCAGCGTTCCCACGCGTGAGCCACTCACAAATCCAGTTCCTTCACCGAAAGAAGAAACATGTCACCACTCGAACTCAATTCGGGCGATACCGCCTGGATTCTGACCTCGTCAGCGCTGGTGTTACTCATGACCCCGGGCCTCGCCATGTTCTACGGCGGCATGGTGCGCGCGAAGAGCGTCCTCAACATGATGATGATGAGCTTCGGGGCGCTCGGAGTCGTCACCCTGCTGTGGGTCCTCTACGGCTACTCCATGGCTTTCGGCAACGACATCGGCGCCGGCCTGCTCGGCAACCCAGCAGAGAGCTTCGGGCTCAAGGGCCTGATGACCGACGTGCCTGACTCCACCTACCCGGTGATGGCCTTCGTCGCCTTCCAGCTGGTGTTCGCGATCATCACCGCCGCGCTGGTCTCCGGGGCCATCGCTGACCGGGCCAAGTTCTCCACCTGGCTCATCTTCGTCGTGATCTGGATCACCGTCGACTACTTCCCCATCGCGCACTGGGTGTTCGACTTCACCATCACCGACGATGCGGGGGCGGTCACCCACACCGGCGGCTGGATCGCCAACCAGCTGGCCGCGATCGACTTCGCGGGCGGCACCGCTGTCCACATCAACGCCGGTGCCGCAGGTCTGGCTCTGGCTCTTGTGCTGGGCAAGCGTCTGGGCTTCCGCCGCGACCCCATGCGCCCCCACAATCTCCCGCTCGTCATGCTCGGGGCCGGCTTGCTGTGGTTCGGCTGGTTCGGGTTCAACGCCGGTTCCGCCCTGAGCGCCGGCAACACCGCGTCGGTGGTCTGGGTCAACACCATGGTCGCCACCTCCGCAGCCGTGATGGGCTGGATCATCACCGAGCGCATCCGCGACGGACACGCGACCTCACTGGGCGCAGCGTCGGGCGCCGTGGCCGGCCTGGTGGCGATCACGCCGGCCTGTTCCTCGGTCAGCCCGGTCGGCGCCATCTTCCTGGGCGCGATCGCCGGTGTGCTGTGCGCGCTGGCCATCGGGCTCAAGTACAGGTTCGGCTACGACGACTCGCTCGACGTGGTCGGCGTCCACCTGGTCGGCGGCCTCTGGGGAACCATCGCCGTCGGCTTCTTCCTCAGCCCTGACTCCCCCGCCGGCGTCTCCTACGAGAAGTCCGGACTGCTGTACGGCGGCGGCGCCGACCAGCTCTGGCGGCAGGTCGTCGGAGCCCTGGCGGTGGGCATCACCAGCTTCGTCCTGTCGTACCTGATCGGCCTGCTGCTGCAGAAGACCATCGGCTTCCGGATCTCCGAAGAGGACGAGGCGACCGGGATCGACGAGACCGAGCACGCTGAGTCCGGATACGATCTGGGCACCCTCGGTGGCAGCCTTCGCGGCATCGGCATCGGCGCTTCTCCGCGGCGAGCGGAGAACGACACCCCCGACAACCACAACGACAAGGAAGTAAACGCATGAGACTTGTCACAGCGATCATCAAGCCGCACATGTTGGACGAAGTGAAGACCGCCCTGGAGTCGTTCGGGGTCGAGGGCATGACGGTCAGCGAAGCCAGTGGCTTCGGTCGTCAGCGGGGACACACCGAGGTCTACCGCGGCGCCGAGTACACCGTTGATCTGGTGCCGAAGGTGAGGCTTGAGGTGCTCGTGGACGACGGGGATGTCAAGGACATCGTCGAAGTCCTGGTCAAGAGCGCTCGGACCGGCCGCATCGGTGACGGCAAGGTCTGGTCCGTTCCGGTGGATGATGTCGTCCGCGTACGAACGGGAGAGCGCGGGCTGGACGCGCTCTGAAGCGTGACCTAACCAGCGAGCGTCTCAATGTCGCGATCCGGTCCTCGTGGTCTTCCACGGCAGGGCCGGATCGTCGGCGTTCACTGACCGACGTGGCCGAACGGGCGCTGGTCGACCTCTATCGCGAGGTCGGCGGGCCTGCCGAGGGAACGGCGCTGGCCAGTGTGGGCAGCCTGGCGCGCCACGAGCTGGGCCCGCGATCCGACATCGACCTGGTCCTGCTGCACGACGGCAAGCATGCCGCCAGGACCAGCGCACTGGCCGAGAGCCTGTGGTATCCGTTGTGGGACAGCGGCATCAGGCTCGACCATTCCGTCCGGACCCCGGCCGAGTGTGCTGACGTGGCCGGCCGCGAGCTGAGCGCCGGGGTCGGGCTGCTGGATCTGAGGGTCATCGCCGGTGATGGTGACCTCGTGGCGGGCGCCCGCACTGCGTTGCTCGGCTCCTGGCGCAGCAATGCTCGGCGGCGCCTGCCCGAGCTCCTGTCCTCCCTGGACGACCGGCTGCGGACCAGCGGTGACGCGGCGTATCTGCTCGAGCCCGACCTGAAAGAAGCGCGCGGCGGCTTCCGGGACGTGAGCATGCTGCGCGCGCTGAGCGCCACCTGGCTCACCGACCGCCCACACCAGGGCGTCCGCGATCCGTACGAACGGCTGCTCGACGTGCGGGATGCGCTGCACGTCACCTCTGGTCGCTCGCTGGACCGGCTGCTGGCCGGCGAGGCCGAAGACATCGCCGAGCTGATGGAGTTCGAGGACACCGACGCCCTCCATCGGATGGTCAGCCTTGCCGCGCGCCGCATCGACCATGCCGTCGACCTGACGGTACGCGCGGCTCGCCAGGCCCTGCCCGAGCGCAGAGTGCTGTCGTTCGTCCGCCGGGAGCGCAGACCGGTCTACACCCAGGCTCCCTTCGGGCTGATCGTCCATCTCGGCGAGGTGGGTCTGGACCGCAACACGTCTCCGGCCACCCCCCTCCTGGGGCTCCGGGCCGGGGCGCTCGCCGCCCAGCGCGGACTGGTCCTCTCCCCGGTGACCGCAGAGAACCTGGGTGCCAACGCCGCCGCCCTCGATGTCCCGTGGTCGCAGGAGGCGCGTGACGCGCTCTACGAGATGCTGTCCACCGGCAACAACCTGATCCCGGTCTGGGAGGCGCTCGACCTCGCCGGCTGTATCGTGCGCTGGATCCCGGAGTGGTCCCTGATCCGCGCCCAGCCCCAGCACAACCCCATCCACCGTCACACCGTCGACCGGCACTCGGTGCAGACGGTGGCCGAGGCGCACAAACACCTGACCCAGGTCGAGCGACCCGACCTGCTGCTCCTGGCCTGCTTGCTGCACGACATCGGCAAGGTCCCCGGCGCAGGCACCGACCACGCAGCGATCGGCGCGCCCATCGCCCGCCGCGCCGTCGAGGCCATGGGCCTCGATCAGGCCGACGCCGCCCTCGTGGAGCGTTTGGTGCGCCACCACCTCACGCTGGCCGAGCTCGCCACCCGCCGCGATCACTCCGACCCGGCGACCCTCGACGCCCTGGTCGAGGCGGTTGACGGGCGCACCGAGGTGCTCAACCTGTTGACCCGGCTGACCGAGTCCGACGCCCGGGCCGCGGGGCCGGCTGCCTGGTCGCCCTGGCGCTCCCAGCTCATCGCGGCGCTGGCCGACCGGGCCGAGGGTCTGCTGATCGGTGAGGAGCGAACCGCTTCGTTCGTCGAGCTCGGCGACCTGGGCCTGTCGCGGTCAGTCAGGCTCGACGGCAAGCCGCGCATCCGGCTCGAATCGAAACCGGGCGGTATCTCGATCGTGATCGCGGCCAAGGACCGGCTGGGGCTGTTCGGAGAGACGGCCGGACTGCTGGCTTCACACGCGGTCTCGGTCCGTGCGGCCATGCTCAGCACGGCGGACGGCATCTCGGTGAACACCTGGACCGTGGACAAGCAGGTGGCCTCGGACCTGCCCGATCTAGCGTTCCTGATCCAACAGCTGGAGCGACTCGAGCGGGGCGACACCGCCGTGCTCGAGTCGGTTCGTCGTCGAGAAGCCCGGGCCCACCACTCGGGGTCCGTCGCGCGGCCCCATGTCGAGCTGCTCACAGACGCCAGCAAGTCGGCTGTGGTGGTCGAGGTCCGGGCCGGTGACCGCGCCGGGTTGCTGTATGCCCTCGGTCACTCGCTCACCGACGTCGGTCTGTCCATCCGGTCTGCGCACATCAGCACCCTGGCCGGTCAGGCCATCGACACCTTCTACGTGACCGAGCCCGATGGTCGCCGACCCAGCGATGAGCGAGCCCGAGGCGCGCTGAGCGCCTTGGCCCAGGCGGCCGGTCTGCCCGTCGCCGGCCCGACCTGAGCGCCGACGATCCGTCCCCACGGGCGAGGGTCAGCGGCTGACCTGCCAGTCACCGGCCTTGTCCTGCGGGCGGGACAGCCCCAGGTCTCCGCGGGTGGCCATCAACGCCTCGGTCTCCGCAGCCGTGGGCGGGTTGGCGCCCTGGCGGGAGCAGACGATGGAGGCGGCCGCTGCGCCGCGGGTCAGGGAAGCCTCGATACCGTCCCTACGGTTGACGTAGGCATCCAGGAAGCCCGCCATGAACGTGTCCCCGGCGCCCACCGTGTCGGCGACCACCGTGGGGAAGCCCGGTACCATCGTCTGCTTGCCCCCCGGCTCGATCGCCAGGCCACCGCCCGGTCCCAACGTCAGCACGGCCATGCCCAACCCGTACTTCTCCACCCAGTGCGACGCGATCTTGACCGGGTCGTCACTCGGCGCCCCGGCCTTGGCGAGGAAGGCGATGTCCTCGTCACTGGCCTTGACGATGCCGCCCCGCCGCCCGATGACCCGCAGCCACGGCTTGACCTTCTCCCAGTACGCCTCGGGGTCGGTGATGACCGTCGGCCGGACGTTGATGTCGTAGGAGATGCCGGCGCGGGTCCGACCGGCCCAGTCCAGCAGCACCTCGGCCCCGGGACTCACCACACAGGCCAGCGAGGCGATGTGCAGCCAGTCGCTCGGGACGAGCTCCGGCAGGTCGTCGGTCTGCCAGCCGAAGTTGGCAGTCTCGGCGAAGTGGAAGGTATAGCTCGCCACGCCGTGCGCATCCAGGCTGACCACGGCGATCGACGTGGCCTGGGACGACTCCGTCGCCAGGTCCAGCTCGACGTCGGCGTCGCTGATGTGGCTTCTGAGCTGTTTGCCGAACGCATCGGTCGAGATCCGCCCGAGGAAGTGGACGTCGGCACCCAGCTTGCCCAGCGCCACAGCCGAGTTCATCGGACCCCCCGCGGACAGAGCCAGCCAGCCGGTGCTGAAGCTGCCCTGAGCGGGTTCTTTGGAGCGGACCAGGTCTATCAGGGTTTCCCCGCACACCACGAAGCGTGTCATGACCCTTAACCTAACGCTCGCCATAGCGAACGAGCCAGAGGTCAGCCGACCCGTGGTTGCCGCTCCTGCCGCAGCTCGGTGGCCATCACGTCCCAGAGTCGTGGCGACAGGGCCCGATGGTTGATGTCGGCCAGCAGGGTGGCCAAGGAGTACGTCGGGTCGATCCTCAGCGCCCGGTCGGTGCAGCAGTTCTGCAGCGCACCGTTGCCCGAGATCCACGCCGCCATCCTCAGCAGGCACAGAGCCGGCGCCTCCCAGGGAAAGACGGCACGCCGGACGACCTGACCCCAGAGGTCCAGGTGATCCTCGATCCCCTCCCGACTCATCAGCGCCCAAGCCACGTCGCGGACCGTCACGTCCGCCGCCAGCACCGCGAACCGGGCGCAGTCCTCGACGCTGAGCTGTCGAGGCTCGCCCGTGAAGCCGAGCACCATCGACGCGGTCAGCTCGCAGCGCTGTCGCGTCGACCTGCGGCGAAGCTCCCGGGCGACCTGCTGCGTGACCCGCTCCAGCGACGCCACCTCAGCGGCCTCGGGGCCAGCCACCGCCGCCTCGATCGCCGTCCGGTCCGGAGCGGCCGTCAGCCCTGCGTACACGGCTTCGGCCGCCATCGGATGGGAGACCAGGTCGTAGGCGGTGCCCTCGACCGGACAGCAGCCACCGGTGCACATCAGTGACCACCAGCAATGCTCACCCACCAACAGCGCGTCGACCAAGCCGTGGGCCGTCAGTCCCTGGACCAGCGACTCCAGCAGCCGCCGGGTGGCGTCGAGGTCGGCGCCGTAGCCGAAGAGCACCAACCCCGAGGCCTCATGCTGGTCGGCGAGCCGCGTGAACTGGGTGCTGACCTCAGCGGCCATCGTCGGGGGCGGCAGGTCGATCCGGGCCGTGAGCAGCACCCTCCCCTGCCGGATCAGCATCAGCACCAGGGACTCGGTCGGTCGGAAGCCCAAGAGGTACGGCACCAGCCCGAGCAGGTCGCCCGGGCTGCCGACCCTGACCCGGGCCGGGCTGGACGGCGGTGGCCGGTGCGTCGTCCGGCCCTGCCGCTTTCGTGGTTGCGTCATGCCTGAAGGTTGTGCACGCCGTCCCCGGTGCGTTCGCCGGCACCGCATACCTGTGGACGACGCCGCGCCTCGAGCACACTGTGGACAACGTCGAGCCCCGTTCGCAGGACGGTCGCTGGGCGACACTCGCCGGCACCGCGGAGTACCGTGACCCGGGATGGACGAGTCTCCCGCATCATCTCCGCACGAGAACGACGGCACGGAGCCCCCTGCCCTCCCCGGCATGGGTCCCACCCCCAGCGGACCGACCTT
>JBBRYD010000124.1:0-11906 GCA_038238065.1 Propionibacteriales bacterium | reverse complement strand
CTTGGTCACAACGGTCCCCTGTTCGTGGGTTGTCTTGGCGGACTCCCAACACCTACCGCACGGCAGGCGTCAGGCAGGGGACCGCCACCTCAACTTCCACGAGACCCGGGACAACCTCCAGCAGCGACCGGCTCCACCGAGCCGATCGACGACTCAGGCACTATCCGCGGGGACATACTCCGACTCTAGAGGAGGCCACCGACAGAATCGTACGCGTGTTCGAATCTGTGGATAACCGGCCAGCGACCTTACGGCGCCGCGAGCCGGAAACCCTCGACCAACGTCGCGCGCCCAGCTAGACCGAGTCGCTGGAGCGCAGGTCGCGCTCCCACTCCCGGAAGTGCCAGCGCTCGGCGACCTCACGCATCGACTGTCGGCGGCGCTCATCGGCCAACCGCTTCTGGTCGACCTCAGTCTTGACCCGGGAGGCCAACGTGATCAGGCCGAGGGCGAGGAGCGAACCGGCCAGCATCATGAGCGCACCAAGCTCGGCAACCGTCGACGCTGGTCGTCGGGACGCGAGCGGGGCAATGGCGTACAGGTGTTCGTGGGGCGTGGAAATGACATGGCGGCTCGATCTGTCGGCGTGTACACGATAGGGTCCCCAGACCCTGGGCACAGCGACGCTGCTGACCGGCCGGGGTTTGTCACCGAATACTGTGAAGTACGACACAGGGTGCCAAAGGGAGACTGCTTCAGTTTAGGTCGTCCAAAAACGGACTCCCGCATCGATGATTTGTGATGTGGGACACCACCAGCGTCGGCTCGAGAATCCGAGATGACAGGGGCACACATGGCGGACCCCCAGCCAGTTGACCGTCTCCGTCGGCGTCTCGCCCTGCCAGGATCGTTGATGCCGAAGTCCGACCCGACCAACGTCAGGGTGCTGACCTACAACACCCACCACGGGGCCGATCGACATGAGGTGTTGGACACGGAGGCGATCGCCGTCACCATCGAGTCCTGCCATCCGGACATCGTCGCGTTACAGGAGGTGGACCGAAACTGGAGCGATCGGTCGGCTCTGATGGACCAGCCCGCCTGGTACGCCGAGCGGCTCGCCATGGCCGTGCATTTCGCACCCAACGTGGTACGGGTTGACGAGACCGCCGATGGCTTGGCGGGCGAGTACGGACTCGCCATCCTGTCTCGGACGCCCCTGAGTGCGGCGGCCCACCGGTTGTACACCCGCACTTCTGCCGAGTCCCGCGGTCTGGTGGCGTCGCTGGTCAGCGTCGACAGCCCGACAGGCCCACAGGACCTGAGGGTCATCAACACCCACCTGTCGGTCCGCGATCGCCGGTTGCGGGAGCTGGAGATCATCGAACTGATGTCCTACGCCGACTCCGAGCATGATCTGCCCACGGTGGTAGCCGGGGACTTCAACGCGCTGACCCGTTCGCGCGCGCTGCGGGCGATGCGCCACAGTTACCGCGACGCCTGGGAGGTCGGGCTCGGATCGCCCGCCACCAGCGGTGGCCGACGGATCGACTACCTGTGGACGAGCGCCCAGCTGCGCCCGACCCAGACCGTGGTGGTCCGCTCCCCCGCCTCAGATCACTCCGCCCTGGTGAGCGACCTCGCCTGGACCTGAGGCTGGTGACCGCGCCACGAGAATACCGACGAGGCAGGAGCAGCGGGGCTGCGGTCCCATCTCGCCGGTGTCGCTCGAGTTCCGCCGCTAGGGCGTGACCGCTTCCGACAGCGGCTCGGCCTCCGTCGCTGTCATCAGTCTCGACCTGATCAGGAACCGGTTACCGGTGGGAGCCTCCAGAGAGAAGCCCGCGCCGCGACCCTTGACCACGTCGATGGTGATGTGGGTGTGAGCCCATACCGCGTACTGTTCTTTCGACATCCACACCGGCACTGACCTGTCGCCACCGATGTCCAGGTCGCCCAGATGGAAGTCGGACTCTCCCGTGATGAACTCCCCTTCGGTGAAGCACATGGGAGACGAACCGTCACAGCACCCACCGGACTGATGGAACATCAACGGTCCGTTGTCGCTCCACAGCTCGCGCAACATCTCCGCAGCGGCCGGCGTGACCGCGACCCGCTCCGGCTCCACGTCAGGCTCCGGCATCAGAAGAATCCGAGCGCGTCCGGCGAGTAGGACACCAACAGGTTCTTGGTCTGCTGGTAGGCGTCCAACATCATGTGGTGGTTCTCCCGGCCGATCCCGGAGGACTTGTAGCCACCGAACGCGGCGTGCGCCGGGTACTGGTGGTAGCAGTTGGTCCAGACTCGACCGGCCTGGATGTCGCGACCGGCTCGATAGGCCACGTTGGTGTCGCGAGACCAGACGCCGGCGCCCAGACCGTAGAGGGTGTCGTTGGCGATGGAGATCGCCTCGGCGTAGTCCTCGAACTTGGTCACCGAGACCACCGGACCGAAGATCTCCTCCTGGAAGACCCGCATCTTGTTGTGACCCTCGAAGATGGTCGGGGCCATGTAGTACCCACCGGACAGGTCCCCGCCGAGGTCGACGCGCTCGCCTCCGGTGACGATCCGGGCGCCTTCCTCGGTGCCGATCTTGATGTAGGACAAGATCTTCTCGAGCTGGTCGTTGCTGGCCTGAGCGCCGAGCATGGTGTCGGTGTCGAGCGGGTTGCCCTGCACGATGAGCTTCACCCGGTCCGTCGCGGCCGGCAGGAACTGGTCGTAGATCGAGCTCTGGATCAGCGCTCGGCTCGGACAGGTGCACACCTCGCCCTGGTTGAGCGCGAACATCGAGAAGCCCTCCAGCGCCTTGTCGTAGAACGCGTCGTCGCTACGGCTGACGTCCTCGAAGAACAGGTTGGGGCTCTTGCCACCCAGCTCCAGGGAGACGGGGATCAGGTTCTGGCTGGCGTACTGCATGATCAGCCGGCCGGTGGTGGTCTCGCCGGTGAAGGCGATCTTACGGATCCGCTTGGACGAGGCGAGCGGCTTGCCGGCCTCGACGCCGAAGCCGTTGACCACGTTGAGCACGCCCGGGGGCAGCAGGTCACCGATCAGGTCCATCAGCAACATGATGGAGGCCGGGGTCTGCTCGGCGGGCTTGAGGACCACGGCGTTGCCCGCAGCCAGCGCGGGGGCCAGCTTCCAGGTCGCCATCAGGAGCGGGAAGTTCCACGGGATGATCTGCCCGACGACTCCGAGCGGCTCCTTGAAGTGGTACGCCACCGTGTCGTCGTCGATCTGGCTGAGGTTGCCCTCCTGAGCGCGGATGGCGCCCGCGAAGTAGCGGAAGTGGTCTACCGCCAGCGGCAGGTCGGCAGCCAGGGTCTCACGGACCGGCTTGCCGTTGTCCCACGTCTCGCCCACGGCCAGCATCTCGAGGTTC
Source organism: Propionibacteriales bacterium (assembly GCA_038238065.1). Classification (GTDB taxonomy): domain Bacteria; phylum Actinomycetota; class Actinomycetes; order Propionibacteriales; family Propionibacteriaceae; genus Microlunatus. The sequence continues at coordinate 8,581 of JBBRYD010000124.1, read as the reverse complement.
TGCTCGATCCGGTCCGCGATCTTGTTCAGGATGTTGGCGCGCTCGGCGACCGAGGTCTTGCCCCAGGCGGGAGCAGCGGCCTCCGCAGCGTCCAAGGCCAGGTCGATGTCCTCGGCGGTGGACCGGGCGATCTCGCAGAACGTCTGACCGTTCACCGGCGACGGGTTCTCGAAGTACTGGCCCTTGACTGGTGCGACCCACTCGCTGCCGATCCAGTTCTCGTAACGTGCCTTGTAGGTGACCTTGCTGCCGGGTTGTCCCGGAGGTGTGTACGTCGTCATCGACTCTCCTGCGTGCGCTCGAGGCGGGGCCCTGTGCCCTGCATCACATCAGACAGTAGTCCGGCAGACGTTGCACAAAGGTTGCAGCGCGCACCCCGCAGCTTGGTCGGGTCAGGCGAACTGCCGCAGCAGCCGATCGAGGTGAGCCCTGACCTGAGGCCGTCGAGGTGACTCGGGGGGCAGGTTGTGTAGCGCGGCCTGCCAGATCGCCACGTCGTCTCGACCGTACGCAGTGTCCCCGAAGCAGAGCAGCGCATCGGGGTCATGGGAGCCGAGCAGACCCGCGCGCAGCCGCTGGTGCAGATCCTCGCGCAGCTCGATGATCGCGGGCGCGTCGGAGAACGGCAACAGCTCCCCCGGATACGCGGCCACCGCTCGGCGATGGTCGCCGACGGCGAGGGCTCGGCGTACCTCGGCGACGTCTGACTCCACCGGCTCGGCGATCCGGTAAGGACGCGACAGCAGCTGCACCGGTTCGAGCACCAGACGCAGCCGGGACATCTCCGCCCGCACCGTCACCTCGGGCACGTCCCGCTCGCTGAGAGCGACCGACAGCTCGGCGGCGCTCATCCCGTCTCCGGACTCGAGCAGCAACAGCAGGATCTCGCTGTGCCGCGGGCTCAGCCGGGTGACCTTCTCGGACCGACCGCGGGGGGATGCGTGCAGCACTGCCTGGCGCGCACCCAGCACCTGCACCCGCGCCGCGTCGGGGCGTGCTCGGGTCGGCGGGGCCGAGTCGCTCACGGCACGGATCTGGAGCCGGTCCAGTCTCAGCTCTGCCTCCACCGCGGCCACCGTGGCCCGGACCAGCGACAGGCTCTGCGGCGACGCCACCTGGTCTCCGCCGGTCAGATCCAGCACCCCCATCACGGCACCGGTGTCCGGGTCGTGGATGGGGGCGGCCGAGCAGCTCCACGGGGTGACCGGCCGGGAAAGGTGCTCCGCGGCGAAGATCTGGACTGCCTGGTCCAGCGCCAGCGCCGTCCCCGGCGCGTTCGTACCCACGGCCGACTCCCTCCAGTCGGCGCCCTCCACGAACAGCATGCCTTCGGCCTTGGATCGGAGCCCGGCATGCCCCTCGACCCACAACAGCCGACCGGCCGCGTCACTGAGCGCCAGCAGCAAACCCGCTTCCACCACACTGTCCAGGAGCAGCCGACGGATCAGCGGCATGGTGGGAGCCAGCGGGTGGTCGGCGCGGAGCCGGGCCAGCTCGAGGCTCGACAGCATCAGTGGAGCGACGCTGGTTTCGGGGTCCACGCCGGCGCTCAGGCTTCGGCGCCACGAGTCGAGCACGAGACTGCGGACTGGCCCTTCGACCTGGCCGCTGCTCAGGTAGGCGTCATGGGCGTGCATAACCTGCCTCGCCCGCCGTTTCAGATCACGATCGGGGGAAGGCTCCACTCGACCATGAGCGTGGTCCACACCACGATGCTAACCGCCGCTCCCAGTCCCCACCGGTGAACGCGTGGACGATGTCCTCGTCGCCGCGAACTCCCGGAGATTTGCCTCCTGACCGACACTGGAGAGGTGCCCGCGACCGATGCGACCTACACCGAGCTGCTGCGGGAGCGGGTGGCCCAGGCGTCGGCTCAGCGGGTGTCGCTGGCGGCGGCGATCCAAGACATGCGGGCGGCTCGCCGTCTCACCTTCGCCGACGACGAACACGATCCCGAGGGATCCACCGTGTCGTTGGACCAGGCCCGAGACGCCGCGCTGCTGTCCCGGACCGATCAGACGCTGACCGAGCTGGTCGCGGCCCAGCAGCGGCTGACCGTCGGGAGCTACGGGGTGTGCGAGCGCTGCGGCCTCGCCATCCCCCACGAACGCCTGCTGGCCCGGCCGGAGGCTCGCTACTGCATGGACTGCGCCGCCACCACCCGGCCCGGCTAGAGCTGACCCTGCTCCGGTGTACCGGCCGGGATCGGCACCAGTCGTGTCACTACGGTGGGCTGGGCGACGAGGCCCTCGATCCCGTCGTTCAGATGGCGCACGCCGATGCTGGAACCGTGGGCGTCCAGCTGCTCAGCCGTTGCCCACTTCTCGATCATGATGATCTGGTCCTCAGGGTCGCGGTGGATGGCGTACAGCAGGCAACCGTCCTCCTCGTGCACCTCGGCAATGGCTCTGGACAGCACCTCGGCCACCTGGTCGAACGCGCCCGGGTAGGGGCGGAACACGGCGGTCACGACGATGGGCTCAGACACAGAAGGATCCTCACGGGAGTGGACGGGGTCGGTGATGATCCTGCCACGCCCGGGAGGACCCCTCTTCACCCGATGGTCACAGGGTCGGGTAGTCGACGTATCCCTTCGCGCCGCCACCGTAGAAGGTGTCGGAGTCCGGCTCGTTCAGCTCGGCGCCGATCTTCCAGCGCTCGGCCAGATCCGGATTGGCGATGAATTCCCTGCCGACCGCGACCACATCGGCCAGGTCGTGGTCGAGCAGCCGCTGCACGTCCTCCAGGGAGGTGACCGAACCGAAGCCGGTGTTGATGATGAACGGTCCGCCGAAGCGCGTCCGCAGGTCTTGGACCAGCTCTGACGTCGGGTCACCGAGGACGCTGAGATAGGCCAGCCCGAGCGGCGCGATGCCGTCCACCAGCAGCCCATAGGTCTCGGCCACGTCGGCTGCGTCCTCCTCGAGCACTCCCTGGATGTTGTGCGCTGGAGAGATGCGGATGCCCACCCGGTCGGCACCGATGGCGGCTGACACGGCTTGGGCCACCTCGATCGTCAGTCGGGCGCGGTGGGCGGGCAAGCCGCCGTAGGAGTCGGTGCGCAGGTTGGAGGACGGCGCGAGGAACTGGTGCAACAGGTAACCGTTGGCGGCGTGCAGCTCGACGCCGTCCAGCCCGGCGGCGATGGCGCTCTCGGCGGCGTGCACGAAGTCCGCGACCACACCGGGGATCTCGTCGGTCTCCAGGGCCCGCGGCGTCACGTGGGCCACCCGGCCGGACGCGGTCACCATCTCGCCGGGCGCAGGAACGGCGCTGGGCGCCACGGTCTCCAGGCCGGCCTTGTTGTCCGGGTGTGCGATCCGACCGACGTGCATCAGCTGCACGACAACGTATCCGTCACCCTCGTGCACCGCATCGGCCACGGCACGCCAGCCGTCGATCTGCTCGGCTGAGTGGATGCCCGGGGTGTCGAGGTAGCCCTGACCCACGGCACTGGGCTGGGTACCTTCGGTGATGATCAGGCCGGCCCCGGCGCGCTGACCGTAGTAGGTGGCCGCGAACTCGCCCGGCACCTGGGCCTCGCCGGCACGGTTTCGGGTCAGCGGGGCCATCACGAAACGCTGGGGCAGGTCCCAGTTGCCGATCTTGATGCGCTCGAAGACAGAAGACACAGTCACTCCTCGTAGATCTGCGGGGACACAGCACGAAGGCGCTGCGTCGTACGTGGAGGAAACGTTGTGGCGAGGTCGATATTCCGGCTCGGAGCCCTGCTGTGAAAACCCTCACAGCGGCGGCCGAAACGGATCCAGCGGGGCGAAGCCCGCGAACGCGACGCGCTCAGGGCAGGGGAGGATGGGGCGGGTGACTGCCGCGATCGTGCCCGAGCCGTACCGGTCCGGGGATCCGGCCATCCGCCGGGCCGGCCTGTCGTTGTTCCTGGCCGGCGTCGCCGTGTTCGCCATGCTGTACGCGCCGCAGCCGCTGCTGCCCGAGCTCAGCCAGCGGTTCCGGGTCAGTCCGGCCGTCGCCACGCTGTCGGTCGGGCTGACCACCCTGACCCTGGCCGTCGGCCTGCTCGTCGCCGGACCGGTGTCGGAGCGGGTCGGACGGACGCGGATGGTGCACCTCAGCCTGGCCGCGTCCTCCGTCCTCGGCCTGCTGTGCGCGCTGTCGCCCAGCTGGGAGCTGCTGCTCGCGGGCCGGGCGCTGCAAGGCTTTGCGCTGGCGGGACTGCCCGCGGTCGGCGTGGCCTACCTCAACGAGGAGCTCCATCCCGAGGTCGCCGGCGCGGCGACCGGGCTCTACGTCGGCGGGAACGCGATCGGGGGCATGTCGGGTCGGCTGCTCTCCGGCGCCCTGGACGACATCGGTGGCTGGCGGCTCGCCCTCGGGGGGATCGCGGTGCTCGGTACGGCCTGCGCCATCGCGGTGGTGCTGCTGCTACCCCGTTCACGCCGCTTCGTCGCCGGCCAGCCCGGACTGCGGACGGTCGCCCACAACACCCGCGGCGTGGTGTCGGACCCGGTACTGCTCGGTCTGTACGCCCTGGGCGCCCTGTTGATGGGGGCTTTCGTCGCCGTCTTCAACGCCCTGGGCTTCCGGCTGCAGGCCCCACCGTACGCGCTGAGCACCGCCGCCGCCGGACTGGTCTTCCTGGTGTACGCGTTCGGGTCTGTGTCGTCGACGATCGCCGGCAAGGCCGCGGACCGGATCGGGCGCCGGACCGTGGTGCCCATCGGGGTCACCGTGATGCTGGCCGGGGTGCTGCTGACGCTCCTCCACTCACTCACCGGCTTGATCGCCGCGCTGGCCGTCATGACCATCGGCTTCTTCGCCGCCCACGGAGTGGCGAGCGGTTGGGTGGCCGCGCGGGCCGGGCTCGGCGGTCGAGCCACGGCGCAGGCGGCCTCGACTTACCTGTTCGCCTACTACGCGGGCTCCTCGATCGGCGGCAGCCTGGCCGGGCGGGCCTGGAGTAGAGCGGGCTGGGACGGCGTGGTGCTGCTCACCGCGGGCTTCGTGACCGCAGCCCTGGTGGTGACGGTGCTGCTGGCCCGCAGCAGCAGCCTGCTGCTGAGGGGCAACCCACCGGTCGGCGGGTGAGCCAGGCAGCCGACCGGCTGCAGCCTGGGGGGACACCGCAGTCGTCCGGTCCGCAGGACCTCGTTCAGGTGACGTGGTGCAGGTAGGTCAGCACCGCCATCACCCGCCGGTGGATGCCGTCCTCCTCGGGCAGACCGAGCTTGGTGAAGATCGAGCTGATGTGCTTGCTGACGCCGGACTCGGACAGATACAGGGTGCCGCCGATGGCCTTGTTGTCCACACCTTCGGCCATCAGGGCGAGAACCTCTCGTTCACGGTCGGTGAGGCTGTGCAACGGCGACGATGCGCATCTTCCCCGGCAAGCTCGCCGAGCTCATCTTCCTCACCGGCACAGCCGCCCTGATCACCGGCTGGATCGGGGGGCGGGCCGAGATCCGGCGCCTGTTCTCGGGCCTGCTCCGCTGGCGGATCGGCGTCGGCCGCTGGCTGCTGGTCGTGCTCGCCATGCCGGTGCTCACTCTCGGCGTGGCCGGGGTCACCGGCACCCTGCACGCGCCTCCGGACGGGTGGAGCAAGGTGGCCATCAGCTACCTGGTCGTCCTCCTGCTGATCGCGATCACCGCAAGCATCTGGGAGGAGACCGCCTGGGCCGGATTCGTCCAGACCAGACTGATGGCCCGGTCCGGGCTGCTGGTCGGGTCGCTGCTCACCTCCGTCCCGTTCTTCCTGATCCACCTGCCGCTGGCCTACGAGGCCGACGGCTGGGCCGCGACGTCGTGGCAGGAGACCCTCGTGGCGTGGGGCTGGTTGCTGGCCGCCCTCCCCTTCTTCCGCTACCTCGCGGGCATGCTGCTGGTCGACACCCGGGGCAGCGTCCTGGCGGTTGCCCTGATGCACGCCTCGTTCAACGCCGCCGGCGCCATGTCGGTCCTGCAACCCGCGGGCTGGCAGTACATACCCGCCCTGGCGATCCTGACCCTCGCCGTCGCCGGGTACCGGCGGCTCCTTCGCCGTCGCCATGACCGGACCTAGAGCGAGCGGCACCCCGTGAGCCACCCTCCCCACCAACACCAGCTGCACCTGATCACAACCGGAAAGGACCTGAGATGAGTAGGACACCAACGCAAAGCCCGCCGTCACACACTCCAGCCACCCTGGCCATCGACGCGCGGACGGCTAGCACGGATGACCCGACACCGCACGACCCCGATGGCAGGCCGCTGCGGCGACTGGCCGCCGCTGTGGGGATCATCGGCGTGGCGCTGCAGGTGGTGATGGACCGTCTTCATCCCCATCACCACGACCCGAACGACTCAGTCGCCGTGTTTCGTGAGTACGCGTCGTCCCACGGCTGGACCTGGGTCCATATCGGTCAGTTCGCGGGAACGCTGTTCATCGTCATCGGGTTGATCGCCCTGGCGCGCTCGTTGTCGCGGCAAGGCGGCGTGGCGGGCGCGTTGGGCGTGATCGGCGCCGTGACGGGGGTGCTGGTGGCGGCCGTCTTCACGGTCCAGATGGCCGTTGACGGTGTCGCCCTGAAGGCTGCGATCGACGCCTGGACGCATGCCTCGGCCGCAGACCGTGCGGTCGCCTTCCGGGTGGCCGAAAGCGTCCGGTGGACCGAGAAGGGCCTCGGCGGCTTCTTCCAGATGCTGGAAGGCACCACCCTGGCGGCGCTCAGCCTGTCGATCACGTTCGGCCACCGATACCCGAGGTGGCTCGGATGGGTCGGTGGCCTCGCCGGTCTAGCGATGATCGCCGGAGGTACGGTCACCGCTCGCACCGGCTTCTCTGCCCAGGCGGGCCTCATCCTGACGCCGGCGACCGGACTGCTCGCCGTGTTCGTGGTCGGCACGTTCATCCTGATGTCGCGCCGCAGCTCGACCCGCTGAGTCAGCGGAGACGCCCGTCTCGGTCGGTTCAGCCCACCGTGGAGAGTGCGTCGATCTGCTGGACCTCGGCATCGCCCAGCTCCACCAGAGCACCGGCGGCGTTGGCCACGATCCGGTCCTGGTGGCTCGACTTGGGGATCACGACGAAGCCGTGCGCCAGGTGCCAGGCCACGATGATCTGCGCCGGCGTCGCATCGTGGGCCTCGGCGATGGAGACCAGGGTCGGGTCCTGCAGGTTGCTGGCTTTGAACGGGCTGTACCCCTCGAGCAGGACGCCGCGCTCGTCCAGGCCGGCGACCAGGTTCGCGTCGTAGAGCGTCGGGCCCCACTTGATCTGGTTGACCGCCGGCGCGACGCCGGTCGCGTCGACCAGCTCGTCGATCTGGGCGAGGGAGTAGTTGCTGACCCCGATCGCTGTGGCCAGCCCGTCGCTCTGGGCCTTGATCACCTGCTCCCACACGGCAGGCGTCGCCTCACCGTTCGGTGGCCAGTGCACCAGCCACAGGTCGACCCGGTCCACGCCGAGCTTGGACAGGCTGGCCTCCAGGGTCTGGCGTTCACGACCGCCGTGGTCGGGGGGCAGCTTGGTGGTGATGAACACTGACTCCCGGGGCAGTGCGGATGCGGCCAGCGCCTTGCCGATGCCGGCCTCGTTCTCGTACCCCGTGGCGGTGTCGATGTGGCGGTAGCCGGCCTCCAGCGCGAACTCGGTGGCCGCGGTGGCCTGGGAGTCCTCGATCTGCCAGGTACCGAAACCGAGCAGCGGCATCGGGCCGTTGACCAGCTCGGCCGCGGGTTGGGCGTAGTCGGATGTAGTCATGCTTCATTCCTACTGCACCCGGTGCCGGCGACGCTGCCCGGGTCAACCGGTTCCACCGCGTGGCGCAGGTCGGCCGTCCGGACGGGCTGGAAAAAGTGGGACGAGTGAATCTACCCACGACTCTGCCGTAGAAGGGATACCGGTGTACAAGGAGTACCCATCGTTGTTGAGGAGATTATTCATGGCTTTGAACATCCCGTCCCGTGTAGTACATGATCTTGGCCTTGCTGCCTGGTTCGGGGGCACCCTGGCCAACGCCGTGGCTCTCAACCGTGCCGCCGGTGAGACCTCGAGCGCCAGCAGTGCTGGTCGCGTCGTCAGCGCCGGGTGGGACGCCTGGACCCCCGTCAACGCCGTGGCGATCGGCGCCCACCTGCTCGGCTCCGTCGGCCAGCTCCGCGGTAACAAGGACCGGCTGTTCGCCCAGAAGGGGGTCGGCACCATGGCGATCACCAAGACGGTGCTGACCGCGGCAGCGCTGGGCGTCACCGGCTACAGCCGGCTGCTCGGTCAGAAAGTGGCTGACCGCCCGAGCGTCCCGGTCGCGTCCGGCACGGAACCGACTGACACCACGCCCCCCGAGGTGGCTTCGGCTCAGCAGCAGCTCAAGATCCTGCAGTGGGTCATTCCGGCCATCACCGGCGCGTTGATCGTCGTCACCGCCTTCGCCGGCGAGCAGCAGCGCCCCGGCGCCGTCAAGGTCGGCGTGCTGGATCGGCTGAACCCGCTCAGCTGAACCAGCCGACCCCCACAGCCGCACCCTCTGCACTCCGCCGCACCCCCTGCTGGGGTGCGGCTGAGTGCAGGGGGTGCGGCTGTGTAGCGTTCAGTCCCCCGTCGGTCGTCCCCGACTTGCCTTGATGGT
>JBBRYD010000123.1:0-12064 GCA_038238065.1 Propionibacteriales bacterium | reverse complement strand
GTGGTGTCCGGGCGGGCCAGGTAGACGTACTCGAACAGGCAGCCCTTGGGGTCGGGCTGGGCGAACGTGGTGGACCGGAGGCCGTCGGCGTCGATGGCGATCAGCTCACCGGGAGCGATCTCACGGATGTAGGAAGCGCCCACGATGTCGAGGGCGGCGGTCTCGCTGGCCACCACCCAGCCGCGCTCCAGCCGGCCCAGCACCAGCGGCCGGATGCCCTGCGGGTCGCGCGCCGCGTAGAGCGTCTCCTCGTCCATGTAGACCAGGCTGAACGCCCCGCGCAGGCGCGGCAGCACCTCGAGCGACGCCTGCTCGGTGGTCATTCCCGGATAGGTCGACAGCAGTGCCGTGATCAGCGACGTGTCGTTGGTGGCCTCGTGCGACAGAGCCCCGGGCACCAGCGAGGTGTCCTTCTCGTCCCGGTCGTTGAGCCAGGTCTCGAGCTCGGCGGTGTTCGTCAGGTTGCCGTTGTGGCCCAGGGCGATGCCCCCGGACGCCGTCGGGCGAAACGTGGGCTGCGCGTTCTTCCAGACGCTCGCTCCGGTGGTGGAGTAACGGGCGTGGCCGATGGCCAGGTGCCCGCGGAGCGAGTTGAGGGTGCCTTCGTCGAAGACCTGCGAGACCAACCCCATGTCCTTGAAGACCATGATCTGGGTGCCGTTGCTGACCGCGATCCCGGCGGACTCCTGCCCCCGATGCTGCAGCGCGTAGAGGCCGAAGTAGCTGAGCTTGGCCACCTCCTCCCCCGGGGCCCAGACGCCGAAGACACCACAGGCGTCCTGGGGTCCGCGGTCGTGGGGGTCTAGGTCATGGTTAAGACGACCATCAGCTTTAGCCACGGGCTCCAGCGTAACGGCTGGGCCAGGAGAAGCTGGCATCTGCGGCCGGCGATCGCTCCATCGACGACCGCGCCTGCTCGCTACCCTTCTCCGCATGGCTACACCGTCGTCCCCCACCGCGTCGAAGCGCCGCAGCAGCCGACTGTCGGCTGCGGCGCGGGTGCTCCGTTCGCACCTCGGTGACTTCGCGGTCCGGAACCTCATCAACCTCGGTGCTGTCGGCGGGGCGGCGCTGCTGCTGGCCGCGGACCACCCGTCGCTGCGGCTGCTGGGCGTCCTGCTGGCCATAGCCAGTCTGGTGGCCCTGGTCTGGCGCCGACGGAAGCAGTTTCGCCATCCCGGTCACGGCAACCTGCTGGGCTACTTCGTCAGCGTCCGGGCTGTGCTCTACTTCGCCGTGGGAGCCGGCTACGTCTTGCAGCGGCCGGACCAGCTGGGTTGGGTCTGGGCAGCCGTCGCGGTCGGGGCACTGCTGGTGCTGAGCGAGCCGCTGACCAAGACCCTGCTGGACACCCCCAAGCAGGTCGTGGAGAACCTGCCCGGTGTGCGGTCGGTGCCTCCCGCGCCGTTCGCTCCCGGGTGGCTGACGGTGACCGCTGTGCTCGAGCTGGTGCTCGGCGGGCTGTTGGCCGCGGTCGCCGCGCCGGGTTGGATCTACCTGCTGCTGGTCGTGATCAGTGCCCTGCTGACGGCCGTCAGCGTGCGCTACGCCGTCCGGGCCTCCATCATCAGCCGGCGCGCGGAGGCCAAGATCCCCCGGGCCCTCCGTGACCTGCAACCGGCCTTCGCCCTCTACTACGCCACGGTCACCGGGGCTCGGTACCAGCTGGGCATGTGGCTGCCGTATCTCGAGCGACTCAACCGGCCGTTCATCGTGATCACCCGCAACGCCGAGACCGTCCCGACCATCCGGGAGCTGACGTCGGCCCCGATCCTGGTGCCGAAGTCCAACCGGGTGTCGCAGAGTCTGGACCAGATGGTCGTCCCCTCGCTCAGGGCTGCGTTCTACGTCCAGGGGGACCCGTCCAACCAGACCTTCCAGCGCTACCGACAGCTCACCCACATCTGGCTGAACCACGGTGACTCCGACAAGCAGGCCAACTTCCATCCACGCCACGCCACGTACGACAAGCTCTTCGTCTCCGGTCAGCAGGGGGTGGAGCGCTACGCCAAGCACGGCATCGAGGTGCCGCCCGAGCGCTTCGTCATCGTCGGCCGGCCCCAGGTCGAGACGATCGACAGCCGGGACGTCGCGCTACCCCAGGGAACGCTGCGGACCGTGCTCTACGCTCCCACCTGGAGGGGCGGTCGGCCGAGCACCAACTACTCCTCGCTGCCGGTGGGCGAGCAGCTGGTGCGGGCGCTACTGGACCGGGGTGCCACGGTGATCTTCCGACCGCACCCTTTGAGCTACGAGGACCCCCAGGACGCGGCACGGATCAGGGCCATCCACGGGCTGCTCGAAGCCGATCGGGCCGCCTCGGAGCGGGCTCCGGGGGGGCAGCGGCTGCACGTGTGGGGAACGCGGGCGGAGCAGGAGTGGGACGTCCCGGGCTGTTTCAACGCCTCAGACGCGTTGATCACCGACGTCTCGTCGATCGCCTCGGACTACCTCGCCTCGGGCAAGCCGTTGGCGATGGTCGCGATCACCAGTCGCGGACCGGCCTTCGTGGCCGAGTTCCCGATGGCGTCGGTGGCCTACGTGATCGAGCCCGACCTGAGCACCTTGCCCACCGTGCTGGACCGCCTGCTGGGCGACGACACCCTGGTCGGGAACCGGCTCGCGTACCGCGACTTCTGCCTGGGTCCGCGGGTGGGACCCCATGCCGCCGAGGAGTTCCTGCGCGTCTGCGCGGAGATCCTGGACCGGGCGGACTGACCCTCAGCGGCACGTGACCTGCGTCACTCTCCGCCCTAGGATGTGCGGAAACGAGGCACGCTGACGTGTCTCGTGACCCCGAACGCAGGAGGAGATCGCCATGACCGAGCAGTCGTCGGCTACCCAGAGCAGCGCGGCCACGAAGAAGGACCGCACCCATCTCCTCTACCTCACCGTCCTCGTGGCGGTCGGGCTCGGCATCCTCGTAGGTTTCGCTGCCCCCGGCTTCGCCAAAGAGCTGAAACCGCTGGGAACCGGCTTCGTCGCGCTGATCAGGATGATGATCGCGCCCATCATCTTCTGCACCCTGGTGCTCGGCATCGGATCGGTACGCAAGGCGGCCCAGGTGGGCAAGGTGGGTGGCCTCGCCCTGGGGTACTTCATCGTGATGTCGACGGTGGCGCTGGCCGTCGGGCTGGTCGTCGGGAACATCCTGCACCCGGGAGCGGGCCTCAACCTGACCTCGGAGCTGGCCAAGAAGGGCGCCGGCCAGGCCAGCGGCGCCAAGACCTCGACCGCCGACTTCATCCTGCACATCATCCCGACCACGCTCTTCTCGGCCCTGACCACCGAGACGGTGCTGCAGACCCTGCTGGTAGCCCTGCTGGTGGGCTTTGCGCTGCAGGCGATGGGTCAGAGCGGGCAACCCATCCTGGCCGGCATCGGACACCTGCAGAAGCTCGTCTTCCGCGTTCTCGCGATGATCATGTGGGTCGCCCCGATCGGTGCCTTCGGGGCCATCGCGGCGGTGGTGGGCGAGACCGGCGTCGACGCGCTGAAGAGCCTGGCGGTCATCATGCTCGGCTTCTACGCCACCTGCGTCATCTTCGTCTTCGGGCTGCTGGGACTGATTCTCAAGCTGGTCACCGGGGTCAACATCTTCAGCCTGTTCAGGTACCTCGGCCGCGAGTTCCTGCTGATCGTCTCGACCTCCTCCTCCGAGACCGCCCTGCCGCGCCTGATCGCGAAGATGGAGCACCTCGGCGTCTCTCGGTCCACCGTCGGCGTGGTCGTGCCCACCGGATACTCGTTCAACCTGGACGGCACTGCCATCTACCTCACCATGGCGTCCCTGTTCGTCGCCTCGGCCCTGGGCTCCCCGCTGACCGTCAGCCAGCAGATCTCGCTGCTGGTCTTCATGATGATCGCCTCCAAGGGCGCCGCCGGGGTCAGTGGCGCCGGTCTCGCCACGCTGGCGGGCGGGCTGGCGTCACACCGTCCCGACCTGGTCGACGGCGTCGGTCTGATCGTCGGCATCGACCGGTTCATGTCCGAGGCGCGCGCGGTGACCAACTTCGCCGGCAACGCGGTGGCCACCGTCGTGATCGGCAAGTGGACCGACTCGGTCAACTTCGAACAGGTCAGTGCGGTACTGGCTGGAGAACGTCCGTTCGACGAGACGACCATGATCGACGAGCACACCCCCGCCACCCCGGACGAACAACCCGACCAGTGGGAGACTGTCGACGCCTCGACCAGTGCCGCGCGTCGCTAGCCGCGACGTACAGAGGTCGTGCCGGACCTAACACTGAGCCGTAACCCAGCGGGGCTACGTTGCTGAGCATCCGCACCCGAGGGGAGCAGGCATGGGGATCGTCCTAGGACCCAACCAGTACGGCAAGGCCGAGAACCGGGTGGTCAGGATCTACCGCGACACCGAGCGGCACGAGATCCGGGACCTCAACGTGTCCAGCGCGCTGCGAGGCGACTTCTCCGACGCCCATCTGTCAGGTGACCAGGCGCATGTGCTGCCCACCGACACGCAGAAGCAGACGATGTTCGCCTACGCCAAGGAGGTCGGCATCGACGAGATCGAGGACTTCGCCCTGGCTCTGGGCCGGCACTTCGTCAACGACGTGGAGCCGGTCCACGGATGCCGCATCGAGATCGACGAGTACGACTGGGAGCGGATCCTGGTCGACGGGGTCGAGCACAACCACAGCTGGGCACGCAAGGGTCAGGAGGTGCGCTCCACGATCCTGACCGTCGACGGCAAGGGCGAGGCGGGTACCGAGACGCTGGTGTCCGGGCTCAAGGACCTGGTCCTGCTCAAGTCCACCGGCTCGGAGTTCCACGACTTCCTGGTCGACGACTACACCACGTTGGCGCCGACCACCGACCGGATCATGGCCACCTCGCTGACCGCCCGCTGGCGCTACGTCGGCACCGACGTGGACTGGGGGACGAGCTACGCCGGAATCCGCCGGCTGATGCTCGAGCAGTTCGCCACGGTGCACAGCCTGGCGCTGCAGCAGACCTTGTTCCAGATGGGCCGCGCGGTGCTGGAGGCCCACCCCTTGGTGGCCGAGATCAAGTTCTCCGCCCCCAACAAGCACCACTTCGTCTACGATCTGTCGCCCTTCGGCCTGGAGAACCCCAATGAGGTGTTCATCGCCGCCGACCGTCCCTACGGTCTGATCGAGGCCACCGTGCTGCGCGACGACGCTCCCCCGGCGGGCCGGGCCTGGGACACCATCCCCGGGTTCGTGTGAGCTCCGCGCCGACCGGCACGGTCATCGAGGGTGCGCATCTGGTCACCAACGACGCGGCCCGGACCGAGTACACGTCGGGGCACATCGTGCTGCAGGGCAACCGGATCACCGCCGTCGGCTCCGGCCCGGGCCCCGGTGAGCTGTCCGGTGCCCGGCGGATCGACGGCTCCGGATGCTTGCTGACGCCGGGCTTCGTGAACACGCACCACCACCTCTACCAGTGGGTGACCAGGGGTTTCGCGGTGGACGGCAGCCTGTTCGAGTGGCTGACCACCCTCTACCCGGTCTGGGGTCGGATCGACGCCGACATCGTCCGGACCGCGGCCACCGGCGGTCTCGGCTGGATGGCCAAGACCGGGTGTACGACGACGACCGACCACCACTACGTCTTCCCCCAGGACGGTGGCGACATGCTCGGCGCCGAGATCGAGGCGGCCCGCCGCGTCGGCCTGCGGTTCCACCCCACCCGCGGCTCGATGGACCTCGGCCAGAGCGCGGGTGGCCTGCCCCCTGACCACGTGGTCGAGGATCCGGACGCCATCCTGGCCGCCAGCGAGCTGGCCATCGACACCCACCACGACCCCTCGTTCGACTCGATGCTGCGGATTGCGCTGGCTCCCTGTTCACCCTTCTCGGTCTCCGCCGACCTGCTGGTCCGGTCCGCCGAGCTGGCCCGGCGCAAAGGGGTCCGGTTGCACACCCACCTCTGCGAGACGCTGGACGAGGAGGACTACTGCCGCGAGCACTTCAACAGCACACCGGTGGACTACATGGAGTCGCTCGACTGGCTCGGCCCCGACGTCTGGTTTGCCCACGCCGTCCACCTCGACGACGCCTCGATCACGAAGCTGGCGGCCACCCGTACCAGCGTGGCCCACTGCCCCACCTCGAACGCGCGGCTGGGCGCCGGTATCGCGCGGATCCGGGACCTCCGCGACGCCGGCGTCACCGTCGGGCTGGGCGTGGACGGCGCCGCCTCCAACGAGGCGTGCGCGCTGCTCGAAGAGGTCAGGCACGCGGTCCTCTTCGCGCGGGCGAAGGGCGGACCGCGCGCGATGACGGTCCGAGACGCCGTGGAGATGGCCACCATGGGTGGTGCCCGGGTGCTGGGCCGACAGGACGAGATCGGGTCGCTCGAGGTGGGCAAGCTCGCCGATGTCGCCCTCTGGCGGCTGGACACCCTGCCCCACATCGACATCGTCGACCCGGTGGCCGCCTTGGTGCTCGGGGCGCCGCCACCGCTGGACCTGTTGCTGGTGAACGGAGTCCCCGTGGTCGAGCACGACCGGCTGGTCTCGCTCGACGAGGACACGTTGGCGGCCGAGGTCGGCGCGGCCAGCAAGAAACTGCTGGCCCGATCGAATGGGTGACGGTGGCTGACCTCTGCACCTGACATAGTTCGAGCCGTTCGGCGCTGGACTTGTCATGGTCTCAACGCGCCCTCGTCCTCAGGAGCAGCAATGAAGTCCTGGCTCGCCCGCCTCATCATCCTCGTCCTCACCGTGGCCACCGTGGGCCTGATGGCCCCGACGGCAGCGTCGGCCGACCCGCGCCCCTACCCCGGATCGTCGGGCTACCCGGCCTATAACTCACGCTTCTGGGCCGGTCCCGCCGTCCCCTACCTGGCCGGATACGTACCGCAGGGTCTGGCCTACTGGGGTGCTCAGGACGACATGATCGTCTCCTACTATGACGACAACGACAACGGCGACTACGCCTTGCTGGCGGTGGTCGACCGGCTCACCGGCAGGGTCAAGAAGCACGTCTACGTGCTGAGTGGTCACGTCGGCGGGCTCGGTGTCGGAAGCGGATACCTGTGGGTGGCGGACTCCAACGACGGCCATCCCGTCGTCCGCCGTTACTCGTTGGCGGCGCTGAAGAACACCACGAGCGGCCACTACCTCTCGTTCGGCACCGGCATCTTCGCGGTCGCAGCAGGGTCCTACCTCACCGTGGCCGGTGGCGACGTCTGGGTCGGACTGTTCACCACGTCGTTCGACACCTCGGCGCGGCTCTACCGGTACAACATCACCGCCAAGGGCAACCTCAGCAAGAACCCGATCGCCTCGATCGTGACCCCCGGTCGTGTCCAGGGCGTGGCGTTCAGTGGGTCCGACCGGGTCATCTTCAGCCAGTCGTACGGCCGCACCAACGCCAGCCGCATCACCGTGAAGAACCGCACGACCGGCGTCTCGCGCTCCATCGGCGCCCCGACCATGACCCAGTGCGTGGTGATCGCGGACGGCTGGTTGTACGTGCTGTACGAGTCGGGTGCGACCCTCTACCGCAACGGAGAGGACGGCCACGGCACGGCCAAGAATCCGATCGCGAAGCTGCACTACGGATCCGTCAGCGGCCTCCGGGCGCTCGTCTGAGGCGCGTGGTTGACCGGTGACGAAGCCGTCGAGATCGCGCCCAGCGACTCGAGGAACAGGGCCTCGGCCAAACAGGCGGCCTTGAGGTCGCCGAGGTGGACCGACTCGTTGGCGCCGTGCATCCGCGAGTCGGGGTCACTCACCGCGGTGACCAGGACGGTCGCCCCGGGGAAGGCCTCCGCGAACTCGGCGACCATGGGGATCGAGCCGCCCTGGCCGACGAACACCGGGTCGGCGCCCCACGCGCGGGCGAAGGCGACGCGGGCGGCCTCGGCGTACGGACCCACGAACGGGATCACCGACGGCTCGCCGGTGTCGCCCTCGACGATCTCCAGCCGAGCACCCCAGGGCACGTGCGCGCGAAGGTGATCCACCAGATGGTTCAGGGCGCGATGGGCGTCGTCGCCGGGCGCGAGCCGGAGGCTGATCTTGGCCCGCGCGGACGGGATCAGGGTGTTGGACGCCTTGCTCACCGGGGTCGCATCGAGCGCGATGACGGAGATGGCCGCCCTGTTCCAGATCCGCTCGACGACCGTGCCGTCGCCGATGTAGTCAACCCCGTCCAGGATGCCGGACTCCAGCCGAAGCCGATCGGCCGGATAGTCCAGCTCCGGACCGTGTCCCGCCGACAGACCGCTCACCGCCACGTTGCCGCGCTCGTCGTGCAGGGTGGCCAGCAGTCGGCACATCGAGGTCAGGGCATCGGGGACCACGCCGCCGAAGGCGCCCGAGTGCACCGCATGGTCGAGGGTGCGCAGCTCGACCACGACGTCGGCCAGCCCGCGCAACGAGGTGGTGAACGCCGGCGCGCCGACCGCCCAGTTACCCGAGTCGGTGATCACGTACACGTCCGCTATCAGCTCGTCGCGATGTGCGGCGAGCAGCCTCGACAGCGAAGGGGAGCCGATCTCCTCCTCACCCTCGACGAAGACCGTCACCCCGACCGGCGGCTTCCCCTTGAAGGCGCGCAATGCCGCCAGATGGACCGCGAACCCGCCCTTGTCGTCGGCCGCGCCCCGGCCGTACAGCCGGCCGTCGCGCTCGGTCGCCAGGTAGGGATCCGTCAGCCACGTCGCGGGGTCACCTTCGGGCTGCACGTCGTGGTGCGCGTACAGGCAGACCGTCGGACGCCCGGGTGGAGCCGGGTAGCGCGCGATGACGGCGGGCTTGCCGCCCGCACTGACGATGCGGACGTCGGCGCATCCTGTGGCCGAGAGCAGGTCGGCGACGGCCTGCGCGCTGCGGGTGACCTGGTCGGCTCGGGCAGGATCGGCACTGACCGACTGGACGGCGACCAGGCGTCCGAGCTCGTCCACGATGTCGGGGAAGTTCGCCTCGACGGCGGCGGGGATGGTCATGGCAGGTGAGCCTATCGCCGGGCACCGACAGGAGGAACGACGATCTGTCCGACCCGGCCGGTAACGTATGCGGCCCGGTACCACAGAGAGAGGCCCCGATGAGTCACCCCGAGATCAACCAGCGCACCGCCGTTCGCCTGCTCAAGGAGGCGTTCGACACCGTAGTGGAGACCCAACAGCCGAACATCTCCGCGGCCGCGGCCCTCGTGGTCGACGCGCTGGCCGCGGGCGGGGTGGTCCAGGTGTTCGGCACCGGCCACTCGCGCAGCTTCGCCATGGAGATCGCCGGTCGGGCCGGTGGGCTGGTACCGGCCAACAAACTGTCCCTGTCGGACCTGGTGTTCTACGGCGACGTCTCCCCAGCCGACATGCTCGATCCGACCCTGGAACGCGACGAGACCCTGGCCGCACGGTTGTTGGCGGTGCACGACATTCGGCCGCACGACATCTTCATCATCTGCTCCAACTCCGGGGGCAACGGCTCCACCGTCGAGCTCGCCCGACTCGTGAAGGAGAACGGCCACCCGCTGGTCGTGGTCACCTCGATGGACCACACCACCCGGATCACCTCGCGGCACTCCAGCGGCCGGCTGCTCTACCAGCTCGCCGACGTGGTGATCGACAACGGTGGCGCCTTCGGCGATGCGGCTCTCGAGCTGCCCAGCGACGCCGACGGGTCGCCGCGCGGTGCTATCACCGCGACCTCGTCACTGACGGGGACCCTGATCGCGCAGATGCTGGTGACCGAGGTGTGTGGGCTGCTGCTCGAAGCCGAGCGCGAGGTGCCGATCCTGATCTCTGCCAACATCCCGGGCGGCGACGCGCACAACGACCGCCTGCGCGCCGCCTACGCCGGACGGGTTCGGAGCGAGGCGCCCTAATCGGCGGAGGGCTGCTCGTCGATCAGCTGCCAGATCCGGTCTCGTGTCATCGGCAGCCGGTAGGGACGGACCCCGACCGCGTCCCGGATGGCGTTGGCCAGCGCCGGCGCCACCGGGTTGTACGGTGCCTCGCTCATCGACTTCGCTCCGTACGGGCCGAGCGCGTCCCGGGTCTCGGCGAAGTACACCTCGGTCAGGGGCACGTCGGCGAAGGTCGGGACCCGGTAGTGCCTGAAGACCTGGGTGGTGACGGTGCCCTGCCCGTCGAGGCGGACCTCCTCGTACAACGCGCTGCCGATCGCCTGGGCGATGCCGCCCTCGAGCTGGCCCCGCAGCTGCTCCGGGTTGATGATCACGCCGGCGTCGGCGGCCTGCACCGACTGGAGGATGCGGACCTCGCCGGTGACCTGGTTGACCGCCACCCGGAACGCATGCACGTTGAACGCCACCGAGCGAGGGGTCCCACTGTGGCTGCCGTGGCCGACCAGGATGCCGTCGGGAGAGGCGGCGAGGAGCTCGGCCAGGGGGATCTGCCGGTCGCCGCACTGCACCCCGTCGGCGGTCAGCGCGCACGCCACCATCGGCGAGGTCGTCATGGCCGCGGCCACCGCCAGCAGCCGGTCGTGCAGGTCGAGGGCCGCCCGCAGCACCGCCTGACCGGCCACCACGCTGCCGGTCGAGGCGTACGCGCCGGTGTCGTAGGTGGCGCCGTCGGTGTCGGACTGGGAGATGAGGATCCGGGTGGGGTCGGTCCTGAGCGCGGTCGCCGCGATCTGGGTGTGCACGGTGGTGGTGCCGTTGCCGAACTCCGCGGTGCCGACCCGCACGGTGTAGCGCCCATCGGCCTCCAGCGTGACGCTGGTGCTGGAGAAATGACCGAAGGGCGGGGTGGTGGCGATCATGGCCAGCGCCATCCCCTCGCCGGTCCGCCACTGGTCGCCGTCCGGGGCCGCGACGCCGTTGCCCCGTTGCAGCGCCCGTTGGGCCAGCCCGAGGCAGTCCTGCAACCCGTAGCTGCCGAAGACCAGGTCCGACTGGTCCGGATGGGTGACGATCATGTCGTCGCCCGGGACCACGACGTTGCGTCGCCGCAGCTCGAACGGGTCCATCTTGAGCCGGCGGGCCAGGTCGTCCAGCGCCGACTCGACGGCGAAGATGATCTGGCCGAGGCCGTAGCCCCGGAAGGCACCCGAGGGAAGGTTGTTGGTGTACACGGCCTCGGCGTCCACCCGCTTGTTGTCGGCACGGTAGACGCTGATCGACTCGTGACAGCCGTGGTAGAGCACGCCGGCGCTGTGGTTGCCGTAGGCGCCGGCCTCGGACAGCACGTCGAGCTTGATCGCGGTCAGCCGCCCGTCGGCGGTGGCCGCCAAGGTGGCGCCGACGCGCATCGGATGCCGGGTGGGGGTGATGGTGAACTCGTCGGTCCGGGTGAACTCGTACTGGACCGGTCGCTGGGTCTTCAGCACGGCCAGCGTCACCAGGTCCTCGGTCAACAGCTCCTGCTTGCCACCGAACCCGCCGCCCACCCGAGCGGTCAGCACCCGGACCGTGGCCGGGTCCAGGGAGAAGATGTGGGCGATCTCGTCACGGGTCAGGTACGGCACCTGCGAGCTGGTCCGCAGCGTCAGCCGACCGTCCTCGATCCAGCCACGGGTGGCGTGGGTCTCCAACGCGGCGTGCGCGACGCGCTGGGTCTGCCAGATGCCGGTGGCCACCACGTCGGCCTCGGCGATGGCGGCCTCCACGTCGCCGTACTCCTCGTGCATCTGAGCGACCACGTTGCGGCTCGGGTCGGCGATCCGGGCCGAGGTGTCCTTGTCTCCGTGGACCAGCGGCGCGCCCGGCTGGCGGGCCGCGTCGGGGTCGAAAACGGCCGGCAGCACCTCGTAGTCGACCACGATCAGCCGGCAGGCCTGCTCGGCGATCCGGACCGACTCGGCCACCACCGCGGCGACCCGCTGACCGCGATAGCGCAGCACCGTGTCCAGGACGTGTGTGTCGTCGGGGTCGTCGCGACGGTCCTGGTGTCGGGCGGTGGAGAAGGCCACCGCGGGGGAGTCCGCAGCGGTCAGCACCGTCACCACCCCGGGCACCGCAAGGGCGGCGGTGGTGTCGATCGAGGCGATCCGGGCGTGGGCGTGCGGGCTCCCGAGGATGGCCAGGTGCAACAGGCCAGGGGTGGTGAGGTCGAGGGTGTAGGGCTCCTGGCCGGCGACGATCCGCTTCCCGGCCGGGGC
>JBBRYD010000122.1:0-12083 GCA_038238065.1 Propionibacteriales bacterium | reverse complement strand
GTGGGACCTGTATGCCCTGCTGCACTATGACGATAGCGGGGCGAAGTGGATCCGTGGTCAGGTCGCCGGGCGCCGTCTGGTCGATGTGCCCGGCATGACTTCCCGGGTCGAGGTCGCTATCGAGACAGCGCTACGACGACTCGGATAACTGCGGGTTCCCTGCTGGTCGCTCTTCCGATTCTGGCCTGCCGCACAGACCCCTGCACGAAGGCCGGTCGCACTCGCATCAACCACCGTCCGACATCGCGGCCGCGGCCCTCGTAGCCCGATCCCCGCGTGACCCGGCACACATCTGACCGCTTATGCTTTGGTCGATGGTGGGCGGCGAATCATCGCGCCTACGCCTGAAGCCTAGAGGAGCACCGGTCATGTCGAACCACTGGCGCCGTTTGCTGAGTATCGCTTGTTTCACCGCCGTTCTCGGCGCCACCGCCGTTCTCGGCGCCACTCCCGCTGTCGCTGGCGGTGACGGGACCGTGTACATCTACGGTGCCACTCTCAGCAAGTGCCGGACCAATCTCGACAAGTCCATCAGCCTCTACCGACACTACGGCTACCAGGTGACCGGTGTTCACGGGTGTCGCAAGACTGGGGACGGCCGCCGATACTTCGGCGACTTCGTCGCCAACTAGTGGCTCGTGCGCGAGCTCCTTTGCGCTTGACCCGGTCGAGGACCGGGGGGTTGGTCTCGAGCCAGGCCTTCACGGCCCGGTCCTTGCAGATCCCGGTGACCTTCCCCGTCGCGACCCCCAACGCGGCGTACAACGTGGTCGTGCCCTCGCACGTCGTCGTGGGTGCGTTGCTCGGCGTGGCCGGGCTGCATCGGCAAGGTCTTCTGGGTCCCGTTCAGCGCCTGAATCTCTGACTTCTCGTCGACGCACAACCGCTCGGCCAGCAGCAGCGAGGACCAGTGCGTCACCCCGAGACTCTTCGGCGGCGAGCGGAGCGTCTCGGTGACGATGCGGCGTGGGTCCACCGTCTGCGCACGGCCCGGGCCCAGCTCGTCGTCCAAACCCGCCAGACCACGCTCGACGTAGCGGCCGCGCCACGTGTTCACCGTCGGCCGGCTCATCCCGACCAGAAGCGAGATCTTGACGTTGGGCTTGCCGTCGGCGGCCAGCAACACGATCCGAGCCCGCGCCGCCAGACGGGCGCGGCCGGCAGTCGCCCGCGTCAGCCCGACCAGCGGCTCGGGACCGACTGAAACTGTTGATATCGAACACGTATTCGATTACACTAGAAGCATGGACGCGGGGGTGGTGCAGTCGGAGGCGGTCTTGACGGCGGTGGACCGACGGCCTCGCCGATTTCGACGATGCCGGCCTGGTGTCTTTCGTGCAGAGGTTTGAGCGGCTCCGGACCGGTTGCCGTTGGTGGATCATCGGGTGATCGCTGAGGGTGAGTCGCGGGGGTTGGCGTCGATGGTGGGTGAGCCGTCGATGCGGAGGGTGCTATTGACGGTGTTGCGGTTGTCACCGTCGGAGGCATCACGGAGGGTGTCGGCGGCGGAAGCCTGCGGTGAGCGGGTGTCGATGCTGGGTGAGGTGCTGGCTCCGGCGCGGCCTTGTCTGGCTGAGGCGCAGCGGGACGGAGTGGTGTCGCCTGAGCAGGTGAACATCATCGAGCGCGCATTGAGCCAGGTCGACCGGCGCGGGTTCGACCCGGCTGACATTGCGGCGGCAGAGGAGCTGTTGACTGGGTGTGCGGCCACGTTCGGGCCGAAAGAGCTGCGACAGCTGGCTGAGCGGACGGTGGACGCGATCGACCCGGACGGCACCCTCCCCGACGACCAGCTGCAGCAGGACCGGCGCCACTTCACCATGCGGCCGTGCCCGGGCGGCATGTATGCCGGAGAGTTTCGGCTGACCGGCTCCTTGGGGGCGAAGCTGTCAGCGATTCTGCAGCCGTTGTCGCGGCCCCGGTTGGACACGGTGACCGGGGCGGATGGGTCGGTCCGGCCGCTGGTGGATCAGCGGACGTTCGGGCAACGGTCTCATGACGCGTTGGAAGAGGTGTGCGACCGCATCCTGACCGCGGGAGCTGTGACCGGGTCGGCTGGCACGCCGGCGACGGTGGTCGTGACGATCAGCTTGGAGGACTTGTTGGACCGGTTGGGGTACGGAGTCACGTCGGACCAGACGTTGATCCCGGTTCCGAAGGTGTTGGAGCTGGCCAGGGCTGCGGACATCATCCCGGTGGTGTGCAACCGGGCCGGTGCGGTGCTGTCGTTTTGGGTCGGTCGCGGCGGATCGCGTCCACAACGCAAACTCTGGCGTTGGCGGCCCGGGACCATGGCTGTTCTTTCCCGGGCTGTGACCGGGCTCCGGAGTGGTGCGAACGGCACCACATCACCGAATGGGCCGATGGTGGGTTGACTGACCTCGACGACCTGACCCTGCTGTGTCGCTACCACCATCACAACTCCGCGAACCGGGGTTGGAGCTGCGAGATCAACCCCGACGGGCTACCCGAGTGGCGACCGCCCCGCTGGCTCGACCGGGAACGCAAACCGCTGCTCAACAGCCGCATCACCGCCCACCTCGCGAGTTGGAGACAACGGCGACGAGCTCGAACGCGGGCTCCCTCGCC
Organism: Propionibacteriales bacterium; assembly: GCA_038238065.1. Classification (GTDB taxonomy): domain Bacteria; phylum Actinomycetota; class Actinomycetes; order Propionibacteriales; family Propionibacteriaceae; genus Microlunatus. The sequence goes on along the minus strand of JBBRYD010000122.1, from coordinate 9,494 downwards.
GGATGACTCAGTCCACGGGGCTGACGTTCCGTGAAGACGTCTGGCTCCGGTGGTGAAGACGCTCAGACGGGACCATAGCATGTTGTCCGCGCGAGGGGGCCGGATCATACGCTCCGGTTCGCCTGGAACGGCGATGCTACGCGCGCTGATCTCCTGAAGGTGTGGACGCGCTTCAGACCGGCTCAGCCATCGCCTGCGTGCGGGCCCGGCGGTTGGCCCCGGACTGGACGAGCCCCACCCCGGTCAGCAGCATCAGCGCGACCCAGACGCAGCCGAAACCCACCCAGCGGGCCGGCGACATCACCTCGTGGAAGTACCAGACGCCCAACAGGAACTGGCCGGTCGGAGCCAGGTACTGGATCAGCCCCAAGGTGCTCAACGGCACCCGGGTCGAGGCGGCGGCGAAGAACAGCAGCGGGATCGCGGTGACCAGGCCGGTGGACATCAGCAGCAGCGTGTGGCCGACGCCGAGGTGTCCGAAGGTCAGCCGACCGACCGCCTGGAGATAGCCGAGATAGGCCAGCGCCGGCAGCAGTAGGAAGGCCGACTCGATGGTCAGTGTTTCCACCGCGCCGCCGTTGACCTTCTTCTTCAGGAAGCCGTAGGTCGCAAAGCTGACCGCCAGAGTCAGGGAGATCCACGGCAGGTGGCCGTAGTCGATGGTCAGCACGACCACTGCGACGGCCGCGAGCCCGACGGCGAACCACTGCAGCCGGCCCAGGCGTTCACCCAGCAGCACCACCCCGAGCAGGATGGAGAGGATCGGATTGATGTAGTAGCCCAAGGCTGTCTCGACCACGTGACCGTGGTTGACGCCCCAGATGTACATCCCCCAGTTGACCGAGACGACAGCCGCTGCCACGGCGAGCATCCCGAGGTTGCGGCCGGTGGCGATCTTGGCCCACCAGCCGCGCCGCACGGTGGTCAGCAGAAGGACGACGGAGAACACCAGCGAGAAGACGATCCGGGTGGCCAGGATCTCCAACGCCCCCGCGCGCGCCACCAGGGGCCAGAAGAGGGGGACCAGTCCCCAGCAGGCGTAGGCCGCTAGCGCGTAGCCGATCCCGCGACGTGCTCGGTATTGCTGCTCCGCGTTCACCGGTCGGAGGCTACGTCCCAGGTGTCGCCGCCGGCGATCATGGCCTGGAGGTCGTCGTCGTCGTTCCCTCTGGCTGCGGCCAGCGCGACCTGCTGGCGGGCCAGATCGTCGTAGGTGGGCGCCTCGACGTCGCGGAAGATCCCGATCGGGGAGCGGTGCAGAACCCCGGAGTCGGTCAGCCTGGACAGGCCGAACGCGTACGTCGGGTCCTCTCGGTGAGCGTCGTGCACGACGAGCGCCTCGATGCCCACCTCGGCCACCTCGGCGATGCTCAGCTCACCCGTCTGCGGGTCACGCACGACCCCGAGCCGGTTATCCACCCCGAACCGGATCGGCTCACCGTGCGTGAGCGGGATGATGGCGTCCGCGGAGGTGTCGTTGTCCTTGATCGCGTCGAAGGCACCGTCGTTGAAGATGGGACAGTTCTGATAGATCTCCACGAACGAGGTGCCACGGTGCGCCGCCGCTGCCCGCAACACCGACGTCAGGTGCTTGCGGTCGGAGTCGATGGTGCGCGCGACGAAGGTCGCCTCCGCACCGAGGGCCAGCGAGACCGGGTTGAACGGGTTGTCGTTCGAGCCCATCGGGGTCGACTTGGTGACCTTGCCGATCTCGGAGGTCGGCGAGTACTGGCCCTTCGTCAGTCCGTAGATCCGGTTGTTGAACAGCAGGATGGTCAGGTTGACGTTGCGCCGCAGGACATGGATGAGGTGGTTGCCGCCGATCGACAGCGCGTCCCCGTCGCCGGTGATCACGAATACGCCGACGTCCTCGCGGGCCGTGGCCACTCCGGTGGCGATCGCGGTGGCGCGGCCGTGGATGGAGTGCATGCCGTAGGAGTCGACATAGTACGGGAACCGCGACGAGCACCCGATTCCCGAGATGATCACCGTGTTCTCGCGTTTGATACCCAGCTCGGGCATGAACCCCTGGAATGCGGCCAGCACGGCGTAGTCACCGCAGCCGGGGCACCAGCGCACCTCCTGGTCACTGGTGAAGTCCTTACGGGTCAGCGGTTCCAGCGACAACGGGACCCCGGCCAAGCCGGTGAAGCTCGAGCCCTTCCCTGCGCCGGTTCCGTTCGTCGCGTCGACGGCAGTCACGGCCGTCCCCCCTCGATGGTGTCGATTTCGGTTTCCAGGTCGAGTGCGAGCTCGCTGAGCGAGATCGGCAGACCACGCACGCGCGAGTAGCTGTGCACGTCGACCAGGTATTTCGCGCGCAGCAGCATGGCCAGCTGCCCGAGGTTCATCTCCGGCACGACCACCCGATCGTAGGACTGGAGGATGTGACCGAGGTTGGCCGGGAACGGGTTGAGGTGCCGCACGTGCGCCTGGGCGACGTTGCGGCCCGCCTTGCGGACGCGACGGACGGCGGCGGTGATCGGACCGTAGGTCGAACCCCAGCCGAGCACCAGCACTCTGGCGTGCCCGCCGTCGGTGCCTGCCGGGTCGTCGACCCACATGTCCGGGATGTCGCGGACGATCCCGTCGATCTTGGCCTGGCGGGTGAGCACCATCTCTTCGTGGTTGGCCGGGTCGTAGGACACCGCCCCGGTGTCCTTGGCCTTCTCGATGCCGCCGATCCGGTGCTGCAGACCTGCCGTGCCCGGGATGGCCCACGGTCGGGCGAGCGTCTCCGGATCACGCCGGTAGGGGTAGTACTCCGGATTTCCTTTGACGTCCGTGCCGTTAGGCTCCGTCGCGAACTGCGGGTCGATCGCCGGGATGGCCGAAAGGTCGGGCACCTGCCACGGCTCAGCGCCGTTGGCGATGTATCCGTCCGACAGCAGGATCACCGGGGTGCGGTACTTGATGGCGATGGTGATCGCCTCGATCGCGGTGTCGAAGCAGTCCGACGGCGACTGGGCCGCCAGCACCGGCACCGGCGCCTCGCCGTTGCGGCCGAACATGACCTGCAGCAGATCGGCCTGCTCGGTCTTCGTCGGCATCCCGGTGCTCGGGCCGGCGCGCTGCACGTCGCAGATGATCAGCGGCAGCTCGGTCATCACCGCCAACCCGATGGTCTCCGACTTGAGCGCCACACCGGGACCGGAGGTGGTGGTGACGCCGAGGTGACCGGCGAAGCTGGCACCCAGGGCGGCGCCGACGCCGGCGATCTCGTCCTCGGCCTGGAACGTCGTCACGCCGAAGCGCTTCTGCTTGCTCAGCTCGTGCAAGACGTCGGAGGCCGGCGTGATCGGGTACGACCCGAGGAACAGCGGCAGCCCGGCCTTGCGCGCGCCGGTGATCAGCCCGTACGCCAGCGCGAGGTTTCCGTTGATCTGCCGGTACCTGCCGGTCGGCATCGGGGCGGGGGCCACCTGGTAGGTGACCGCGAAGCCCTCGGTGGTCTCCCCGAACGCGTAGCCGGTCTTGAACGCCGTGACGTTGGCATCCCGGATGGCCGGTTTACCGGCGAACTTGCTGGTCAGGAAGCTGAGCGTTCCCTCGGTCGGGCGGTGGTAGAGCCAGGAGAGCAGCCCGAGGGCGAACATGTTCTTGGCCCGGGAGGCGTCCTTGCGGCTCAGCCCGAACTCCTTGACGGCCTCGACGGTCATCCCGGTCAGGTCGAGCGCGTGCAGCTGGTAGGACTCCAGCGAGCCGTCCTCGAGCGGGTTGGCGGCGTAGCCGACCTTGGTCAGGTTGCGCTTGGTGAAGTCGGCGGTGTCGGCGATGATCGTGCCGCCGCGGGGCAGGTCGGCGATGTTGGCCTTCAGAGCCGCCGGGTTCATGGCCACCAACACGTCCGGTCGGTCGCCCGGCGTCATGATGTCGTAGTTGGCGAAGTGCAGCTGGAAGCTCGACACGCCCGGCAAGGTGCCCGCGGGCGCGCGGATCTCCGCCGGGAAGTTGGGCAGCGTCGAAATTTCGTTACCGAACACGGCGGAGTCGCTGGTGAAGCGGTCACCGGTCAGCTGCATGCCGTCTCCGGAGTCTCCTGCGAATCGGATGACCACACGATCGAGGGTCTGGACCTGCTTCACCGGGGCTTGCCTTCTTCCTTACGTGGCTGTCCCCTGCCGACGAAGGTAGGGGTTCGGATCGACCTGCTCGGCCACGCACCATGATAAGGACACCCTTGCTCGGCTCCCGCAGACAACCACAGCCTGGACCATCGACTAGCGTAGCCGCCATGGCGGGAGTGACCTGGTCGGACTGGTACGGCGACGGGTCGCTGCTGGTGCTCGACGTCGGGCTGGCCTGCTGTGCGCTGGAGTTCGAAGCCGCCGCATCAGGGGCTGCGGTGATCCCGCTGCCGACCGTGTTGGACCCCGGCTGTCACATCGTCGTGGTCGTCTCCGGGACGGTCACCGACCGGTTGGCGCCGGCCGTGTGTGCTCTGGTGGATGCGGCCACGGAGCTCGCCGGACAGCGGCCGACGGTTGTCTCGTTCGGGGCTTGTGCCACGTCGGGTGGTCCGTACTGGGACTCGTATGCGGTGACCAAGGGAGTGGACCAGCTGGTCGAGGTCGACGTCTACGTGCCCGGCTGTCCGCCGCCGCCGGAGGCGCTGCACGCGGTGCTGGACGGGCTCGCGAGTCGGGTGCCTTCGTGAGCGACATCCTGCCGGGCGACTGGCTGAGGACGGTCCGGGCCGCTCACGACGACGGCTTCTGCTACTTCGACTGGCTGGGCGCGGTGGACGATATCGGTCGCGGCGACACCCTGCGGATCGTGCTGGTGCTGCGCCGGCTGACCGTCTCCGAGCATCAGACACTGATGCTGGCCACCGAGGTCCCGCGGGACGACCCTCGACTGGACAGTGTCGGCTCCGTCTTCGTCGGGGCCGGTTGGCACGAACGGGAGGCGGCCGAGCTGTTCGGGGTGGAGTTCGTCGGCGGCCAGCGTCGACGGCTGCTTCTCGACGCGAGCTTCTCCGGCGTTCCGCTGCGCAAAGACGAGGTGCTGGCCGCCCGGGCCGCGCAGGACTGGCCGGGCGTCAAGGAGCCGGGGCACAATGACGCGTCGCCCAGCCGACGGCGGATGGCGCCGCCGGGCGTGCCCGATCCCGACGTGTGGGGGAGCCGTGACCCCGAGCTGCCACCCGCCACCCCGGCTGAGGTCGCCGCCTCGGCGATCGGCGGGCGCGTCCGGAGACAGCGCCGATGAGGGGCCGGGGTTCCATCCTGCTGATCGAGTCGGCCTGCACGTCCTGCATGATCTGCGCCCGGGAATGTCCCAGCTGGTGCATCAGCATCGACTCGCACACCGAGCCCGTGGCCAACCTGCCACCGGGCACCCGGCGGCGCACCGAGAATGTGCTCGACCGCTTCGCCATCGACTGGTCACTGTGTATGTACTGCGGGATCTGCGTCGAGGAGTGCCCCTTCGACGCGTTGGAGTGGTCAGCCGACCAGGCGCGTCCGGGTGACACTCTGCGTGCGTTGGTCGCCGAGAAGGGGGATCTGGCGCCGTCTGAGCTGGCACCGCGGTCCCTGAGCGATGAGGGGTAGGTCTCGTCATCGGTGGCCCAACCCATTTTCGTCCGTCCAGTGCCGCGTCCGGTCCGCACGTCACGCTCAGCGAACCAGTCCCTTCGTCACTGACCGGACGAAAATGGGTTCTGACGCCTGGCTCGATCTCGATGCTCGTACGTCCGGCAGCCTGGGGTCAGTAGCAGCCTGGTTCAGTAGCGGCGGATCCTGGTCACCCAGTACTCGGTGTCCGGCTCGGGGGGTGTGTTGAACCGGGCGTTGGGCAGGTACAGGCTCTTCCCGTCGGCGGCGATGGTGGTGGGCACGTCGAAGTCAGGACTGAACAGTGCCGCGACCAGGGTGCCCTTCGTCCCGGACCGGTTCAGCTCGACCACGGCCACCGTGTTGAGCTGGTTCTCCACCGCGTAGACGATCCGGCCCCGGCGCAGCAGTCCGTCGCCTGCGGTCAGGATGGTCGAGCCGAGGTTCACCCTCGTCGCCCGGCCGGTCCGGGGGTTCACCCGGAACAGGAACCCGGTGTTGGACTGCACGACCAGCAGCGAGCGGCGGTCCGGGGTGGTCGAGATGCCGTTGGCGTTGTTCACCCCGGCGGTCTGCACCCAGTCGCCGGTCAGCGGTAACACGACCACCCTGGCAGCCGGGGCCGGCTTGCCGTGCCGGGCCAGCGGCACCCCGTAGAGCCGGGGCTGCAGCGAGTCCGTGAACCAGGCCATGCCGCCGGTCAGGACCACGTCGTTGACGAAGCTCGGGGCGGTCGTGAAGGTGTAGCTCTTCACGATCTTGCCGGTCTTCGTGCTGACGATCCGGCCGGTACCCGAGGGCCCACCGGCCACGTACAGCAGTCCCTGCCGGGCGTACTTGAGTCCGACCGACGGGGTGCCTGGGCCCTGGCTGATCACGCGCCGCTGACCGGTCCTCAGGTTGACCCGCAGGATGTCACCATCTGCGCGGGACCCGAGGTAGGCCTGGTGTCCGGGCCCGATGGCGATGCCCTCGGGCAGAAACGCGTCAGGCAGCTCGATCCGGTCGGGGCTCCGGGGTGCGGCCTGGGCGGTCCCGGCGAGGGGAAGGACCAGGGCCAAGCCGAGCAGCGATGCCGCCAGGGCTCGCCAGGGTGGGCAGAGTTGCATGAAACGCTCCTGTCGGTGTGGGTCGGCCAGCTGCCGACCGGTCTGGTTGAGTACTCCTCGGAACGAGTTCTCACCCTGGGCACTCAGCAGATGCCCGACCAGCCGTACGAATTGCGTGCCACTTTCGTTCACCCCGGGGCGCACGTCCTCGCCTCAGACCTCCTGGTCTCCCATCACCTGAAACGTCTGGCCTCCGGTGTGCGACAACCGGTGGGCATCAGGACGCCGCAAGCGGCCGGTGCCACCCTGCTGCCAGGGCAACGGACCGCCCTCGGGTCGATAGTTGACCCCGAGCGCGTCGAGCCGGCCGAGGTGCGCGTCCAGCCGTGGCTGGAACTCAGCCCAGGAACGATCTTCGGGCGCCGACCAGGCCACTTCGCTGTGGGCGCATCCTCGGGGGAACAACATGTACTCGACCCGACGCATGGACGGCATGTACTCGGTCCACAGCTGGCACTGTGTGCCCAACACGTGGGAGTGGCTCTCCTCGGACATGCCCTCCAGCGGCTCCAGGCTGTAGGCGAGCTCGGTGCTGATGTAGCCGCCGATGCCGTACTGCTCGTCGTCGCCCTCGCCCGCGTAGTAGTCGAAGTAGGTGTGTGACACCGGCGACATCACCACGTCGAGCCCGGCCGAGGCGGCCGCGACTCCGTACTGGGCGCCGCGCCAGGCCTGGGCCACCGCACCCTCGAGCGGCCCCTCGTCGCAGATCTCGTCCCAGCCCACGAGCTGGCGGCCGCGCTCGGCCAGCCAGTCGCGTAGCTGCTCGGTGAACCAGCGCTGCAGATGGCTGACGTCGGGCAGACCCCGCTCGGCGGCCAGCGCCTGCGCGGCAGCGCTCTCCAACCACTCGGTCCGGGGCGCCTCGTCACCGCCGACGTGGATGTAGCGGCTGGGAAACACGTCCAACAGCTCGGCGTAGACGTCGAGCACGAAGGCCAGGGTGCTGTCGGTCAGGTTGAGCACCTCGTCGAAGATCCCGAACGTGGTGGCCGCGGCGTATCCGGTCTCCGGATGGTTGCCTAGCTCCGGATACGCCGACAACAGCGCGAGGGCGTGCCCGGGCAGGTCGATCTCCGGCACGATGGTGATCCCGCGCTGGTCGGCGTAGCTGACCAGGGAACGCAGCTGGTCCTGGGTGTAGAAGCCGCCGTGCGGCGTGCCGTCACCCTGGTCGTCGTAGCGCCGTTGCGTCTCGGTCCGCCAGCTGGAAGTCTGCTGCAGCAGGGGGTACTTCTTGGACTCGAAGCGCCAGCCCTGATCCTCGGTCAGGTGCAGGTGGAAGACGTTGTACTTGTGCAGGGCCAGCAGATCGACGAACCGGAAGAGCTCGCCGAGAGGCTCGAAGTGTCGGCCCACGTCGAGCATCACGCCCCGCCAGGCGAAGCGGGGGGCGTCCTCGATGGTGACCAGCGGCAGCTCCAGCGCCTCACCACTCGGCGCCGGTCGCAGCACCGACGCGGGCAGCAGCTGTCGCAACGTCTGCACGGCCCAGTTGACGCCCCGGTTGTCGGCGGCGGCGATCTCGACGCCGGCTTCGGTCACGGTGAGCCGGTAGGCCTCGTTTCCGAGCGACGGATCGTGGACCAGTCGCAGCGCTCCCCCCTCCGCCACGGGCAGCTCGAGCCCGGTCCCTGGGGACAGCAGGCGCCTGACCACGGCCGCCTGTTCGGGCGCGGCGTCGATCGACAGGTCTGGTGGCAGGAGATAGCTACCGGGGTGGAACTCCACAGCTGTGGGTCGGGGGAGCAGGTGTGCCGGGCTGACGTTCGGGATGATCCGACCTCCGAGGGGTGATGTGCGTTGACGTTTCACCCTACGGCGGCACCGTCCCCCGGATCAGGCAGGGGCCGTTCGTTTCCGGCCAGGGAGTCGGCAGGTCGGACCGTTCCGTGTCTTGACGCGTTCTTAGCGCCGAAGGCCCTCGACCACGTCAACCGCGCACGTAGCGTCGATATGTCCAGATCTGACCCACAGATCTCCCCTCGTCTCCAGGAGAGTCGTGGCCACGTCAGCAAGCCCGCAGCTGCAGCGTAGTGACCTTCGTAACCCCTTTCGGTCCTGGCTGCTGAACGGGACGACCCAACGGGCGACGGGACACCTTGGTCCGCACGCCGATCCTGACCACACCGAGCGTCGGCACGGCTGGTGGCGGGTGATGTGTCTGACGGGCGTTGACTACTTCTCCACGCTCGGCTACCAGCCAGGCATCGCCGCACTGGCCGCCGGCCTGCTGTCGCCGATCGCCACTCTGGTGCTGGTGGCCCTGACGCTGCTAGGTGCCCTGCCGGTGTATCGGCGGGTGGCGGAGGAGAGCCCGAACGGCGAGGGGTCCATCGCGATGCTGGAACGGCTGCTGTCGTTCTGGAAGGGCAAGATCTTCGTTCTCGTGCTGTTGGGGTTCGCGGCGACTGACTTCATCATCACCATGACCCTGTCGGCGGCAGACGCGACCGCTCACTTGGTGGAGAACCCTCATCTGAGCCCGTTCCTCTCCGGCCACGAGGTCATCCTCACCCTGGTGCTGCTGGCGGTGCTCGGCGCGGTGTTCCTGAAGGGATTCAGCGAGGCGATCGGTGTCGCGGTGGTTCTGGTCGGCGCGTACCTCGGCCTGAACGTCATCGTGATCGGGGTCGGGCTGTGGAAGATCATCGCCTCACCGAGCCACGTCAGCGACTGGACGCAGGCGTTGACGACCCAGCACGGCAACCCCCTGATGATGGTGGCGATCGCTCTGCTGGTCTTCCCCAAGCTGGCGTTGGGCTTGTCGGGCTTCGAGACCGGGGTCGCGGTGATGCCGCACATCGAGGGCGGACGCGAGGACACC
>JBBRYD010000121.1:0-12307 GCA_038238065.1 Propionibacteriales bacterium | reverse complement strand
TCGGGCTGCTGGCGGGGATCGTGCTGGGTCTGGTGCTCGAACCGACCAGTCCGCAGGTCCTGCAGCCCTACCTGCCGATCGCCATCGTGGCCGCCATGGATGCGCTGTTCGGGGCCTTCCGCGCCTATCTCGAGGGCAACTTCAACGACCGGGTGTTCGTGGTCTCCTTCATCTCCAACGTACTGATCGCCGCAGCCATCGTCTACGTCGGTGACCAGATCGGGGTCGGCTCCCAGCTCTCCACGGGTGTGGTGGTGGTGCTGGGCATCCGCATCTTCACCAACGCCGCCGCCATCCGACGGGCCCTGTTCCATGCCTGAGCTGGGCAAGCCGGAGGCGACCTTGAGCGTGAAGTCGACCCGTCGGGCCGCGCGCGCCGCGAGGCGGCCACGGCCTGGGGGCGCTCACCGGCTCAGCCCGATGCGCCGGACGCAGCTCCGACGTCATCCCACCCCGGACGCCGACACGCCGCCCTCGTCCACCACGACCGGCTCGGCCGCGGACGAGCCGCCGAAGAACCCGCCACGCGGTCGTCTGTGGGCTGCTCTGTGGCAACCGGGCCGCGGCCAGCTGATCGCCGCCGTCATGCTGATGATCGTCGGCATGGCCGGGGTGATGCAGATCAAGGTGAACACCGCCGACGACACCTACACCAACGCCCGCCGCGAGGATCTCGTCCAGCTCCTCGACGGGCTCGGGTCGGAGTCCCGGCGGCTGGAGGACGAGATCTCGGCTCTCGAGCGGACCAAGACCAGCTTGCAGTCCGGCGCCGACACGCAGCGAGTCGCTCGGGCGGAGGCCGAGAAACGTGTCGCGGTGCTCTCGATCCTCGCCGGGACCGCGCCGGCCGTGGGTCCGGGCATCCGGATGCGGGTCGCCGACCCCAACGGCAAGGTCAACGCCGACGTACTGCTGAACGCGGTCGAGGAGATGCGCGACGCCGGGGCGGAGGTGATCGAGGTCAACGACACGGTCCGGGTGGTGGCCAGCACCTGGTTCGGCTCGGACGCCGACGGGCTCACCATCGACGGTCAGCACGTCAGCACCCCGCTCACCATCGAGGTGATCGGGGAGCCACACAGTCTGCGGGAGGCCGCCCAGTTCCGCGGCGGGATCGTCAGCGAGATCACCGGCCCGCAGATCGGCGGTCAGGTGCAGATCGAGCAGCTCGATCGGGTCGTCATCGACTCCTTGCGTGTGGCGCGGCAGAATCAGTACGCTCAGCCCGCATCCCCGCCGCCGACTCCTCGCTAGGCTTCACTCTCCACCGGCTCCATCATCTCCACCCGCTCAACGCTCGACCAACCACCTTCCCAGGAGCAGACCGTGTCCAACTTTCCCGAAGATCTGAAGTACACCGCCGAGCACGAGTGGGTCCGCAGCGGGAACGGCTCCAAGGTCCGGGTCGGTGTGACCGACTACGCGGCCGAGCAGCTGGGTGACATCGTCTACGTCTCGCTGCCCGAGATCGGCGACGTGGTCGCGGCCGGGGACGCCTGTGGCGAGCTCGAGTCCACCAAGAGTGTGTCGGACCTGTTCTCCCCGGTCGGGGGGGTGGTCTCCGGGATCAACGAGCTGCTCTCCGGGACACCGGAGACCATCAACACCGATCCGTACGGCGACGGCTGGCTGTTCGAGCTGGATCTGGACGACGACGCCGACCTCGATGGGCTGCTGGACGCGGATGCTTACGCCGAAGAGGTCGGCGCTTAGCGGACAGCGACCGTTGCGCCACCTTCGAGGGCCTAAACTCTGCATCACACCTTTCTAGGTCGAGGTCTGAACCGAAAGTCGAGATCCATGCCGTTCTGCACCAACTGTGGTCACGACAACCCGGACGGGAGCAACTTCTGCGCCCAGTGCGGGGCACCGTTGCCTCCAACCACGGCCAAGGCGGAGTCCGCGGACCGCACGCCGACCGGGGACACGACGAAGACGATGCCGGCCCTGGTCGAGGAGCGGGACTTCGACTCCCTGACCGCCGAGGACGAGGCCGCCGTCAACGCGCTGCCGCGCGGGTCCGCCCTGCTGATCGTTCAGCGCGGTTCCAACGCCGGCAGCCGGTTCCTGCTGGACACCGACGAGGTGACCGCTGGTCGCCATCAGCGATCGGACGTCTTCCTCGACGACATCTCGGTCTCCCGGCGCCACGCCATCTTCACCCGGACCGACCGGGGCACGGTGGTCAAGGACCAGGGGAGCCTCAACGGCACCTACGTCAACCGGGACCTGGTGGACGAGTGTCTGCTGCACCACGGCGACGAGGTGCAGATCGGCAAGTTCCGCTTGGTGTTCTTCGCCAGTGCCCAGGACGCCGAGTAGGGCTGCCGCCCCGTCCATGTCTGCCCCGTCAGAGGTGCCCGAAGCGTCGGAGTCACGGCCGTCCGACGCTGGCGTCGCGACCGGTCTGGTCCCGGCCACCGCGCGCGGCGGCCGGTCGCCCTCACGCAGCATCGGTCAGGTCCTCGCCTCCCTGAAGGGCGACTTCCCGGATGTGTCCATCTCCAAGATCCGCTTCCTGGAGACCGAAGGGCTGATCGCGCCGGAGCGGGCTCCGTCGGGCTACCGCCGCTATTCATCCTCCGACGTCGAGCGGCTGCGTTACGTCCTCTCGGTGCAGCGTGACCACTACCTGCCGTTGAAGGTCATCCGTGAGCACCTGGACATGATGGACCGGGGCATGTCGCCGCCGGCCATCGAGTCCATCCGCCCGGTCGCCACCGACAGCCCCCAGCCGATCCCGGCTGTCGCGCCGCAGGCGGCTCCGCCCAAGCAGCCGTTGCGGCTGTCTCGGGCCGATCTGCTGGAGGCCAGCGGGCTCAGCGACGCCGCGCTGGTGGAGCTGGAGCGCACCCAGATCGTCGTGCCCAAACGCGGCACGTCGCACTACGGACGCGAGGCGCTGACTCTGGCGATCGCGGCGAAGAAGATGGCTGAGTACGGCATCGACCACCGGCACCTGCGGGCGTTCAAGATGTCGGCTGACCGCGAGGTCGGGCTGGTCGAGCAGGCGATCGCCCCGCACGTGCGGCGGGCCGGCGGCAACAAGGACGTCTCCGGCGAGGTCACCCAGCTGGTCATCAGCTTCCACGCCGCCCTCGTCCGTACGGCCATGGAGCGCTGATCGGGGCTGCTGGGCCACCTTCGTCGGATCGTCCCGCCCCGGTGCTGACCCGTTGAGGTCCGAAGTAGGGTGGGCACATGCGCGAGCTTGATGTGGTCGGCGTCCGGGTCGAGATGCCGTCGAACGCACCGATGGTGCTGCTCCGCGAGGTCGGCGGTACGCGGTACCTGCCGATCTGGATCGGTGCCGGTGAGGCGTCGGCGATCGCCAACGCCCAAGAGGGTGTGGTTCCGCCGCGCCCGCTGACCCACGACCTGATGGTCGACACGCTGGCCACCCTGGGGCACCGGTTGACCGAGGTCCACATCACCGAGCTCGACGGTGGCACGTTCTACGCGGTCCTGCTGGTGGACGGTATCGAGGTCAGCGCGCGTCCATCGGACGCGATCGCGCTGGCGCTCCGGGTCGGTTCGGACATCTACTGCGCCGAGGACGTCCTCGATGAGGCGGGGATCGAGATCCCGGAGGCCGAGGAGGACGAGGTGGAGAAGTTCCGGGAGTTCCTCGACCAGGTCAACCCGGACGACTTCGTGACCGGCGAGGAACCCAAGACCTAGCCCGGATGGCGCCCGGCCCGGCTTCACAGCTCAGCGCCTCGGCCCCTGTTCAGACTCTCATCGTCTACTTGACCCTGAGGAAATACCCGGTCGGGCGGCTGGGCGTGTCGTTGACCCTCATCGCCGGGGGACGTAGCGTTCGACGGGTAATACGCAACGTGGAATTACGCAGTGGGAACTCGGGTGGGGTTTCTTCCCGACGTCGTGCTTGTGAAAACGGAGGCGCACGTGAGCAGCAGAGAAGTACCCTCGACCGAGCCGGTCATGGAGGCGCCCGTCGTCGAGGCGCAAGGGCTGTTGTTCGAAGGCGACTTCTCACCGATGCCCAGCGACCTCGGCTTCCGCGGCCCGGTCGCCTGCAGCGCGGCCGGCATCACCTACCGCCAGCTCGACTACTGGGCACGCACCGACCTGGTCAAGCCGGAGGTCCGGGCGGCCACCGGCTCCGGCACCCAGCGGCTCTACAGCTTCCGCGACATCCTCATCCTCAAGGTGATCAAGCGCCTCATCGACGCCGGCATCTCACTCCAACAGATCCGGACCGCCATCGACCATCTCCGGGCGCGGGGCGTCGACGACCTGACCCAGGTCACCCTGATGAGCGATGGCGTATCGGTCTTCGAGTGCACCTCCGACGACGAGGTGATCGATCTGCTGCGCGGAGGTCAGGGCATCTTCGGGATCGCACTCGGCGGCGTCTGGCGTGACATCGAGGGCACCCTGTCGGCGCTCCCGGCGGAGCGTGCGGTGGCCGACGAGCCCACCGCCTCCGACGAGCTGTCCCAGCGTCGCCGCGCCCGCGCGGTCGGCTGAGCCTGACGGGTCGACACGATCCTCACCCGCCCAACGGTGCCCAGCGGCCTACCGGTCGTCCGGTAGGCTGATCCTTGCTGCATAGACGACGCGGGAGAGTTCGGCTGGTTCAACGACTGATCCAGCCGGCGCCGAAGGGGCAACATCCCCGGAACCTCTCAGGCCCCCAGACTGCGCCGCGCTGGCAACTCTGAAGCCGACGGTGACAGAGGGGGAGTCCGTTGCGCACCCTCCGGATGCGCGCGCACCTCACCGCTGGAGAGTGACTCATGGTTGGTCCCGACACCACAGCCACCCCCGTTCCGTCCGCCCCCGAGGTCGACCTCGGTCCCTTCGTGTCCCGACACATCGGTCCGCAGGCCGACGAGCGAACCACCATGCTGGCGGCCCTCGGGCTGAGCAACCTCGACGCACTGGTCGACGCCTCGATGCCGAGATCGATCCGGATGACGGGGTCGCTGGACCTCCCGGCGCCGCTCAGCGAAACCCAGATCCTCGCCGCGTTGCGGGAGCTGGCCGAGGCGAACCACCCACTGGTGCCGATGATCGGCCTGGGCTACCACGGCACGGTGACGCCGGCCGTGATCCGCCGCAACGTGCTCGAGGACCCCGCCTGGTACACGGCCTATACGCCCTACCAGCCAGAGATCAGCCAAGGTCGGTTGGAGGCGCTGCTCAACTTCCAGACCGTGGTCGCCGACCTGACGGGGCTGCCGACTGCGGGCGCCAGCCTGCTGGACGAGGCCACCGCCGTCGCCGAGGCCATGACCCTCGCCCGACGCACCGTCAAGACCGGTTCGGTGCTGCTGGTCGACGGTGACACGCTGCCCCAGACCATCGCGGTGGTCCGGACCCGTGCCGCGGCCCTCGGCCTCGAGGTCGTGGTCGCCGAGGGGCCCCTCGCCGAAGCGTTGCTGTCGATCGACCCGTTCGCCGTGGTCGTGCAGACCCCCGGTGCGTCGGGTCGCCTGGCCAGCACCAGTGAGCTGCACAGCCTGGCCGACCAGGCCCACGCCCGGGGAGCCGTGGTGATCGCTGCCTGCGACCTGATGGCGCTGACCCTGACGACCCCGCCGGGCGAGTGGGGAGCCGACATCGCCGTCGGCTCCAGCCAGCGCTTCGGCGTCCCGCTGTTCTACGGCGGCCCCCATGCCGGCTTCATCTCCGTCCGCGACGGCCTGGAACGCAACCTCCCAGGCCGGTTGGTCGGCGTCTCGGTAGACGCCGACGGCACCCAGGCGTACCGGCTCGCGTTGCAGACCCGCGAGCAGCACATCCGGCGGGAGAAGGCCACCTCGAACATCTGCACCGCCCAGGTGCTGCTGGCGGTGACCGCCAGCATGTACGCCGTCTACCACGGTCCGACGGGCTTACAGGCGATTGCGTCCTCGATCCATACCGCGGCCAGCCGGCTCGCCGGTGACCTCAGCGCCGCAGGGCTCGAGATCGTGCACACTTCCTTCTTCGACACGCTGCTGGTTCCGGTCCCGGGTCGAGCGGTCGAGGTCGTCGCCGCGGCGCACGATCGGGGCGTCCACCTCCGTCTGGTCGATGACGATCACGTCGGCATCTCCGTCGGCGAGGACGTCACCGAGGTCGCGCTGGACGCGGTCCGGGAGGCCTTCGGCGCCGCAGCCGGAGGCGCCGCCACGCTCGGCGACCTGGCCGGTAGCGAACGGAGCAGTGCCTACCTCACCCACCCCGTGTTCAACACCCACCACAGCGAGACCAGCATGCTGCGCTACCTCCGGGCGCTGTCCGACCGCGACTTCGCCCTGGATCGCGGCATGATCCCCCTCGGCTCGTGCACCATGAAGCTCAACGCCACCAGCGAGATGGAGCCGATCTCGCTACCCGGGTTCGCGAACCTGCATCCGTTCGCGCCCGTCGACGACGCCCGGGGGTACACGACGCTGATCAGTACCCTGGAGGGCTGGTTGGCCGAGATCACCGGCTACGCCCGCGTCTCGATCCAGCCCAACGCCGGCAGCCAGGGCGAGCTGGCCGGGTTGCTGGCCATCCGCGGGTACCACCGGGCACGCGGTGACGAACAGCGTCGCGTCTGCCTCATCCCGTCGTCGGCCCACGGCACCAACGCCGCCTCCGCGGCGATGGCCGGGATGAAGGTCGTGGTGGTCAAGGCCACTGACGACGGCTCGGTCGACCTCGACGACCTGAAGGCCAAGATCGAGCTCCACCACGACACCCTGGCCGGCATCATGGTCACCTACCCGTCGACCCACGGGGTCTTCGAGGAGGGCATCACCGACCTCTGTGCCATGGTGCACGACGCCGGTGGTCAGGTCTACGTCGACGGCGCCAACCTCAACGCGCTGCTCGGGCTCGCCCAGCCGGGCCAGTTCGGCGCGGACGTCAGCCACCTCAACCTGCACAAGACGTTCTGCATCCCGCACGGTGGCGGTGGCCCGGGCGTCGGTCCGGTGGGTGTCGGCGCGCACCTGGTGCCGTACCTGCCGTCCCACCCGCTGGGTTCGGAGCCCGCCGACGGATCAGGGATCGGTGCCATCTCCGCCGCCCCGTACGGTTCGGCCGGCATCCTGCCCATCTCGTACGCCTACATCGCCATGATGGGTTCGGTCGGGCTCACCCAGGCCACCGAGCATGCCCTGTTGGCGGCCAACTACGTGGCGGCGCGGCTGTCGGAGCACTTCCCGGTGCTCTACTCGGGGCGCAACGGGCTCGTCGCGCACGAGTGCATCCTGGACCTGCGGCCGCTGACCAAGGCGAGCGGTGTCACCGTCGACGATGTGGCCAAGAGGCTGATCGACTACGGGTTCCACGCGCCGACGATGAGCTTCCCGGTCGCCGGCACCCTGATGGTGGAGCCGACCGAGTCGGAGAACCTGGCCGAGCTGGACCGGTTCTGCGAGGCGATGATCGGCATTCGGGCCGAGATCGCCAAGGTCGAGTCCGGCGAGTGGTCGCGCGAGGACAACCCGCTGGCCAACGCCCCGCACACCCAGGGCCGGGTCACCGCTGACGAATGGACGCATCCGTACACCCGTCGGCTGGCGGCGTTCCCGACCGGGCTGCACGCAGGTCCGATCCACGCGCACGGGGCCGACAAGTACTGGCCGCCGGTGGGGCGGATCGACGGGGCGTACGGCGACCGGAACCTGGTGTGCTCGTGCCCGCCGCCGGAAGCGTTCGAGGACTGAGCTGCCGTTCGCAGCGGCTGGTCGGCGGGTCGAGCCCGAGGAGGGTCCTCGGGGCACCCATCCGCGCGTCAGCCGCGGACGCACGTCTCAGGTGGTCTCCCGGGAGATCTGGTGGGCCAGCTCGACGTCGAGCTGGGTGAGGCCGCCTGCGGAATGCGTGGACAGGGTCAAGGTGACCGTGTTCCAGCGGATGTCGATGTCGGGGTGGTGGTCCAGCTGTTCGGCCAGCCGGCCGACGCGGTTGACGAAGTCCAGGGCGGCGGCGAAGTCGGTCAGCTCGAAGGTGGCTCGGACCGATTTCGCGTCATCAGGCACGAGGGACCAGTCGGTCAGGTCGGACAGCTGGCGGGTGATCTCTTCGTCGCTGAGCGGGCGCGGCATGGGCTTCACTCAAACGGGCGTCGGCCCGTGGTGTCAAGCCTGGTGGCGTCGGTGTCACCGTAAGGTGGCACGGTGGATCTGACAGAACTGGTCGGGCGCGTCGGTCCGATCCTCGGTTTCCTTGTCTGTATCACCGTCGTTGCCGAGCTGTCGGACGGGATCGGCGTCTTCCGGCTGGTCGCCCGCGGGGCCTCCCGACTGGCCCGCGGCT
This sequence comes from Propionibacteriales bacterium, assembly GCA_038238065.1. GTDB lineage: Bacteria > Actinomycetota > Actinomycetes > Propionibacteriales > Propionibacteriaceae > Microlunatus. The sequence goes on along the minus strand of JBBRYD010000121.1, from coordinate 4,042 downwards.
CGGTGCTCGGGCTGTGGCTGCTGATCGTGGTGGTGGCGACGGTGGCGACCGCGGTCCTGTCGCTGGACACGACAGCCGTGCTGCTGACGCCGGTGGTGCTCGCACTCGCCAGACAGCTCAGGCTGTCGCCGGGCGTCTTCGCCTACACGGCGGTCTGGCTGGCCAACACCGCCTCGCTGTTCCTCCCGGTGTCCAACCTGACCAACCTGCTCGCCGTGACCCGGCTGGGCGGGTCCACCGGCCGGGTGAGTGCGGTGGACTTCGCCGGCTTGCTCTGGCCGGCAGCGGTGGCGAGTGTCGTGGTCACCGTGGCCACTCTGGCCGTCGTCTTCCGTCGATCGCTGCGCGGCCGATACCAGCAGCAGAGCGCCGCACCCGAGGCTGACCGGGTCCTGTTGGTGCTGGCTACCGCGGTGTGCGCTCTGCTCGGGCCCGCGTTCCTGCTCGGGGTGAACGTCTTCCTCGCCTCTGCCGTGGCGGCCGCCATCCTGGTGGTGGCCTGCGTGGTCCGGGCGCGACCGCTGTTGGGATGGCAGCTGATCCCGTGGAAGGTGGTGGTGGGGGTCAGCATCTTGTTCGTGGCAGTCCAGCTCGCCCACGAACACGGGTTGGGGACGCTGCTGGGTCACGCCGCCGGGACCGGGCCGGGTTGGTCGGACCTTCTCCGGCTCGCTGGGATCGGTGCTGTAGCCGCCAACCTGGTGGACAACCTGCCCAGCTACCTGGCTCTCGAGCCGACCGCTGCAGCCTCGCCGCTGCGGCTCGCCTCCCTCCTGGTCGGGGTCAACGCGGGTCCGTTGATCACCCCCTGGGGGAGCCTGGCCACCATCTTGTGGGCGACCCGTTGCCGCGCTGCGGGTGTACCGGTCAGCTGGAGGCGGTTCGCGCTCCGGGGCCTCGTGCTGGTGCCGCTGGTGCTGGTGGCCTCGGTGACCGCGCTGTGGCTGGTGCTCCGATGAACGGGTTGAGCCCGGCGGATCCGGCGCGGGTGGCCTGCGGTGGTGCGGCTGGCTGCCCTGCGTCCGCTAAGTTCGTCGGGAGGCTCGACCGAGATCGACGAGGGCCCTCCGGAAAGGGACGACACCGTGGGCGCGTGGCTCAAGACACTGAAGGACAGGCCCTGGATCGCGCATCTGCTCCGCGCCAACGAGCGGTTCGGCGGGCGGATGGGCAGCCAGTTCGGGGCCGCCATCACCTACTTCTCCGTGCTCGCCCTGGTGCCGCTGATCATGGTCGCGTCGGCGATCGTCGGCTTCGTGCTGGTCGAGGTGCGGCCGGACTCGTTGGATTCCGTGATGGCGTACCTGGCCAGGACACTGGGTCAAGGCCCGTCAACGGCGCAGATTCTCGGCGTGATCGACACCTTCCTGCACAACTACACCTCCATCGGTGTGGTCGGCCTGGTCTCGGGGCTCTACTCCGGTGCCGGCTGGATGGGGAACCTGCGCGACGCGGTGCGGGCCCAGTGGCGAGCGGACTTCGACGGTGCGCAGAGGAAGGAGAACCTCGTCGCCAAGACGGTGCTCAACCTGCTGCGACTACTGGGCCTGATCGTGGCGGTGGCCATCACCTTCGCCCTGGCGGCGGTGTCGACCACGCTCAGTGGCACCATCATCTCGGCCGTCCACCTGGACAGTCAGACCTGGCTGTCTCCGGTGCTGAAGCTGGTCCCGATCGTGGTGTCGCTCGGGGCGGGTTGGCTGCTGTTCATGTACCTCTACCTGGTGCTGCCCGACGACCGCGCACCCTGGTCCTTCGTCCGCCGTGGGGCGCTGATCGGCTCGGTCGGGCTCGTGCTGCTGCAGTACGCGACGACGTTCCTGGTCGGCCGGTTCACCAGCAACCCCGCGGCGGCGCTCTTCGGGCCGGTCATCACCCTGATGCTGTTCTTCAACCTCTTCGCCTGGCTGATCCTCTTCGCCGCCGCCTGGATCGCGACCAGCAACGAACCCGCCTTCCCCGACGAGGACGCCGAGCAGAAGGTGCGGTTCGCCCTGGAGAAGCCGGAGCGAGCGCCCGAGCCGGCCATGGTGCGGCAGGAGGTGGCCGCCACCTCGGTCCGGGTGGGTCTCGGCGCTGGGTACGTCACGGGTACCGCGACGGGCGTCGGCGTCGGCGCACTGATCGCTGTGGCCGTGGCCGCGTTCAAGCGCCGTCGAGACCGCCACTGATCATCACCGGTGTCGGCGACCGTGAAGGCAACGGCCCCTCAAGGTGCCTCGGACGCCACCGGGGCGCCCTGGCCGATCCCTTTCAGCAACAGCTCGAACCAGTCAGCGGTGATGTCGAACGGCTTGCCACCCTTGATCCGGTCGAACTCGATGGCCCGCAGCTCCTCGCCTCGCTCCTCGTCGTGACCGATCACACCGGGCTCACCCCGCAGGGCTGAGTCCACGGCGAGATCGGTCATGGACCTGATCAGGTCCAGGTCGGCCCGGTTGGCGGCGGCCGACCGGGAGAAGTAGCCGGACTTCTGCACCAGGACCTTCTCGGCGTCCAGCCGCTGGGCGAACTGGCTGGCGAACCACTCGCCCGGGTTGACCTTGTCGATCCGGACGTGGCCGAACGGGTCCCGGGCCACTTCGGCTCCGGAGTCCTCGAGCTGGGCCACGATGGTCTCGAGGCCCGCGCCCTCGGAGACGAACAGGTTGACGTTCCCGACCTCGTCCATCACCTGCGTGAGACGCTTCGCCTCCGCCTCCAGGTCGAAGACGGCCTCGGGTACGTACACGCCGTGCACGTCCCAGGCGTCGCGGCTGAGCCCGATCTCGGGCAGCCACTCGCGAGCGTCGAGCCAGTCGCGGTAGGCCTGGGCGGTGGCGGCGGTCAGCCAGCCGCACGAGCGGCCCATCACCTCGTGCACGATCAGCATCCGCGAACCGGAGTTGTGCTCGGCGATCACGTTCTCGGCGAAGCGGGCCCCCTGCTCCGCGGCGGTCCAGGCACCGAGCGACTGCTTGACCGGGATGACGTCGTTGTCGATGGTCTTGGGCAGCCCGACGACGGTCAGGTTGTGGCCGTGTTCAGCCAGGTAGGCGGCGAGGTCGGCCGCGGTCGTGTTGGTGTCGTCGCCACCGATGGTGTGCAGCACGTCGACACCGTCGGCCGTCAGCCGGTCCGCCGCCGCCTTCAGCGGGTCAGCGCCCTCCTCGACCAGGCCGCGCCTGACCAGGTCCGCCGCGTTGGTCAGCTTGACCCGGGAGTTCCCGATGGGTGAGCCGCCGTACTCGTGCAGCAGGGCCGCCCGCTCGCGGATGGCCGGGGTGATCTCGATGCTGTCGCCGGCCAGCAGCCCTTGGTATCCGAACCGGTAGGCGATGATCTCCACGTCCGGAGCGACCTCGGTATAGCGCTGGATGAGACCCCCGACGGCCGAGGAGAGGCAGGGCGCGAAACCACCCGCCGTGAGCAGGGCAACCTTGTTAACCATGCCTGCATCTTAGGCCAGGGTTACCCAGCCGTTATATGTCCTGACCCACGCTGTGGACGCTCGGCGAGCTGAGAGCTCTCCTCCGTCGTCAGTCGCCGGCAGGCTCCAGATAGGCAGCTCCGGGCCCACGCGCTGCCATCATGTCGTCCGGATTCTGCAGCGAACAGGTCACCAGACTGAGGCAGCCGCAGCCGATGCAGCCGTCCAAGCGGTCGCGCAGCCGCTCGAGCCGTTCGATCTGCTCGTTGATCCGCGGTCGCCAGTTCTGCGAGAGGCGGGTCCAGTCGTTCCGGCTGGGAGTGCGGCCGCCGGGCAGGGTCGCCAGCGCGGCGGTGATCTCCTCCAGAGTCAGGCCGACGCGCTGCGCAGCCCGGATGAAGGCGATCCGTCTCAAGGTGCTTCGTTCGTAGCGCCGCTGGTTGCCGCTGGTGCGGAGCGAGAAGATCAGCCGTTGTGCCTCGTAGTAGCGCAGCGCGGACGGGGCCACGCCGGATCGCACCGACAGCTCGCCGATCGTCAGGGGATGTGTCTTGTCCAGCATGACCGAACCTGACGTGCACCTGGAGTCAGCTTCACCAGGATCCGTGGACGGCGGGGCGTCCAACGGGGACT
>JBBRYD010000120.1:0-12466 GCA_038238065.1 Propionibacteriales bacterium | reverse complement strand
GGACTGACCGATCGCGAGCGCGAGGTGCTGGCGCTCGTGGCCCGAGGTCTGTCGAACACCGAGGTCGGGAACCGGCTCTACGTCAGCCCGGCCACCGTCAAGACCCACGTCGGGAGGATCCTGACCAAGCTCGGGGCTCGCGACCGTGCGCAGCTCATCGTGATCGCCTACGAGTCAGGGCTGGTCCGACCCGGGCAGGGCTGACGACCTCACGGTCCTCGACAACTTTCCGCGCCGCACTCTTGCGGACCGGCGGATCCGTTCGATACGTTCAACACGTGTTGCTCAACTCGTGTTGAGCAGGCGCTGTCGGCGCCTTCCGCACACAGTCCTCGGGGCAGTCACGTGACGCCCCGCAAGAGTCAAGGGTGATTCTGTTGGTAGATCTGGTCGAGCAGTACCGCAACTCCCACCACGACGCGCTGGTCCCGCGGGACCTGCTGTACGACGAGGTCAAGCAGCGACGCGAGACGGGCCACGACGTGGACGACGTGGTCGAGCGGGCCAACCGCGTGGACCCCGACGACGCCGCGGCCGTGTTGAGCCTGGTGGACGAGCTGGCCGACGCCGAGCGTACCGAGGAGTGGTCCTACGTCGAACCCGAGGGCCTGGACGCCATCCGCGGTTGCCTGCCGGAGCTGCCTGCCGCCCGGCAGCCGGACGAGTCGCGGCTTCGGGATGCCATCGGGGCCGCCTGGCTGGGACGGATCGCCGGCTGCAACATCGGCAAGCCCGTGGAGATGGGGACGCACTGGACGTCGGACCACATCCAGGACTATCTGGAGCGGGCCGACGCCTACCCACTGCGCGACTACTTCCCCGTCCTGGACCCGATGCCGGCCGGCTTCGAGCTGCGGGACAACTGGCCGCAGACCACCCGCGGTCGAGTCAACGGATCGGCCCGGGACGACGACATCGACTACCCGATCCTCGCCCTGCACCTGCTGGAGACGCACGGGTCGGCCCTGAAACCCGAGCACGTCGGTGACGCCTGGACCACCCTGTTCCCACTCAAGCAGGTGTACACCGCCGAGCGCGCCGCCTACGTCAACCTCGCCGCCGGTCTCACGCCGCCCGAGGTGGCGACCTTCCGCAACCCCTACCGGGAATGGATCGGCGCCCAGATCCGGGGTGACGTCTACGGCTACGTCTTTCCCGGGGACCCGTGGGCCGCGGCCGCCCTCGCCTTCCAGGACGCAACGCTGTCCCACGTGGCCAACGGCGTGTACGGCGAGATGTGGGCGGCGGCGCTGGTGTCAGCGGCCTTCGTGGCCGACGACGCCCGAACGGCGATCGACAGCTCCCTCCAGGTCGTGCCACCCCAGTCGCGGTTGGCCGAGGCCATCCGCGACGTCCTCGCGATGTATGACCAGGGGCTCGACTGGGACCAGGCCCTGAAGCGGATCCAGGACGGCTACGGCCACTACTCCTGGGTGCACACCATCAACAACGCCGCGCTCGTGGTGGCAGGTCTGCTGTGGGGGAGCGGCGACTACCTCCAGTCGGTGGCGTTCACCGTGATGGGGGGCTGGGACACCGACTCCAACGGCGCCACCGCCGGATCGGTCGCGGGAATCCTCGCCGGAACGGCCGGGCTGCCGGAGCACATCATCGAGCCGCTGCACGACCGGACACGATCGGCCCTCTTCGGGTTCGACAACTCGAGGATCTCCGACCTCGCCGAACGTACGTACACGCTGGCCGTCCACGGTCTGAGCTGACCCCACCCACGATCGAAGGAGATTGGTGACGATGAAGAGACGTGAGCTGCTGGCCCTCGGCGGCGCGGCGGGACTGAGCCTGGTGCTGCCTTCGTGCGCGACCAGTGGCGGAACGAAAGACAAGCCCGGTTCGACCAAGGCCTCCGGCGGGCCGGTGCAGTACTGGACCTCGTTCTCCAGCGCCAAGAACCAGGCGTACTTCAAGAAGAACTTCGTGGACGCCTACACCGGCTCCAACAAGGTGCAGCTGACCGTCAAGTCCAACGACACCATCGACCGGCTGACCCAGACGGCGCTCGCGGCCGGCAAGGGCCCCGACATCATCCTGACCCCGGGGCCGTCGCAGGTCGCCGCCTACAACGACGCCGGCTATCTGGCCGACCTGACCCCCTACGCCGAGAAGTACAAATGGAGCGAGAAGCTCGCCGGTTGGGCGCTCGGCGCCTCCACCATCGGGGGCAAGCTGGTCAGCCTGCCGACGTCGTATGAGTCGATGGCCTTCTACTACAACCCGCAGGTGCTCGACGGCCTCCAGCTCAGCCCGCCGAAGTCGCGGGCCGAGTTCGAGAACTTCTGCGAGACCGCCAAGGGCAAAGGACTGGTGCCGCTGGGTGCCGGGAACGCCGACTGGAAGGGCGCCAACGAGTGGCACCTGACCGTGATGCTGAACCACTACGCGGGACCCAAAGCCGTCTACTCCGCGCTCAAGGGCGAGACGCCCTGGACCGACGCCGTCTTCGTCGACACCATCGAGCTGTTGAAGGGCTACTTCCAGAAGGGCTACTTCGGGGGCAGCGTCGACAGCTACTTCACCAACCAGTTCCCGAAGGTCTACAAGCAGCTGGCCTCGGGTGAGGCGGCCGGCATGATCTCCGGCACCTGGGAGATGTCCACGCTGCCGGACTACTTCGGCCCAGCGGCGAAGAACTCCGCCAACTGGGAGTGGACCACCCTGCCGCCGTTCCGCGACGGGGTGGCCCCGGTGGTGTGGGACCTCGGAGTCGGACAGTCGGCGGGGGTGAACTCCAAGTCACCCACCATGGACGGAGCCGCGGAGTACCTGAACTTCCTGACCACCGACGTCAAGACGCTCACCGCCGCCACCGAGGCGATCAGTTGGCAGCCGACCCCGCTCAAGCTGACCGAGGCCGACTTCTCGGCCAAGGCCGATCCTCGGCTGAAGCGGCTGTACACCGAGCTGCCAGCGGCGAAGAGCATCGGCTACACGACGTGGACCTTCTACCCGCAGACCACCGAGACGTACATGATCCAGGAGTTCGAGAAGGTGATCACCAACGGCACCTCGGCGAAGGACTTCTGCGCCGGCATGCAGCAGCGGTTCGCCAAGGAGCTCGCGGCGGGCAAGGTACCGGCGGCGCCTGACCCGGGTATCCCCTCGTGAGCAGCGCCCTGACCCAGCAGGGCGTGGCCGGGATCCAGGCGGGTGTTCCGGCCCGCCGTCGGAGCTGGAAGCGGCTGCTGCGGGACAACTCGGTGCGGGGTTGGCTGTTCATGATCCCGCTGGTCGCGATCAACATCGTGGTCATCCTGGTGCCCAGCATCTCGGCCCTCTACTACTCGCTGACCGACTGGACGGGCATCGGAGGGGCCAACTTCATCGGCCTGGCCAACTACGTCCAGATGTTCTCTGACGCCGACTTCGCCAACGCGCTGTGGCACAACGTCATCTGGACCATCTTCTTCCTGGTCGTACCGATGGCCATGGGTCTGTTCGGCGCCTATGCGCTGAGCCGGATCCGCCGCTTCGCGCTGTTCTTCCGGGTGGCCTTCTTCATCCCCTACATCGTCGCCAGCGTCGTCAGTGCCTCCGTCTGGCGCAGCCTGCTGTCGGAGGACACCGGCTTCGGCAAGATCCTGGGCGTCAACTTCCTGGGCGAACGCCAGTGGGCCCTGGGATCGGTCGCCTTCGTCAACAACTGGGCCTGGTGGGGCTTCCTGGTCGTCGTCTTCCTGGCGTCGATGCAGGGCATCAACCCCACCCTCTACGAGGCGGCCTCGCTCGACGGCGCCAGTCCGTCGCGGCAGTTCTTCGCCATCACCCTGCCCAGCATCCGACCCACCTTCATGTTCCTCGGGCTGATGACGATCATCTGGTCGTTCCTGTCGTTCGACTACGTCTACATCCTCACCCAGGGCGGCCCGGCCGGTTCGACCGAAGTCCTGTCGACGCTCCTCTACCGTGAAGCCTTCTCCAACCTGCAGGCCGGCTACGCGTCGGCCATCGGCGTCGTGATGGCGGCCATCAGCGGGTTGGTGGTAGCCACGTACCTGTGGATCCGCCGGACCAGGGACTGGGACATATGAGCCAGCACGGCGAAGAGGTGCTCGTGGCTGACGCCCGGAGCCTCGTGACCGCATCCGCTCCACGCCGGCGACCGACGAGGCCGGATCGGCGGGTGGGGATCGTGATCCCGGTGCTGCTGACCGCGTTGGCCATCTTCTCCCTCGGGCCGATCGTGCTCTTCATCCTGAACTCGTTCAAGACCCAGAGCGAGCTGGCCGACCACCCCCTCGGGCTTCCCGAAGCCTGGCAGTGGAGCAACTTCACCACGGCCTGGGAGCAGGCGGGGATGGCCGCCGGGATGGTCAACTCGGTGATCGTGGTGTCCGGCACCGTGGTCGGGGTCTGCTTCATCGCCGGCTGCGCCGCCTACGCGCTGTCGCGGCTGGAGATCCGGGGCGGTACGGCGTTCATCACCTACCTGCTGGTGACCAGCTCCCTCCCGACGCAGATGTTCCTGGTGCCCCTGTTCTACATCTGGTCCAACCTGGGGCTCTACGACACCCGCATCGGGCTCATCCTCATCTACTGCGCCCTGTTCTCGCCGTTCGCCACCCTGCTGCTCCGGTCCTTTCTGCTGACGCTGCCGAAAGAGTTCGAGGAAGCCGCCCGGGTGGACGGGGCGGGCGAGTTCAAGGTGCTGTTCCGGATCGTGCTCCCCAACGCGCTTCCGGGGTTGTTCACCGTGGCGCTGGTGACGGGTCTGTCGGCCTACAACGAGTTCCTGTTCGCCATCACGTTCATCCAGAGCAGCAACCTGTTGCCCATCTCGACGACACTGTTCTCCTTCCAACAGGGCTACACCCAGAACTTCGCCCTGATCAGCGCGGCCGGAGTGATTATGATCGCGCCCATGCTGATCCTGTTCCTCATCCTCCAGCGTCGCTTCATCGAGGGACTGTCGTCGTCTGGTCTGGGTGGTGCCTGATGGTGGGCCGGAACAGCATCCTGGTGATCGGCTCGGCCAACCTCGACTACATCGTCAAGGTGGGTGTGCCACCGGGGCCGGGGGAGACGGTGCTGGCCAAGGCCATGATCAAGCACCCGGGCGGCAAGGGCGCCAACCAGGCCGTCGCCGCGGCCCGGATGGGCTCCACGGTGAAGTTCATCGGCTGCGTGGGTGACGACCAGGACGGGGAGGAGATCCTCCGGGCGCTCTGGGCCGAAGGCGTCGACGCGTCGTCGGTGGAGATCGTCGCGCACGAGCAGACCGGGTTGGCGCTGGTGTCGGCCTTCGACAGCGGCGAGAACTCGATCACCGTGGTCCCTGGCGCCAACTTCGCCCTGCAGCCCGGCCGGGTCAAGCGTGGGGTGCTGGAGAACGCCGCGTCGTTCGACGTGGTCGTCCTGCAGGCGGAGGTGCGCAGCGAGATCATCGAGGCCGCCGTGACCGCGGCCTCGGGGCGGGTGCGGGTCATCCTCAACCTCGCGCCCTTTCGGACGGTGTCGGATCTCGTCTTGTCGAGGTGCGACCCCTTGGTCGTGAACCAGTCCGAAGCCGCCGCGCTGGTCGGCTTCCCCATCGCCGGCCCAGCGGACGCGGCCCGGGCCGCGACGTCGCTGGGTGATCGGGTTCGTTCGCTCGTGGTCACCCTCGGTCAGCAGGGGGCGTTCTGGGCCGACTCCACCGGCTCGGGCCACGTCCCGGCGCCGGCCGTGGACGCGGTGGTGGACAGCACCGGGGCCGGAGACGCTTTCGTCGGGGCTTTCGCCGCGGAGATCGCGGCCGGGGCCTCCGTCGAACGGGCCACCACGCTGGGCGTGCTGGCCGGTAGCTATGCCGTCGGCCGGTTCGGGGCGCAGTCCTCCTACCCCATGCACGGCGATCTGCCGGCTTGGAACCATGTCGGGGCGGTCGGGAATCCGTAGGGCGCCGAGCCCGTCGTGGTGACGCGCGCCGACGTCGCCCGGATGGCCGGCGTGTCCCCGGCGGTGGTCAGCTACGTGGTGAACGGCGGGCCCCGGCCGGTCTCCAAGGAGACCAGGGCCCGCGTCGTGGCCAGCATCGAGGCGCTCAAGTACCGCCCGCACGCGGTCGCGTCGGCGCTCCGACGCGGTTCGGCCAAGTCGGTCGGGATGTTGATGCCGAGCCCGGTCGACCCCTACTTCGCCGAGCTGGCGGACGCGGTCGAGCACGAGCTGCACGATGCCGGGTACCTGTTCTCGCTGGGCATCGCCCATCCCGAGGACGCGGTCCGCGAGCGGCTGCATCTGAGGTCCCTGATCGACCGCCGGGTCGACGGCCTGATCCTGGTCTCCTCCCTGGCGTTGACCAGGGTCAGGGACGACGAGGAGTCGACTCCGCCGATCGTGGTGCTCGACCGGGTGGTCCCTGAGCCGTCCGTGGGTAGCGTGCGCGTCGACAACGTCCGAGACGCGGCTTACGCCGTCGCCCATCTGCAGGACTGGGGTCATCGCGTGATCGGCTGTGTCAGCGGACCCTGGCCGGTTCCCCTCGGAGAGGACCGGGTCCGGGGCTGGCGTGAGCAGCAGAACCGGATCGGCGCGCCGAGCGGTCCCGGCCTGATCTACCGGTCGGAAGCCTCGCCGCGCGGCGGCGCGATCGCGGCCCGGGCGCTGCTGGGGGACCACGAGAACCGGACTGCCGCCGATACCGGACGGCCGTCCGCCTTGTTCGTCACGTCCGATGCCCAGGCGACCGGGGTGCTGCACGCCTGTCGGGAGTTGAGGCTCTCGGTCCCCGACGATGTCTCCGTCGTGTCGTTCGACGGGACCGAGTCCGGGCGGTACACCAGTCCACCGCTGACGTCCATGCGCCAGCCCATCCGGGAGCTGGGGTCGAGATCGGTGCTGATGCTGCTCGCCATGATCGGCCGGCCGGACGCCGGCCCGAGAGCAGTCACGCTGCACAGCAACCTGGTGCTGGGTGGGACCTGCGCCCCTCCCTGACGGGCGACCTCCCGTTCCTCAGGTGCGGACGTCAGCGCGAGGTTCGACTGATCGGCTGCACCGCAACCCGCCCCAGCTGCACGCCCCAGTCCAGGGCCCGGTCCAGCTCACCCTCGACCAGAGGTCCGGATGTGTCTGACACGTAGAAGCTCTCCGGCTCGGTGGCTGACTCGAACCCTTCCCGATGGACCAGCCTGGCCGCCTTCTTGGCGGCCGAGCCGGGGAGCCGACGGACCTTTTCGACCGTGTCGAAGGTGGCGATCTGTCCCGAGTGTGCGTCAGCGTGCAGCCCGCCGAGCCACTCCCGCACGCCGATGGCCTGGTTGCCCTGGGTGGCGCCCTGGGTGAACGCGCTCTGTCGGGTCTGTGGCCGTGACAGACCGAAGGCGTGGGTGGGGCCGCCCACGACGGTCAGGTCGACATCGTCAGGAATGTCCGCCGGGGCCTCGGCGACGTCGAGAACGGAGACGTCCAGGTGCTGTCGCAGACCGGAGGCGATGGAGCGCGCCACCTGCTCGGTGTTGCCCCAGAGGGACTCGTAGACGACCAGTGCTCTCATGACTCTTCCTCACCTGGAACTGTCTCAGGTCACGCTGTGGTGGCGTGGCTCCGTAACCCACGTTCTCACCGTCAGCGACGACCCTCCAGGGCCCGAAGTCCCGAACCTGTGCTCGGAAGGTCGGTGCTCAAGCACGCGTCGACGGGGCGAGCTCGTTGGCCAGCAACAACCCCCAGAGCCGCGCCGGGCCCCACTCACCGAGCTCGCAGGACGTCTCGTCGAGCACCGCCCGACTCTGAACCGGTCGGACGTCGGGCTCCAGGCTGTGCGTGCTGAAGGTCACCGGTCCGTCCGCGCGGACGCTGGACAGCACGGTGGTGGCAGCGTCGTCGAAGCTCACCGGCTGCACGGTCTCGGTGACCTGGTAGAGCCAGGTCGGCTGCTCGGCCAAGGTGACCGCGTGCCGGGTTGCGTAGTCGAGGGCACACGGCTCCCAGCCCCCTTCGTCCAGTGCGCTCCCGAGGATGACCGCACAGTAGGGGCTCGGCTCCTGGGCGCGTGAGCAGGGCCGGACATCCACCTGGAACCCGGCACGGCTCAGCTGTTCGCCGATGGTCAGACCCACCACACCGGTCGTTCCACTCGCTGTTCCGTACACCACCAAGACCTTGTCCACGGCAATCCCCTTTTTGTGTCCTGCAAGACAACGCCGCCGTGCGCCGCCGCTACAGAGTCGAAGGTCCCGAGAATCAGTGAGGTCGACCGGTGGTCGTGGGGCCGGCCCCGATCCGACGCAGGGTGTCAGGGGCGGCTCAGGCACACCTTGAGTGCACCCGTGTCGGCGGCGTTCGCGAAGGTGTCGTAGGCGGTCAGCATCTCGTCCAGGTGGAAGTGGTGGGTGACGAAGCCTGGCTTGAGCTGTCCGCCGCTCACCATCCGTAGCAGGGTGGGGGTGGAGTAGGTGTCGACCAGCCCCGTGGTGATCGTGACGTTCTTGCTCCAGAGCGTCTCCAGGTGGAGGGTGACCGACGTGCCGTGCACGCCCACGTTGGCGATCCGCCCGCCCGGACGCACCAGCGAGGTGCACATCTCGAAGCTGTCCGGCACGCCGACCGCCTCGATGGCCAGGTCCGCGCCGAGACCGCCGGTGAGCTCGGAGATCAGCGTCTGCGGTGAGTCGGAGGCGAGAACGGTGTGTCCGGCGCCGAAGCGCTTGGCTGCTTCGAGTCGGCGGCTGGAGATGTCGATGGCGACGACGTGGGCTGGGCTGAACAGCTGGGCGGCGGTGATGGCGGCCAGTCCGATCGGGCCGGCGCCGACGATGGCGACGGTGTCGCCGGGGGAGACGTGACCGTTGAGGACCCCCACCTCGTAGGCGGTGGGCATGATGTCGGCGAGCATCAACGCCGACTCGTCACTGACCGCGTCGGGGATGGGATACAGCGAGGTGTCCGCGAAGGGCACCCGGACGAACTCGGCCTGCGTGCCGTCGATCAGGTGCCCGAGAACCCAACCGCCGCCACCGCGGCACTGGCCGTAGCTCCCCTGGCGGCAGTAGCTGCATCGTCCGCAACCGGAGATGCAGGAGACCAGCACACGATCACCGACCGCCAGATTCTGGACTCCTTCGCCGATCTCGAGGATCGTGCCCACGGCCTCGTGTCCCAGGATCCGGCCCGGTTCCACTTCGGGCACGTCACCTTTGAGGATGTGGAGGTCCGTGCCGCAGATCGTCACGGCGTCCACCCGCACGATCGCGTCCTGCGGGTCGGTCAGCTCCGGCAGTGGTACGTCCTGCCACGTCTTCTGACCGGGACCGCCGTAGACGAGCGCCTTCATCATGGGAGTTCTCCTTTGTTCTTCAGCTCACAGCCAAACCGAGTCGGCCAGGAAGTGTGAGGGGCCAAAGTCCCTCGTGACCCGGGACCAAAGCACGGACCCAGCGCTTCGTGACTCGGATGCCCGGGGTACCGACCGTCGACCTGGTCTCGCTCGCCGGGACCAAGGTCCCGATCGACCAGCGGCTAAAGGCTGTGGTGCCTGGTGCGGGGAAGTACCGAGACTGTGGGTGACCTCGAGGGAGTGGATCATCGTGAGAACGGGACAGATTGTCGTCGGACTGAACGAGACGCCGTCGGGCCGAGCCGCGCTGCACTGGGCGGCGCACCAAGCCAGCGCCACCGGCTCCCAGCTGAGGGCGGTTCACGTCCTCGAGTGGCCACGGGGGAGGAGCTCATTCGGGCTCAGCGATCCAGCCGAGACGCTACGCATCGCGCCTCAACACCTCGACCACGCCTACCGCCGCGCGGTCACTGCCTTCTTCGAGGAATGCACGCCACAAGAAGGCTGGCGGCTTCTGTTCGACGAGGGCGATGTCGCGGAGGTCCTGGTCCGCGAGGCCGAAACCGCGGACCTGTTGGTGGTCGGCACGCGCGAGCGCGCGGCCGGCGGGAAGCTGTTGGCGGGCATCTCGAGCCATTACTGCGTGGGGCACGCTTCCTGCCCCGTCGTCTCCGTTCCTGTTGAGTACCTCCAGCGGGAGCTCGAGGCGGGCCCGGCGCGCCGGGATGCAGCCGAGTCGGAATTATGCCTACCCGATCAACGCGCGTAACGTCGAGGTGGACGCCGCTGCGCGTGTTCGAGGTGACCGCCTGACAGCGTTCGGATGCTGAGGGGAACCAGATGACCAGTCCAGATCAGCCGGGTTCCAGGTGGCGCTGCCTGGTTCGAACGGGCGCTGGAGGCGATCGACGAGCGAAGCAGGACGCGGCATGACCGCGCACCTCGTCACTGCAGGTCCTCAGGGGGCCGGCAGGGTCGCAGCCGAGCAACCGGTGGAGTTTGCTCTGCTGGACAGACACGGGGTCATCGTCGCGGTGAACGACGCCTGGCGAGCGTTCTGCCTGCGGAACGAGGGGGATATCACGCGGGCGGGGGTGGGCAGGTCCTACCTCGACCTGTGTGATGTCGCCGGAGATCCCGGGTCCCGGGCGGTGGCGGCGAGTATCCGGTCGGCGGTGATCGGCGAGCTGCCAGCGCCGGCGGTCATCACCATCGACTGCCCCGCACCGGGCCTCCCTCGCTCCTTCGACGTCTTGGTGTCGTCCCGCTTCGACGACGCGGGAGGCTGCGTGGGAGCCGCTGTAACGCTGTCGGAGGTTGCTGAGGTCTCGGAGGTCGAGCAGCCGTCCGAGCCCGGCCACCCCGCCGGGGGTCTCACCGGCACGGAAAGCTCCACCACTGACTCGTCCGTGAGTCTCACGGTCAGGGCACGGGAGCGGGAGCGCATCGCGGCCCTGTTGAACGACGACGTCATCTCGCAGCTCTTCTCCATCGGCATCGGGCTCCAGGGGATGCTGGCCGATCCGCGCCCGCCGGCGCAGCAGGGACGTCTCCAGCAGTACGTCGACGCGGTGGACGCGGTCATCCACCGGATCCGGTCGACGGTGTTCGAGCTGACCGCGCCGCACGTGGACGCCGGAGGGCTGAAGCGTCGAATCCTGGAGACCGTCGACACCGAAACCCGTGAACGGCCCCTGGAAACCGACGTGGCGTTCACAGGGCCGCTGGACACCACCCTGGCCATCGACCTTGCGGACACGGTGCTGGACGTGGTGCGAGTGGCGCTCCGCCACGTGGTCCAACGCACCAGCGCGCTCCGGGTGAGCGTCTCGGTCTCCCTGTCCCCGTCCGTCATCGCCGTCGACGTGGCCCACGACGGGACCGGGCTGGACGAAGCCGTCCTGCTGGGACAGGTGCTTCGGGCCGAGCACCTGGGCGGCGTCCTCGAAGTCGTCACGGCACCCGATGGCGGTTCGCTCGTGCACTGGACCGACACCGCGCGGAGCTGACCCGCGAGAAGCCTGCCGCGCCGGCCTCGAACCGCCGCGCGAGGGCGCGGGCTAGGCGTGCTCGACGGGGCGGGCGGCGGGCAGCACGTAGCAGTCTGCGGTGGGGTGTATGACCGCTTCGAGGTCCGTGTCGGACCAACGCACCCGATACGGTGGCGCACCGTCGGTGCCGAGGACCTCCAGGATGAGCGCGTAGCGGCGGGGCCCAACACCCGGCCAGCCCCTCGCGGCCAGCTGTGACCCTTGTTCTGCGTACATCTGTTTCTCCTCGGAGATCGCACCGCATAGCCAGGACGGAAGGTCGTGCGAACCTCCATCCAGGCCAGTGTGCCTCACGTCGCTGGTTCCTGGGCAGAGTCGAAAGTCCTGCCTCAACTCCGCGTCACGTCAGGGGCAGAGACAACATCGTCCAAACGGGGCCGCCATGGGTGGCGGGGGTGGCGTCCGGGGAGTGACGACGATTACTCGCTTCGATCCAGCCGGGTCAGGCTGTCGAACGGTGCTCATGCCCACACGGTCCCAAGAGCTGCGCCGCCCAACCGGGAGGCACGATGACCACCGGGCACTCGCTTCGGGACAGCACGGCATGGGCCACCGACCGGGTCCAGAGCGAGAAGGGCCGGCGGTGGTGCGGGCGCCCGATCACGAGCACTTCAGCGACTCGAGACGCCTCGACGAGCCGGTCGATCGCGTGTCCGGAAACGATCGAGGTGGTGATGGGGACGTCTGGATGATCGTGCTTCTGCCCGGCCAGGATCTTCCCGATCGCCGCCTTTTCGGAGCTGTGAGAAGACTCCAGCCCATGAGCCGGAGCGGCGTGCAGCGCGACCACTTCGCTCTGGTGCAGGTCGGCCTCGTCGAAGGCGTAGTCGAGGACGGCGTCGGCCAGTGACGAACCGTCCAGCGCAACCACCACCGGTCGGTTTCCCGTACGGCTCCGGCTCCAGCGGCGGGGCACCACCACGACGGGGCAAGCGGATCGCGCTGCGAGGGGGAAGGCGACGGACCCGGTCAGCAGCTGGTCCATCAGCGAGGAGTGTTCTTGTCCGATCACGAGCAAGATCGCGTTCCCGGAGATCTGTTGCAGCAGTTCGAGCGGTGCCATCAGAGCCACCCGTGTGTCGATCGAGACCGACGGCTGGACGACCAGCCCGGCGAGAGTCTCCTGCACCAGTCGGTCCGC
>JBBRYD010000119.1:0-12591 GCA_038238065.1 Propionibacteriales bacterium | reverse complement strand
CGCCGGGGGTCGAGGCGCGGGATGGCTTCGGGCACCGTACCCACGACGTCGTCGGCTCGGACCACGCAGACGTGCAGGTCAGGGATCAACGAGATGACGCGTCGACCCTGTCCGGGCCCGGCGTCCAGCACGATGGTGCCCGTCAGGGCGATGCCCACCGTGCTGGCGGTGACCACCGCGCTGAGGGTGTCCAGCCGGCGAGCGTCGAGCGGAGGGCCGTCGCGCAGCACCTCGCACGTCACCGTGGTCAGCCAGGCGGGATCCAGATCGTCGGCCACCACGACGCCGGTGGCGCCGTGGGCGGCCAACACAGAGCCGATCGTCCGCGCGAGATCATCCTCACCGATCAGCTGGACTTCGGCCCTGTAGTCGCCGAGGCGCTCCACGAAGAGAGCGATCAGGGCGTCGCGGTCGAGGTCGAGGGCCTTGTCGTAGGTGCGAGCGACCTCCGGCGCCACGGCGCCCGCGATGGAGCGGCGGACCGAGCCGAGGACCGTCTCTCGGCTACTCATCGTCGCCCGCAGGCCCCGCGCTGTGCTCGTCCAGCCGCGTCTGGGGGCCTCGCGTCCGCGCCCACCACGCCCGGAACGACTCGGCCGGGATGGGCGGGAGACTACGGCTGTCGGTCCAGCCGCCGAGCAGGCCGGGCAACCAGCTCACGCGCTTGGCCACGCCACGACCGAGACCCGCGGCCTTCTGGGCGCGGTCCAGTCGCTTGGCGTCGGCGAAGGTCCAGGCGGCCGCCCGCATCGCCACCGACTCGGCAGTCGGAATCCGATGGTGGGCCTTGTCGGCCACCACGACCGCCCGCTGCTCGATCAGGACGGTGGGGATGTCGATGGCCACCGGACAGGCCTCGTAGCAGGCGCCGCACAGGCTGGACGCGAACGGGAGGGCCGCGTCGTGCGGGTCAGCGACCCCGTGCAGCAATGGGTTGAGGATGGCACCGATGGGTCCGGGGTACACCGATCCATAGGCATGGCCACCGACCCGCTCGTACACCGGGCAGACGTTGAGGCAGGCCGAGCAGCGGATACAGCGCAGGGCCTGGCGGCCGACCTCGTCGGCCAGCGCTCGGGTCCGACCGTTGTCGAGCAGGATGATGTGCACTTCCTGCGGTCCGTCGCCGGGAGACACGCCGGTCCACATGGTGGTGTACGGGTTCATCCGCTCCGCCGTGGAGGACCGGGGAAGCACCTGCATGAACACCTCGAGGTCGGCGAAGGTCGGCAGGATCTTCTCGATGCCCACCACGGAGACCAACACGTCGGGCAGGGTGAGGCACATCCGACCGTTGCCCTCGGATTCCACCACCACCAGGGTGCCTGTTTCCGCGATGGCGAAGTTGGCCCCGGAGAAGGCCAGCTTGGTGGAGAGGAACTTGTCCCTCAGGTGCAGCCGCGCCGCCTCGGCCAGCCTCCGGGGCTCGTTGGTCAGGCCGTCGGGAGCCGGTCGGCCCACGTCGCCCATCCGGGCCACGAAGATGTCGCGGATCTCGTCCCGGTTGCGATGGATGGCCGGCACCAGGAAATGGCTGGGGGTGTCACCGCCCAGCTGGACGATCAGCTCGGCCAGGTCGGTCTCCCAGGCGTGGATGCCCGCCGCCTCGAGCGCCTCGTTGAGCCCGATCTCCTGGGTGGCCATCGACTTGACCTTGACCACGTCCTTCGCCTCGTGCTGCCGGGCGATCTCGATGCCGATCCGGCAGGCTTCGTCGGCATCGACCGCCCAGTGCACGATCGCGCCCGCGGCCGTGGCTGCGGTCTCGAACTCCTCGAGGTAGCGGTCCAGCGACGCGAGGGTGCGGTCCTTGATCGCGGCTGCGGCGAGGCGGAGGTCCTGCCAGTCGGGCAGCTCGTCGACCGCCCGCTGCCGCTTCATCCGGATGGTGTGCGTCGCCCGCCCCAGGTTGTCGCGCAGCTGGGTGTCGCCGAGTGCGATCTTGGCGGCCTCGGCGAACACCGGCATCCCCAGGAACGCCTCACCGGGATGTGGGTGCAGCCCGTCGCCGACGTGGGCGCCCTTCCCGCGCGGAGCCACCACACTCATGACACGCTCGCCAGGATCTGGGCCAGGTGCAGGGTCTGCACGGGCGCGCCCTCTTTGGCGGCGATCCCGGACAGGTGCATCAGGCAGGAGGCGTCCGAGGCGCACAGGAACTCGGCGCCCGTGTCGAGCACGGCGTCGATCTTGTCTCGGCCCATCGCGCTCGAGGTGTCGGCGTTCTTGAGCGCGAACGTGCCGCCGAACCCGCAGCACTGGTCGGCGTCGGGCAGCTCCTGCAGCCGGAGCCCGCGGACGTGGCGCAGCAGACGGTAGGGCCGATCCCCGACCCCGAGCAAGCGCAGCGAGTGGCAGGTGGGGTGGTAGGTGACCGAGTGCTCGAAGGTGGCGCCCACGTCCGTGACACCGAGCACGTCGACGAGAAACTCCGACAGCTCGTAGACCGGGGGCATGACCACGCCCGGCGAGACATGGTCGGCGTGGCGGCGCAGCATCGCCGCGCAGGAACCGGACGGCAACACCACGGCCTCCGCGTCGGCGAACGTGGTGGCGAACCCGCGGACGAGTCGACCGGCCAGCTCGGGGTAGCCGGTGTTCATGTGCATCTGCCCACAGCAGGTCTGCGCCTCCGGGAAGTCGACCTCACAGCCCAGTCGCTCCAGCAGCGTGACCGTCGCCTGGCCGACGGCTGGATAGAGCGTGTCGGCCAGACACGTCATGAACAGACAGACCCGCACGCAGTGCTCACTTCCTCGAGGGGCCACGGTGGGTTCGTGACACCGACACTCTAGATCGGGCTCGGCAAGCTCGGGCTGTCGTCCCTAGGATGCAGCCATGAGTGAGGCAGACGTTGGTGCTGCTGGTGGCCGCTGGCACCGGGCGTTGGCTCAGGCCATCACAGGGGACAGCGGAGACGAAGCGGGGCGGCAGAGCTCACCCGACGTCGACGCTCTCGCCCGAGCGTTGCTGTCCCGCTGCGGCGCAGCCACCCTGGCCGAGCACCGCCGCGAGGTCCTGCGGGCCGGCGGAGCGTGGCCGCATCCGGTACCGGGCGACCTGATGGCCGGACTGGGCTACGCCCAGTTCACCGCCGCCCTGGCCCGGCTCATCGACCTGCTGGGTCTGAACGAGCGGGGTTGGGTCACCGCGGCCCCGCCGACGACGTCGATGGCACCGGCGTTGCGTCGACTGCTGGACGAGGTGCCTCCGCACCACGGCAGCTGAAGCTCAGACCTTGTCGCGCAGCAGGTCCCGGATCTCGACCAGCAGGTCCTCGGTGGAAGCCCGCAGCACGGGCTCCTCCTTCTGGCGAAAGCTGCTCACCCGGTTGTAGGGCAGGACGATCAGGAAGTAGACCACCGCTGCGGTCAGCACGAACGTGATGAGTGCGGTGATGAAGCCGCCGATGTTGACCCCCCGGACCGCCACATCGCTCAACCCCTCGACGTCGCCGGCCAGCCCGATCAGGTCCAGGATGACCTTGGTGAAGGACGAGACCACCGTGGCAAAGGCCGCCCCCATGATGAAGGCCACGGCGAGCTCGATCAGGTTGCCGCGCATCAGGAAGTTCTTGAAGCCAGTCACGGCGGCGACCTTAGCAGGGGCCAGACCCGACACCGGCGACTCAACGGAGCACCACGCTCAGCGTCGCGGTCACGGCCGCCTGAGCCAGCAGGGTCGCGGTGGCGCCGTCCACGTCGACCAGCACCAGGGCTCCGGTCGTGGAGGCGGGTGCGGCGCCGACCCCGTCGACGTCGGGTGGGCGGGGCAGACCGACCACTCGGACGGAACGGGCCACGACTGACGCCCGGGGGGCTTCGCCGTCTGCAGCCACCACGTCCACGACGTCGCCCACGCGGAGCAGGGCCGCGACGTCAGCGTCAGCCAGCCGTAACGGCGACACCACCCGACCGGCACGAACGGTGCTGCTCGGCGGCCCGATGCTGAGCCGGGTGAGCACCTGCCCTCGGGTCAGTGGCGCCAGCACCGTGTGTCCCGAGGCGGAGTCGGCGGTGGTCAGGGCCTGATCGGGGACAGCGTTCAGCGGAAGCCGCAGCAACGTCAGGTCCGCCGCGGCGACCACCGCGCCGCCGTCGAGCCGATGGGCGGCGGCGACGACCTCGACGGTCGGTGGATCGGGCGGGAGAGCGGCGTTGACACCGGTCAGCACAGCCGCAACGGCCGCGATGACGGCCAGCTTGCGGCGGTGCCAGGAGACGGCTCGGGCCAGGGCCCGGAAACGGGGCCTGCGGTTGAGTGGAGTGCGACTCATATCCAGACGTTAAGCAGATTCGTCGGGAATGTTCGCGGTGTCCACAGGCTCAGTTGGCGGCTGCCTTGCTCCCTGTGGACGACGACGATGGAGAACCGTTGGCGCCGACCTTGTCGGGCTTGGTCGACTCGGTCTTGGTCTCTTTCTTGGCTGCATCCGCCGTGGCGGGCTTGCTGTCGCCGGCCTTCTCGGTCGCGTCCGACTTCTTCTCCGCGCCGCCTCCGTCCGCCGCCGCCGACGCGCCGTTGGACGGGGCCCGGCTGTCGTTGCGATAGAAACCGGAGCCCTTGAAGACCACCCCGACGGCGTTGAACACCTTGCGGAGCTTCCCCGAACAGGTAGGACATTCGGTCAACGAGGCGTCACTGAACTTCTGCACCACCTCGAGGTCACGGCCGCAGTCGGTACACCGGTATTCATAGGTAGGCATGACGCTCTCTTTGCTGGCTGGTCCTGCTGTTGTCTGCTCGGGAAAGTCGGGGGAGAGCCTCATCCAGCGGGAACGACGGAGGGCTCGACTGGCACTCAAGCATAGCGACTGCTAACGAGATGCTGGGAATCGGCGATCTCCCCTACGCTGACGTGGTGCGTCGAAGCCCCCGCTGGTTGATCTTCACCGTCCTCGTGATATTTCTGGTGGTCGCCAGCCTGGCCACCCTCGCACTGGGGACGGTGCGCCGGTCGATGCCCGAGACCGAGGGCCGGTTGGCGCTGCCCGGACTCGCCGGCCCGGTCGAGGTGCTGCGGGACGACCACGGCGTGCCGCAGATCTACGCCGACACTCCCGAAGACCTGTTCGAGGCCCAGGGCTACGTGCACGCACAGGACCGGTTCTACGAGATGGACGTTCGGCGCCACATCACCTCCGGTCGGCTCTCGGAGCTGTTCGGCCCGTCCCAGGTGGAGACCGACTCCTACATCCGTACGCTGGGTTGGCGCCGGGTGGCCGAGCAGGAGTTGCCGCTGCTCTCCTCGAGCACGCGTCGCTACCTGGACGCCTACGCCTCCGGGGTCAACGCCTACATCCGGGGCCGGTCGACCGGGGACATCTCGCTCGAATACAGCCTGTTGAGCCTGCAGGGTCTCCGCTACACCCCTGAGCCGTGGACCGCCGTCGACTCGGTGTCCTGGCTGAAGGCGATGGCCTGGGACCTGAGCAGCAACCTCAGCCAGGAGACCGCACAGGCGCTGATGACCGCTCGGGTGGGAGCCACTCGAGCCGCCAGCTTGTTCCCTGGGTATCCGTTCGACGGCTTCGACCCGATCGTGACGCGCGGCACGGTGGTCAACGGGGTCTTCGACCCGGCCGCCAACCGCAGTGGCGCACGGCCGGCGCCGACCGCAGTGCCGCTGGACCAGCTCCGCGCGGCCCGCGCAGCTCTGACGGCCGCAGCCAGGGTCAGCTCCGCCATCCCGCCACTGGTCGGCTCGCGCACCCTCGGGGCGGAGACGGGGTCCAACTCCTGGGCGGTTTCGGGTCGGCGGACGGCGAGCGGTGCGGCGCTGCTGTCCAACGACCCGCACCTGACCACCTCGATCCCGTCGATCTTCGCCCAGGTGGGGCTGCATTGCCGCACCACGGGCTCCGCCTGCCCCTTCGACGTGTCAGGTTTCAGCTTCTCGGGCATGCCGGGAGTGGTGATCGGTCACAACACGAAAGTGGCGTGGGGTCTGACCACCAGCTATGCCGACGTCCAGGACCTCTACCTGGAGGACGTGCGCGACAACACCGCCCGGGTCGGGGGCGTCTACCGTCCGCTGCAGGTCCGTACCGAGGAGATCAGGGTGGCGGGCGAGGCCCAGCCCCGACGGATCACCGTCCGGTCGTCGCGACACGGTCCGCTGCTGTCCGACGTCGACGTCCGGCTCACGAGCGTCGGCGCGCCGGCCGCGGGGAAGAGGTCCTATGCGGTCGCCCTGAGCTGGACCGCGCTGACCCCGAGCCGGACCATGGACGCGCTCTTCGGCCTGGATCGCGCCAGCAACTTCACCGAGTTCCGGTCCGCCGCCAAGCTGCTGGCCGCCCCCTCGCAGAACCTCATCTACGCCGACACCAGCGGCAACATCGGTTACCAGCTGCCGGGAGACATCCCCGAGCGCGGCCAGGGGGACGGCCGGCTGCCCGCTCCCGGCTGGGACCCGACGTACGACTGGCGGGGCAGCATCGCCTTCCAGCGGCTGCCTTACGTCTACAACCCGCCGAGCGGCTACATCGTGACCGCCAACCAGCCGGTGATCGGCAACCAGTACGCACCACCGCTCGGCTCGAACTACTCGTACGGGTGGCGCAGCCAGGAGATCATCGACCGGCTGAAGGACGCTCCGCCGCTGACGCCGGCGTCGGCCGAGCAGCTGTTCTACGACGACACCATCCGCTTCGCCTCGGACGTGGTCCCGACCCTGCTCAAGATCAAGGTCGCGGACCCCTGGATTGCGGAAGGGCAGAAGACGCTCGTCGGCTGGGACTACTCGTCGTCAGCGGACTCTGCGGCGGCGGCGTACTTCAACGTCCTCGTCCACAACATCCTGAAGCTCACCTTCCGCGACGAGATGCCCCCGGACCTGTGGCCGACCGGCGGCGACCGCTGGTACGCCGTCGTCTCGGAGCTGGTGAAGCAGCCCGACAACCCGTGGTGGGATGACGTGTCAACCCCCCAGGTGGAGAAGCGGGACGACATCCTGCTCGCGGCCATGACCAGCGCCCGTAAGGAGCTGACGTCGCTGATGGCGCGGGACACGAGTCAGTGGCAGTGGGGCAAGCTGCACCGGTTGACGCTCCGCAACCAGACGCTGGGCCGCAGCGGCATCGGTCCGATCGAGCGCATCTTCAACCGCGGCAACTACCAGGTGGGCGGCGGCCCGGCGGTGGTCGACGCGCTGAGCTACGACACGACCAAGGGCTACGGGGTGACCGACGGACCGACCATGCGGATGCTGGTCGACCTGGGCAAGCTGGACGAGTCCCGTTGGGTCAACCAGAGTGGCGCCTCCGGACACGCCTACGACGAGCACTACGACGACCAGACCGAGCTCTGGGCCACGAACCAGACATGGCCCTTCGTGTTCAGCCGCGCCGCGGTCGAGGCCCGGACCGAGAAACGGCTGGAGCTCGTACCCGGCGGCTGAAGGGCAACGGCAACCACACCGTTTTCTCGGATCGACACCCTCTATAGCAGGTGTGGATCCCAGAAAAGGCTGTGGATGGTGATCGGGGACCGGGGATAGGATGAACCCACAGGCGTCGACCCGGCCATCACCGGTGAGCCTCCGGAAGAACGGGACCGTCCTCGGTGGACGTGGCCTCACTAGAACCGGACGGGTGGGCCCGTGACCGCCTTCGGCCAGAGCGGTCGAGACGCCGATCCAGCGGACCGGTGGCTCGGCAAGCGAGGTGGTACCGCGGTGCCGTCCTTCGAGAGAGGGACGTGCCGTCCTCGTGGTCAGCACGCACACCACGAGTGGGAGAAGACCATGACCTACCCCAAGGCCACCACGGATCCGGACGCTGCCCTTCGACAGGCTCAGGGTGCCGATGACGCCCACGGTCCGGCCGCACAGATCCCCTCTAGCCCGCGGTTCCCCGCGGTCGAGGAGCGCGTACTGGCCTTCTGGAAGGCCGACCAGACCTTCGAGGCGTCGGTCGCCCGCAACCCCGCAGGCGAGAAGGGCGACAACGAGTTCGTCTTCTACGACGGTCCGCCGTTCGCCAACGGCCTGCCGCACTACGGGCACCTGCTGACCGGTTACGTCAAGGACATCGTGCCGCGCTACCAGACCATGCGCGGCCGGCGGGTCGAACGGCGCTTCGGCTGGGACTGCCACGGGCTCCCCGCGGAGCTGGAGGCCATGGCGCAGCTCGGGCTCAAGACCAAGGACGACATCCTCGCCCTGGGGATCGAGAAGTTCAACGCCGCCTCCCGCGAGTCGGTGCTGCGCTACACCGGCGAGTGGCGGGAGTACGTCACGCGGCAGGCCCGCTGGGTCGACTTCGACGACGAGTACAAGACGTTGGACCGCGACTACATGGAGAGCGTCCTCTGGGCGTTCAAGACCCTGCACGGCAAGGGTCTGATCTATGAGGGCATGCGGGTGCTGCCCTACTGCTGGAACGACGAGACCCCGTTGTCCAACCACGAGCTGCGGATGGACGACGACGTCTACCAGCGCCGGCAGGACCCGGCCGTGACCGTCGGGTTCCGGCTGGAGACCGGTGAGCTGGCCCTGGTCTGGACCACCACTCCGTGGACGCTGCCGAGCAACCAGGGCGTGATGGTGGGCTCCGAGATGGACTACGTCGTGGTGGAGCACGCCGACGACAACGGGACAGTCGAGAGATACCTGCTGGCCGAGTCGCGGCTGGGCTCCTACGCGCGCGAGCTCGGCGACGTGGGCGACAACCCGAAGGGCGAGGCCTCGAGCCCGACCTTCACCGTGGTGCAGCGGCTCAAGGGCGCCGACCTGGTCGGTCGCAGGTATCAGCCGCCGTTCTCCTACTTCGTGGGGAACGAGAACTCCCATCAGGTGCTGGCGGGGGATGAGTACGTCACCGACGAGGACGGCACCGGTCTGGTGCACATGGCGCCTGCCTTCGGCGAGGCCGACAAGGACGTGGCCGACCGGGCCGGCATCGTCGCCGTGGTGCCGGTCGACGCGGGCGGCCGGTTCACCTCCGAGGTGGCCGACTACGCCGGTCTGCAGGTGTTCGACGCGAACCCGCACATCATCGACGACCTGCGCGCCGTCACCCGCGGCGAGGCCGGCGGCTCGGTCACACCAGGCACCGTGCTGCTCCGCCGCGAGACCTATGACCACTCCTACCCGCACTGCTGGCGCTGCCGGAACCCGCTGATCTACAAGGCGGTCTCCAGCTGGTTCGTCGAGGTGACGGCGATCCGTGACCGGATGGGCGAGCTCAACTCCCAGATCACCTGGGTGCCCGAACACGTCAAGGACGGTCAGTTCGGCAAGTGGCTGGCCGGCGTCCGCGACTGGTCCATCAGCCGCAACCGGTTCTGGGGCAGCCCCATCCCGGTCTGGAAGTCCGACGACCCCGACTACCCCCGGCTGGACGTCTACGGATCCGTGGCCGAGCTGGAGGCCGACTTCGGGGTCGAGGTGCCCGACCTGCACCGGCCGTACATCGACAACCTGACCCGGCCCAACCCGGACGACCCGACCGGGCGCTCCACCATGCGCCGGATCGAGGACGTGCTGGACGTCTGGTTCGACAGTGGCTCCATGCCGTACGCGCAGGTCCACTATCCCTTCGACAACACGGAATGGTTCGAGGACCACTTCCCGGGCGACTTCATCGTGGAGTACATCGGGCAGACCCGGGGCTGGTTCTACCTGATGCACGTGCTGGCCACGGCACTCTTCGACCGGCCGGCGTTCCTGAACTGCATCAGCCACGGGATCGTGCTCGGCAGCGACGGACGGAAGATGAGCAAGTCGCTGCAGAACTACCCCGACGTGTTCGACGTGTTCAACCGCGACGGTGCCGACGCGATGCGCTGGTTCCTGATGTCGTCGCCCATCCTCCGCGGCGGCAACCTGATCGTCACCGAGCAGGGCATCCGCGACGGCGTGCGTCAGGTGATGATCCCGCTCTGGAACGCGTACTACTTCTTCACCCTCTACGCCAACGCGGCGAACCGCGGCAACGGTTACCACGCCACCTTCCGGGTCGACTCCACCGACGTGCTGGACCGTTACATCCTGGCCAAAACCAGCCAGTTCGTCGCCAACCTGACCACCGAGCTGGACGCGCTCGACGTCGCGGCGGCCTGCGATGCCACCCGCAGCTTCTTGGAGGTGCTGTCCAACTGGTACATCCGACGGTCCCGCGACCGCTTCTGGGACGGCGAGTCGGACGCCTCCCGTCAGGCGTTCGACACGCTCTACACGGTGCTCGAGGTCACCAACCGGGCCGTGGCGCCGCTGCTGCCGCTCGTGACCGAGGAGATCTACCGCGGGCTGACCGGCGCCCGGTCGGTGCACCTGACCGACTGGCCGATGGCCGACTCCCTGCCCTCGGACCCTGAGCTGGTCGCGGCGATGGACCGGGTCCGCGACGTGTGCTCCGCGGCCTCGGCGCTGCGCAAGTCCGAGGGTCTGCGGGTCCGGCTGCCCCTGGCCAGCCTGACCGTGGCCGCCGACCACGCCGCAGCACTGCTGCCGTTCGTGGAGCTGGTGAAGGACGAGCTCAACGTCAAGGAGCTGGTGCTGACCGAGCTGTCGCAGGTCGGTGACGGTGGCTTCGGCGTCACCCAGACGCTGCAGGTGAACGCCCGAGCGGCCGGGCCCCGCCTCGGTCGCGAGGTGCAGACGGTGATCAGGGCGAGCAAGGCCGGCGACTGGTCGGTGGTCGACGGCGTCGTCACGGCGGGCGGCATCGAGCTGGTGGACGGGGAGTACGCCCTGCAGACCGTGGTCGCCGACGACGACACGGCCGGCGACCGTGCGGTGGCGATGCTGCCCGGGTCGGGCTTCCTGATCCTGGACACGAACGTGACGCCCGAGCTGTCGGCCGAAGGTCTGGCTCGGGATGTGGTTCGCGCGGTGCAGCAGGCGCGCCGTGAGGCGGGTCTGGAAGTGAGCGACCGGATCCGGCTGAGCCTGAGCGGCGATGCTGATGTCCGTGCCGGTCTCGAGGCGCATCGGGTGCTCATCGCCGGCGAGACGCTGGCCCTGGAACTGCTCGTGACCGAGTCAGGCGATGGGGTCCCTGTCGCGGTGGGCAAGGGGCAACAGGTCACGATGACGTTGAGCCGCGCCTGACGCCGGGTTTCAGCTGAGGCCGAGGATCACCACCCGGCGTTCAGCCGAGGGGTCCCATCTGCGTGGACCCAGCCCGGCACCGGATGAACGTCGACCGCGTCACCAGCTCAGTCACCTGTCGGTCCCAGGGCCGGGTCGGGATGATGTCCAGCACCTCGTCGTCGTTCAGCAGCGCCCAGACGGGCGCCTCGACGTCGGCCCACTGCAGCGCCCGGTCGTACCAGCCGCCACCACGCCCCAGCCGGTCGCCGCCGGAGTTGGCCGCCAGCGCCGGGCAGACGACCAGCTCGGCCTCGGCCAGTGCTGTGCCGGCGAGCACCTCCGTGGTCGGCTCGAGGATGGAGCGGCCGCCCATGCGCAACGCGTCGGGTCCCCCGTACGGAGCCCAGGCTGCCTCCCCTGTCGGGCCACCGCCGGGCGTGGTCAACACCGGTAGCAGCACCCGGACCCCCCGGGCAGCCAGCCAGGCGACGAGCTGCAGGGTGCCGGGCTCCGAGCCGCTCGACAGGTAGGCCGCCACCGTTGCGGGGCGCCGCTCCTCGAGGCGGGCACGGAGGAGCTCGAAGCGGGCGGCATCGTCGGCCTGCCGGACCGGTGCGGCGCGCAGGTCGCGGCGCAGCATCACGGCCCGCCGCAGCAGGTTCTTGGCCGACTCGATGGCCTGGTCGTCGGACATCTGCCCCATGCTAGCCAGGGTGCTTCCGCGGTCCGGCCGGGTGAGGGAGTGTCAGGTGTCCAGCCGGACGGCGGAACGCGGACGAGCGGTGCTGTGGCGCAGGATGAGCTGGGTGGGCACGGTGACCTGGTTGCCCAGTTCGTCGCCGGTGGTCGGCGCCTCCAGCACGGGCACCTCCTTCAGCACGTGGCTCCCCACCAGGGTCAAGGCCAGCCTGGCGGCCTCGCGGCCCAACACGTGTGCGGGCTGCGCGATGGTGCTCAGCCCGAAGGTGACCGCCATCGCATGGTTGTCGAAGCCCAGCACCGACACGTCCTCCGGCGTGCGCAGGCCGATGCGCCAGCAGGCCGCCATCACGCTCATGGCCAGCTCGTCGGAGTCGACCATCAGAGCGGTGGGCAGCTGCGTCTCGGCCAGGAACTGCGCAACCACGTGCTCGCCGTCCGAGGCCGACCGGGCAGTCAGCCGCACCCGCTCGTCCACGGGGATGCCCGCGGCCGCCAGCTCCGCGTGGAAGCCGTCGAGCCGTCGGGCGGCGCTGAAGAAGAAGCCGGTGCGGGCGTCCGCGCCGACGTAGGCGATCCGGCGGTGACCGAGGTTGAGCAGATGACGGACGCCCATCCGGGCCCCGGCCACGTCGTCGATGGAGACGCTCGGAGCCCCCGTGACCGTCTGGTTCAGGTAGACCAGCGGCATGGAGAGGTCGCGCAGCCGCTCCTGCTCCTCGGCCGTCAGCGCGAACGAGGCGACGATCAGAGCGTCAGCGTTGCGACGAGCGGGCAGGGTGGCGAAGAAGCGCGTCCGTTCGTCGGTGTCGGTGATCCGGTAGATGAGCAGCTCGAGCCCCGCGTCGCGCAGG